>NZ_JBHILR010000001.1:0-334152 GCF_042193415.1 Bartonella sp. TT121SHDZB | reverse complement strand
CCTCCGACTGTATGACTTAGAATAGTTTCAGCGACTTCATAGGGGGCATCGGTTGTCTCAGCGAGCCAATCACGTAAGCTAGAGCGAAAACCATGGGGGCAGGCTTCAATTTTATTGTCTCTCATATATTGAGCCATACACCTATGCGCGAGGGGACCGCGACCTGTTGCAGAAAAAAAGAAATCATTGCGAGATAAAAGGCGCGCTTGTTTTAAAATATCTAATGCTTCTGTTGATAAAGGGACGCGAAATTCTGTTGTAGCATCACGCCTTCCTTTCATATTTTCAGCAGGAATAGTCCAGATATCATCCTCAACTTGATCTTTATGGATATGACATAAAGGAAAAGTACGAACGCCTGTCAGAATAAGCAAACGTAAAGCCAGTTGTGTCATTGTTGTTGTTTCGCAAAGTGTTTTATAAAAAGCCGGAACCTTTCTCCAATCTATAGCTGGAAAATTTTGCGTTTTATGGCGTTGTTTGCCTAAGAGCGCGCGTGCTTTTGTTGTTGCTTGTAAATCAACATTCAACCCTAATGTAGCCGCATGTTTAAGACAAAGATTAAGACGTATCAATGCTTTCTCTGCTGTTGCAGCTTTTGTATGCCAAATAGGGGCAAGAGTATTGCGTATCTCTGTTTGTGTAATCTCTGAAACGGGTAGACAGCCTAATTTAGGGAGAATATAAAGACGTAAAGGTGAAAACCAATCACAAGCCTTACCATCATCTTTTAATTCAGCTTTCCGACTTTCAAAAGCATCTACGGCAATATCTTTTAAGTAATGAAGATTGCTTATTGCCTTACGCTTTTGTTTATTGCGTTCTTTAATGGGGTCACGCTCCTCACGTGAAACCGAACGCCACCCAGTTGCCAATTCACGGGCTTTTTTTAAAAAGACATGTCTTAAGGCACCCAATCCCATTTCACGACGACGTCTATGAATGGTATAACGATAAAGCCATTGAGCACCTCCATCTTTACGTTTGTGAAGAAGCAAGCCAGCACCATCATTATATTGCCAGTCCCCAATGTTGCGACAGATCTTGCATTAAGACGATTCATAAGAACCATTTTTACTCCTTTCTTCTATAGTTTTTACCCACACGCCAGCCCCACTTGTGGTGTGCAAGCAAGTGATTTTGATTGATTCAACATAAACAGATTTGAAATGAGAGAATCCTACGTTATTCGGGACTCTCATTCAACATACAAAACGGTGAATTATCATTATAAATCAATGTCTTGTAGAGACATTAAAAGCACTGTTCGATTTGAACCATCAACACCCAATAATCCATTTGTTGAAGTTTCTAATCAAGTCTACGCACGTCTCAAGCGCGCTAATGCTGTAAAACCTTTTATTGGAGTCAAGACAACAGCAAAAACAGACAAGGCAGTTGAACAAATTAAGCAGATAAAACAAGAAGCCGTACAAACATCGTCTGAACCAGTGACAGAGGAAATTCCACTCGAACAGCCAAAAGCATCTAAAGCTTCTAAGTCATCAACACCTACCCCAAAAAAGGCTTAGAAGTTGAAGTTAATCATCCACCAAAAATGGTATCTTCAACAGGTGAAGGATACCTTCACCAGTCTTCAAGCACCACGCCTTAATTGGGCTTTGCGTAATGCTGTAAATACCTCTGCAAAACAAGTCGAACGCTTTGCAGAAAAACAAATTGCCGATGTTACATCTGCCCAATCAAAGCGTGTCAAAAAAGGCGTTTATATTAAAGGAAAGGCTACAGCAAAGCTTCTCGAGACCGATATCATTGGTTCTGGAACACCGATACCTCTTAAATTTTTTCAAGCAAACGAAACAAAACGCGGCGTAACTTACACACTGTTTGGAAAGAAAGAAATATTACCCCATGCTTTTATCAAAGGTGGGAGTTTTCCAAAGCGCGTTGAATTAAAAAAGCTGAATGGGAATGTGTTTCAAAGAGCCGATGGAGATCAATTCCCCATTGCAAAACAAAAAGGACCCTCCATTGCTGGGGTGATGTCCAAGCCAGAGATTGCAAGTGCTATTGCACAATATGCCAATGAAAGATTAACCCAAAATATACAGAGACAACTTTCTCGTCAAGAATACGCTGCTAATAAGAAAGGCTAGATCATGTTCTCAAGCTTTATCTATATATTCCATATCCTTATGAGTTTAGGAATTACATATTCTTATTGCAATTTTAAAAACAGATTATCACTTATACTTTGTTTTTTCATAAAAAAAATCAATAAAATCAATTCAAAAGGTACTTCCCAGCGGGTTGGCTTCGTTGCGGGGCGGACGAGCGCGAACTATCGCTAGCGACAGAATTTTCAAATTGACTATACATTGTACATTTAACTCATTGATAAATAATGATTTCAATATGTACACTGTACAGTATGCGATTATTTTTAGATAAAAATTATGTTTATTCTTGACATTGTTGCGTCAATGTCTATTTTCGAATCAGGTGCCTAGAAAACACCTTAAAACAACAAGCGGATTGGTTGCCGAAATAATCAGTCTTCCGCACATTAAAGACTTTGACTCATTATATGCTACATGCGTATAATAATATTGTCGGGTGTGGTTACGCTATACAATACTCTCACGAGGAAAGCGTAACGACGGGCTTGTTGCCGTGTTTTCTAGCACCCGGCATCCTCTTAGGATGTCAATAGAAAGCCTAATCAACAAGGAGTTCATTATGAACACTCTTATTAAAATTACAGAACAAACAATTGATCAAGAAACTGTTCAAGCAGTAAATGCACGTGAGTTGCATACGTTTTTGAAGGTAACATCTCGTTTTAACGATTGGATTATTAATCGTATTAAAGAATATGGTTTCCTAGAAAATAAAGACTTTGTGAGTTTTACTAAAAATTTAGTAAAACCTAAAAGCGGTCGTCCAAGTACAGAATATCACATCACTTTAGACATGGCGAAAGAGCTCTCAATGGTTGAACGCAATGAGAAAGGTAGACAGGCTCGACGCTACTTTATTGAATGTGAAAAGAAACTAAAAAGCCAATCTGTTGATTATTGTGATGATATACGTTTTGCTTTCCCAAAAGATTGGGATCAAATGTCTCCAACTAAAAAGGCTGTTTACATTTATGGTCCACTCCATATGCATCTTGTCAAAGCCTTTACGTTGGTAGAAGAAAGCAAACATTATAAAGCTTTAATCAAAGAAGCAAAACAAGTCTTAGAAAGATCTGTCGTAAAAGCTGCTTAGCTTAAGACACATCTCTCCTCCCCGTTATCAACAATGGGGAGGTGGTTGGTTTAGCTGCCACTTGCTTTTTTTAAGACTTCACCCATACGTGTTCGCCAGTCTTTTCCTTGTTTTTTAAAAGAGGCAATAACATTTGGGTCGAGACGGAGAGTAACCGCTTGTTTAGGAGATTCAACGGGTGGACGCCCACGTTTACGGCGTTCTTCTGTTACATACTTAAAAAAGGAGGCTGGTAAAACGTCTTTAGCTGGCTTTAAGCGTGCAAGTTCTTCATCTGTTAGTGGTGGGGAATCCACAGCGTCCCAATCTTCTTTTGTGTAGCCACATTCTGTTTCAAAGTTTTTTTTGATAGTCATTGAAAACCTCTCTTTCTTTTTTATTCGCTTGACGAAAACTGCTAATGGATATTGCTTCATTGCCAAGCTTTGCAAAAACAATAACTGTTGTGCCATCAGCAAAATGTCCAATAGCCTTCATGCGGTTTGAATGTGTTGCATCAATAAGAGCATGTTCCCAGTCAAAGTAAATAACATCAGCAAAATCAAGCTTATGTTTATCAATGTTTAAAGCTCTTTTTGGTTCATCCCACACTATCTTCATATATTTTATGTACACGAAAAATAAAACCTTGTCAATAATTAAAGTGTACAATAATTCGTATATACCATTCAAAATGGAGCAACTATGAATAAGAAAACGCGTAAGGGTCTATCGGTTCGTGCGTTTGCGAAGAAGATGGGGGTTTCACATAATGCGGTGGTTTCTCGGATAAAGACAGGGAAATTTGATAAGGCTCTTTTTGAAGATGGTTCTGTCAATGAAGCGCTTGCAACAGCTATCTGGAATGAGAATCCAACAAAGCGCCCTGCTCCATTTTTAGCGCCTGATGGTCAACCGCGGACAAAGATCAAACAAGCCTCTACAGATGGAGCCAATGAATACAAGATAAAACTGGAGCGAATGCAAGTTGCCCTTGAAAGCGAGAAGATTGCTCTTGAACGCTTACGCGAAACAACCGTTGACCGTGAAGAAGTCAAGAGAGCAGCTCGTGAGTTTGGAAGAGCGCACCGTGATGCTATGTTGAATTTTCCTCATCGTTTTGGTGCAAGCATTGCTGCACAAGTTGGATGTGATGCGGCCAGCCTTATTGGTGCTATTGATTACACTATGAGAACCGCTTTGCTTGAGGCGGTTAATATTCCAGTGCCTTTTCATGATCCTCATTCTCCAGAGTTAGAGAACTTGCAAGAAACGAATAATGGATGACAATGCAGTCGAAGAATTTTTCGCCCATGCCAATAACGCACGACAACCGGACCCACCGTATACGGTTTCGCAATGGGCGGATAAGAATAGATACCTTAGCACCGTAGCAAGTGCTGAACCTGGATTGTGGAGAACAAAGCGGACCCCCTATTTGCGTGAAATCATGGATAACCTTTCCTCTCACAAACCGATTGAAACAACTATTGTCATGAAAGGGGCGCAAGTTGGCATGTCAGAGGCAGGATTAAATTTCTGCGGTTATGCTATTCATTATAGTCCAGGACCTGCTCTTTATGTCATGCCGACCGTTGAGACAGCCAAAAAGCTTTCAAAGACGCGGCTTGATCCTATGATTATGGCAAGTCCAGTTTTAAGTGAACGCATAGCCCCAGCACGAGCACGTGACAGCGGGAATACCATGTTTTCGAAAGAGTTTGATGGTGGTGCACTGATGCTTACAGGGGCAAACAGTGCTGCTGGTTTGCGTTCCATGCCTATTCGTTATCTGATTTTGGATGAAGTGGATGGTTATCCTCTCAGTGTGGATAACGAAGGTGATCCGGTGATGATTGCGGAAAAGCGTACCTCGACCTTTGTACAACGAAAGATCTTTAAATTGTCCACACCCACCCACCGTGACACAAGCCGTATTGCCAAGGATTTTGTGCTAGGAGACCAGCGATATTACAACGTGCCTTGTGATGCATGTGGTACACTCCAGCCGATTGTTTGGTCACAAATCAAATGGCCGAAAGGGGCTCCCGAAAAAGCTGTTTTTGTTTGTGCGCATTGTGGTCATGAACATGCCGAGCACCGAAAAACAGATCTCATGTGTGAAGAAAGAGGCGCATGCTGGGTCCCAACCAGTGAGTCAAGCAGACCCAATTTGCGTTCTTATCATATTTCGGCACTCTATTCTCCTTGGCTTACATGGGGGGAATGTGCAAGAGAGTTTTTAAATGCCAAAGATGATCCAGCTCTTCTACAGCCTTTTGTCAATACAGTTCTTGGAGAGCCATGGGAGGACAGAACAGGCGAAGTTATTGATCCTGATAGCCTCTATGCAAAACGCGAAGATTATCCCCTTGCACCAGAACAATCCGTCGTGTTGACAGCTGGTATTGATGTGCAAAATGACCGCTTGGAACTTGAAGTGGTGGGATGGGGGCGTAGTGAAGAAAGTTGGCATATTGATTATCAAGTGATCCTTGGTGATCCCTCTTCTTTTGAAGTATGGGACCAATTGGATGAATATCTTGCAAAACGTTGGCCGCATCCAGGCTATAAAGAGGGGATTAGGATAACAGCTGCTTGTATTGATACCGGTGGTGGACATACACAGGCGGTTTATAATTATGTACGCCCGCGTGAGGGGCGGCGTATCTGGGGCATTAAGGGGCAAGCGGGATGGCGTGCGGTATGGCCACGCCGACCAAGCAAAAACAATAAAGGACAGATTAATCTTTATATTGTTGGGGTTGATGCCGCGAAAGATATTATCACGGCACGATTTAAAAAATCGGGACCTGAAGCAACGGGGGCTGGTGCAACACACTTTCACAAAAGCCTTGATCGAGAATATTTTGACCAGCTAACCGCTGAAAGAAAAGTCATCAAATATTTTAAAGGCTTCAAGCGTATTGAATGGCAAAAAAGTGAAAAGGCAAGAAACGAAGCCTTGGATTGTAGGGTCTATGCTTATGCGGCTTTACAAGGTCTGATTTCGGCGGGAATAAACCTTAATCGAGAAGTTGATATCTTAGAAGAGCGTTTGGAAAAACTTAAAATTGAAGGTTCTGTAGAGCAACCAACATCTGGGATTTCTTCATTCACTTCTCCAAGAAGATCTCAGATAGCAAAACCTCAAAGGAAACAATCCAGAACAGTGATGAATCCTTATATGCGAGGGGATTGGAGGTAATTTGTGGATGAAACTTTAGAACCAATTAACAGCAAAATTGACAGACTTGAAAACTTAAAAAGGCGGCGTGAACAAATTGAAGAGGCTCTTTATTCGGGTGCGCAATCAGTGCGTCACGGCGATAAGCAAGTCAGCAACCGCTCTGTTGAGGAACTGCGCAGAGCTCTTGAAATGATCAATACGCAAATAGCGGACCTTGAAGGGCGTAAAGGTTCACGCGTGTTCTATTTTAATATCTCACGAGGCTATTAATGGCTGGCTTTATCAATAAACTTACGGGCTTTTTTACAATTTCTCGTCAACACAATCCCCATTTTGAAGCTGCAAGCAAAAGCCGTCGCATGGGTGGTTTTGATCCCGCAAAAAAACATATCAATAAAGCGATTGAAGAATGCGGTGATACCATTGTTGCCCGTTCAAGATGGCTTTATGACAATGAAGCTCTTTATGGTTCTGCAACGGAGGAATGGGTCTCTGCGGCTGTAAGTGATGGGATTAAACCTTATCCTCGTATTGAAGGCTTTCAAGAAGAAAAGAAAAAGCTTTTAGACTTATGGTGGCAATGGGTTGATGAAGCCGATTATGATGAAGATACCAGCTTTTATGGGCTGCAAGCAACCATTGCACGAGAAGTATTTTTAACCGGAGAGTGCTTTGTAAGATTGCATTATGTTGATCTCTACGGGCGCTCTGGTGTGCCTCTTCAGTTGCAAGTTTATCCCACGGAAATGTTGGACCTTTCCTACAATGGACCGGCTGAGATTGAAGGCAATTACATTCGTATGGGAATTGAATTTAATGCCAGTGGTAAGCGTGTTGCTTATCATTTCTGGGAACATCACCCCTATGATGCTTCTCCTTCCAACATAGCATTTAAGAGTCAAGAACGCATACGTGTCCCCGCTGAAATGATCCTTCACATCAAAGAGCGCCGTATTGCCGGACAATTGCGCGGTTCTCCCAAAATAACGCGCTGTATGACAAAGATCTTTCAACTCGAATCCTATGACGACGCAGAACTCGATAGAAAAAGGACGGCGGCTCTTTTCGCGGCGTTTGTCAAGGACAATTCACCAAACGTCGAAAAATTATCCGATAATCGTGATAAAAACAACGTTGAAGAAGAATACAAAGCACCTGTCATTGCGCCCGGTGCATCTCTTTATTTAGGAGAGAATAAAGAAGTTACATTCTCAAATCCTGTTGAGGTTGGAGGTTCTTATGAGGCTTTTCAATTTCGCAATATCTTGAAAATTTGTGCAGCACTTAATATGCCTTATGCCGTTGTGACTGGAGACGTTACGCGGGGGAATTTTTCTAATGTGCGTACCTCTATCATTCAGTTTAGACGGCACGTCAAACAATGGCGTGAACATATTATTGCCTTTCAGTTTAACCGCATTGTTTGGGAGCGTTTTGTTGAAATGGCAGTGCTTTCTGGATGCGTCAATTTGCCAGGGTGGGAAGAAAATCCCTTGCCATGGCTTCAATGTGAAAGCTTTGCACCCCCGCTTGAAATGATTGATCCAAACAAGGATATCTCAGCGGAAAAAGAAGAAATCCGTGCAGGCTTGAAAACACGACGCATGGCACTTGCTGAGCGCGGCTTTGATATCGACAGCATTCATGCCGAAATGCAAGAAGAGCACACAGACGCTCGTGCGCGCGGCTTATCTTTTGACACGGATATGGCAGCGCCCTCTGGTGAAAATCAAGCGATTGATACAGCAGATTCAGAACCTTCTGAGACTTATGAAAGCAACCAAGGCAGTGAGGCACATAAAAATGGTGAATAATCTTGATATGCCGTTCTTGGCATCACGGCTTTTTGGGGTTCCACATATGCTTGCCTCGACAAAACTTGATATCATTTTGAATGCTCTTGCGCCGCGTCTTTTTGAGGGAGAAAAGTTTGCCCCTGGGGCATTTGGACAAGGAGATACGGAAGCTTTAAGACCACCAGAAACTTACGTGGTGCAAAACAATATTGCTATCCTACCAGTTCATGGCACGCTTGTGCGCCGTGGTGCATGGCTTGGGGCTTTATCGGGGCTAACCTCTTATGAAGGTTTAAGGGCTTCTTTTCGTGAAGCCATTGCACAACCTGATGTTCGTGCTGTTTTACTTGATATTGACAGCGGCGGTGGAGAAGCCGGTGGTGTCTTTGATTTGGTTGAAGAGTTTCAAACACTCTCAAAACAATACAATAAACCCATTTGGGCACATGCCAATGAGTTTGCTTGTTCAGCGGCTTATGCCATTGCTTGTTCTGCTTCTCAAATATGGGTAGCTCGCACAGGGGTTGTGGGCTCGATTGGGGTTGTTTGTGCCCATCTTGACCAATCCCGTGCAGATGAAAAACACGGGCATAAATGGACCTTTGTCTTTGAAGGTGATCACAAAACCCATGGCAACCCTCACGAACCCTTGAGCGATACAGCACAGATAAAAATGCAAGCCGATTGCGCCCTGCTCTACGAGATGTTTGTCGATTTGGTGGCGCAAAACAGACGCTTAAATGCTGCTGCAATTCGTGACACAAAAGCAGAAACTTTTATAGGCACCCAAGCGATCACGCTTGGATTAGCAGATGTGCAAGGCACCCTTGCGCAAGCTTTGGAAGCCTTAACGGATTCCATATCACAAAACCCAACATCAACAGAAAAAGAAGGACAAAACACATGGCACGCACACAATACCGCGCTGAAGAAGATGATGACGAAAAGATCGTCGACATCATCAATGACGAGGAAGAGGACGAAGACGATAGCGACATCGACAAAAACGCCGAAGACTTCGACGATGAAGAAGACGAAGAGGACGAAGACAATGAGGACAATGAAAACAAGCGCGAAGATATGAAAGCCGTGCTTGAAAAAGAAAGAAAGCGCGCAAAAGCACTAACAACCCTTGAAAGGCAAGCAAAGCACTTAGGCGTTTCTTTTGACGCAGCAAAAGCTATTCAAAAAGGTATGAGTATCGAGAAAGCACGCCAGTGTGTGTTGACGGCTGCTAGCTCTCAAAGCGCGTCTTTAAAAGTCTCGCCTTATACCCCTCATAGTGATGGGACGAGCAAGGCAAAGATTCATGCAAAATGGGAAGCAGCTTGGAGGGCAGTGAAATGACGAATATTATTTATGACGACGTACGCAATGGCGCTTATCTTGGACCCTACGACCCCGATATGTCAAACGAAGAAGTGGTGTTTGCATCAGGAGCATTCATTGAAGCGGGAACTGTCATGGGAAAGATAACCGCAACGGAACACTATGTCCCCCTTAATCCAGCAGCATCAGATGGCAGTCAAACACCGGCAGGGATTTCTTTTGCCACTGTTGATGCCTCTCAAGCAGATCAACGTGCCGTGATTACAGCACGCTTATGCACTGTAAAAGCTTCTGAACTGCTATGGCCAGATGCCATCACGGATGAGCAAAAGAAAGCAGCCATTCAGTCTTTAGAAGACAAAAACAACATTCTATTGCGATAGGAGAATGCACACATGGATATGAATTTTTTTAAACATGATGCTTTCTCAAGCATCACAATGATGAAAGCCATCGAAAACTATGAGTTTCAACCTGGTCTTGTAAGTTCTCTTAATCTTTTTGAAGAAGTTGAAACCAGTACCACAGTGGTTGGTATTGAACGGCGTGATAATACATTTTCGCTTATTCAAACCAGTGAACGTGGCGCACCTTTGACAGAAGGTGATAGAGAGGGTCGTAATCTTCGGTTTTTCAAAACAACACGGATTGCCAAAAGTGATACGGTGAAATCAGAGGAAATCCAAAACCGTCGTGAATTTGGGACAGAAAATCAGTTAGAGACAGCAATGAAATATATTGCCAGAAAACAAAAGAAACTGATTTCTGAAATAGAATTGACATGGGAAAATATGCAGCTTGGCGCTGTTCAAGGGGTGGTTCTTGATGCTGATGGTTCCGTAATTGTCGATTGGTACAAAGAATGGGAAATCGCACCACCAAAGCCGATTGATTTTAAATTAAATAATGAGACAACCAATGTTGCGGACCATGTTGATCAAGTCATTATGAGGATGATTGAAGCTTCAAAAGGAGCGTTTTCTGATCGTTCACGCATTATTGGGCTTTGTGGAAATGAATTCTTTTCCAAATTGAAAAACCATAAAACAATTCGTGAGACCTATTTAAACACAGCCTTAGCACAGACACTCAATAGCGCCGGAGGTGTTGCAACACCAAATTCGATTGGCTCTGGGAGCTTTGGTAGTTTTGACTTTGCGGGTGTGACTTTCATTAATTACCGGAGTATTCACAACTATAATGTGAGTGCGAAGGCTGGAACAAAGCGCGCCATAGGCATTAAGCCTGATGAATGTCAATTCTTTCCTGTTGATGCGCCTGGTGTCTTCCAAAAAACCTTTGCTCCTGGTGAAAGCTTGGATTTTGCCAACACGGTTGGAAGACCTCTCTACACGATGCTTATCGTCGACCACGACCGTAATGCATGGGTAAAACCTGAAGTGTATAGCTATCCGCTTTACATTTGCACACGCCCTGAAATGCTGTTTAAAGCAGTGATTGGAGCGAAATAACATGCGGTGGAACGGGCTGCTAAACCAAATGGTTAAAGATGTGCGCAACACTTTTGGGCAGCCCATCATCTACACACGAAAAGACAACGAGCAATCTTTTCGTATCACAGCGATTTACACCATTAAGCATTCAGAATCGGACGCCGGTGGCAGAATCTCCACCACAATTGCAAGAAAGGAACTTGATCTTTGTATCAATGACATTGGAGGATTACCACCAAAACCTCAAGATAGTATTGTGGTCCTCTCTCCTGAAAACAACAAAGCCCCCTCTTCTCAAGAACACTTCACTGTTACAGATGTCCAAGCCTCTGAATCCGGTATGTATAAGCTTATCTTGCGGGAGATAAAACAATGAACGTATCTTTATCTTGTGTGTTTAAAAATCAATAAAACTGTCCCAGAACTCGAATTACTGCTGTAAACCTTGGACTTGAAAAGGCAGTGAATTGGTAATTCCGTGGTATGCCGGTACGGAGACTGATTTGGCATTCATGGTATGTTATAGCTACTGATGCAATTCGTGTCCAAGTGGTTCGTTCATTCTTTTCAGGACTTTCAAATACAATGGCTTGATCGGTTACCAAAAGACGTCCTCTAAGTGTGATCTTTTTATTAATATCAAAGAAAACGCGTTCTTGAACCCCCAACAATTTTTCATTGTGTGCTAAACGATATTCATATTCGCTTGCGTCAAGTTCTTGAAACATTTTACACGCTTCAGAAAAACTAGACACTTTAATATCCGGTAGCAACATTGCAACTTGTTCTTCAAAAAGTTTTACTTTTTTCTTTTCAGAGTAGTGAGCGATCACCAAAAGTAAAATAATAAGAATGGCTACTAATAACCATGGTGAAATACTTATTACTACCACAATGCCTCCAATCAATAGAGCACAATGGAGAAAGATCCTGATCCATTTTTCCAGTTGTTCATTTTTAAGTGCTGGAGATGTTTTATTAACGACTGAGAAATCAGAAGAAGGATGTGCAGGAGGGAGCGACATTGAAGCCTGTTCTGGAACTTTTTCTTCAAAACGTTTTTTGCGTTTATCTTGCCAATAAGCGAAAATGGAAAACGCAAAAAACGCAAAGAAAATTAACAACCCCCATCCCCAAAAGCCTAATCCATCATCTTTGTCTGGTTTGTTAACTTGAGTGGGGGTAATTTGCTTATCAGTATTCTCAACTGGTGCCTGAGTCACGCTGTCATCTTGAGTAGCAACATCTATTGACGAAGTCGAGGAGGAGGTAACAATTTCATTATTGTGTGTAATTTGATTTGGTTTGTCTTTGTGTACAGAAGCACCTACTATCGCAGAGCCGATAAATAATAAAGCTCCAATACCAAGAGTTTTCAGTCCGTTTTTCCGCCATTTCTTTATACATACTAAAACGAGTCCGACAATCATCATTGGCAATGATAACAAGCACACGATCATTGCAATTGTATCAAGGGTATCCAGCATTACCTCCCCCTCAGCTATAAATAAAAAAGTAAAGTGGAAATTTAAAGTGAGTCGACAAATAAAGTAAAGACGTACTTATATAATTTAGAAAAATGTAATATTACTGCTTGACATTATAGTAGGAGTATGAATAATCGAATCAGGTGCCTCAAAAACACCTTAAACCATAAGCGGATTGGTTACCGAAATAATCAGTCTTCTATACATTAAAGACTTTGACTCATTATATGCTACATGCGTATAATAATATTGTCGGGTGTGGTTACGCTATACAATACCCTTGCGGGGAAAGTGTAACGACGGACTTATGGCCGTGTTTTTGAGCACCCGGCACTCTTCTTAGAGTGTCAATCAAAAACATCTAACCATAAGGAATTCATTATGAATACTCTTATAGAAATTAGAGAACAGGTTATCGATCAGGAAACTGTTCAAACTGTTAACGCTCGTGATTTGCATGCGTTTTTAGAAGTAGGTAAAGATTTCTCTACTTGGATTAAATATCGCATCAACAAATATAATTTATTAGAAAATCAGGATTATTTAGTTTTCACCAATTTTGGGGAAAACCTCCAAGGTGGTCGTCCCTCTAAAGATTATCATCTAACTTTAAGTGTAGCAAAAGAGCTTTCTATGCTTGAGAATAATAAGAAAGGTAGAGAAGCTCGTTTATACTTTATCAAATGTGAACGGCTTTTGAAACAAGTAGCAACACCGCAGATAGCTGCATCACAAGTTGACTACTCTAAACCCGAGGCATTACTTGGTGTCTTGAACCATTTACAAAGTCAAATTGAGCAGAAAGATCATGTTATTGCAGAATTAGCACCAAAAGCAGAGGCACTTGAGGGTCTAAAACGTTCTGATGGTCTGTTTGGTCTTATTGAAGCAGCAAAGATGTTGGAGGTACGACCAAAGGATTTAACGGATTACTTGCGTAAACATGATTGGGTCTATCGACGGGCTCCAGGAACTCCCTTGTTACCTTATCAAGACAAAATTAAGAAAGGTTTCATGGATTGCCCTGCGATCACCATTCAAAGACCAGATGGTACAGAGAAGGTGCTCCCTTCAACGAAAATCACATCGAGAGGATTGGCATGTTTGAGAGAACAAATTCATGGAGGTGTACAATGAAGATAGATACCAACTTCTTATGTGACTTATGGATGGCATTATCTCGATTTTCTAGACATGAAAATATGAGCGATAAAGATTGTACTGCTCTGGTTGACACTATGAGTGTAATAGAAAAAGCTTTGATTTCAAAACTTCAAAATGAGGTTCCAAATATTACGAAGATTTTAGCAATTCTAACAGATTTTGGTGATTCAGAGTTACCGCATAGCATGGATTCTTTGTTACGCGCTTATGAACCAAATTTCGAGAGCCCCATTAAAAAGGTTGCTTAAGTAAAAAATATGCCCCTTTCCCACTTCAAAGGTGGGGAGGTGGTTAAATTGTACATTCAAATTTATTAATTTTGGCAAATTCATCTGCTTTTTCTGCTTGTAAAATATAAACATCATAAGCAGCTTGCATATTAAGCCAGAACTCAGCTGTAGTATCAAAAAAAGAAGCCAGTCTGAGAGCGGTATCAGGAGTTATTGGGCTATTTTCCGCAACAATACGTTCTATCCTCGTGCGTGGAACATTCAATGCTTTTGCAAGAGCATAAGCAGACAGAGCATATTCTTTTAAATATTCCTCTCGTAAAATTTCTCCGGGATGAATCGCTATATAATTTTTCATCTCGACCTCCTACAGATCAATGATAATCTATGATTTCAACTTCATAAGCGCCATTAGAGCGCCATTCAAAACAAATACGAAACTGGTCATTAATACGGATAGAATATTGACCTTTACGCTCTCCTTTCAATGCTTCTAGACGATTTCCGGGAGGACTACGCAAATCTTTAAGATCAACTGCTTTATCGAGCATAAACAATTTTCTTTGGGCTATACGCACTAGAGTGGTGGGAAAGCCTCTGGACGGATTGCCTTCTAAAAGATCTTTACACCGCTTATCAGCAAAAGATTCAATCACCAAATCACCTTTATTCGTTCTTTTATGTATCATAACACGATACCAATATAAAGAAAAGAATAAATGTTAACTAACAGGAACACTCATGCATCCGAGAAAAACAATAAGGGAAAGCTTTGTTGCTTTGATAAAGGCAGCAAAGACGGCAGCTGGTGACAATGTTTTCAATATGCGTGACTTCAATTTATTTATTGAAGCAATGCCAGCTATTAATATCTCAACGCAAAGTGAAACAATTGAAGATGGACATGATTTTGGCTTAAGGCGGCGTGTTTTAACGCTAGATGTTGAATGTTATGCGACATGTGAAGATGGAGCACGTTTTGTTGACCAATTAGCATGGGAAGTTGAGGAGGTTTTCTACGCTAATCCCAATCTCAACAACAGCGTTGAAACATGCCGCCTGCAAAATATTGCTTTTGCCTTTGGCGATAATGGCGCCTTAGCGCTCCATGGTGCAATTTTAACCTTTGACGTAACTTACGTCACCAATATCCCCTGCCCTTATGAAGGAAATGCAACCGAAAGAGTTGTTGAACCCCTTGTCGGTTTTAAACCAGAAACAGGCGTGAGAAATAAAGATAAATACCATAAAATTGAAGGTGGACATGTTAGAGCGACGTGATAAAGAAATCACAGATCTAAAGAGACGTGTGGCCAATATGGTTGTGGTGGGAAAAATTAGCCATGTCGACCATAAAAACGCACGCTATCGGGTAAAAAGTGGCAATCTTGTCAGTGACTGGATTCCAGATACCCAAGCCCGCGCCGGTAAAACACGCTCGTATGAAGGGCGTGATATCGGAGAGCAAGTGATTGTTATCTCGTCATCAGGGGATTTATCACAAGGGGTGATTGTTGGTTCACTTCATACCGATGCTAATCAAGCAGCCGATAAAGGCAGCATTCACCGAACGATATACCCCGATGGAACCAGCCTTGAATATGATGATGAACAAAATACTTATGGAATTCATATCAAATCAGGTGGAAAATTTCTTCTCACGATTGCTGATGGTGTGTCACTAAAAGGTGATGGTGGCAAGCTAGAGCTTACCGCACCGGAAGGCATAAAGATTGTTTCAGAAAGCGATATAAATTTAAACGCAAAAGGCAACATCTCTTTGAAGGCGGGTGGTGGCGTTTCACTGAATTCGAATGATAGTCTCTCTCTTCATTCTGGGAATAATGTTTCCATTCATTCAAGTGGACTAAAGCATAACGGCACCAATGTAGGAGCAACACATGTTCATGGTGGTGTTTATTCTGGTGGCGCGATGACAGGAGGTCCCAATTGAACAGTGGAATGGACCGCACAACGGGAAAGCCATTAACCGGCATTGATCATTTACGCCAATCAATTCTTGATATTTTGTCAACACGGATTGGTTCGCGTGTAATGCGGCGTGATTATGGTTCACGTGTTGCAGAACTCATTGATGCACCGGTTAATAATGCTTTTGCTGTTGCTCTTTATGCTGCTGTTGCTGAGGCTTTAGACAAGTGGGAACCGCGTTTTAAATTGAAAAAAATCGATTTTAAATGGAGTGAAAATGGACACGTTTCTTTATCCTTTGAAGGCATTTATTTGCCATCCGGCAAGCCCATTACCATGGAAGGATTATTGATAAAATGAATGGAGTGCTTGCAAAACCCGAAATCATCACAGAACTTTCTTTTGAAGAAATCCGCGCTGCTGCTCTTGCCCATTTAAAAGAGCTTTTGCCTGAATATACCATTCTTGAAAGTGATCCGGCTGTAAAAGTCATAGAGGCTTTTAGCTATCGAGAGTTGCTGTTAAGACAGCGTATTAACGAAGCGGCACGCAACAACATTCTTGATTTTGCAACCGGTGAATCTCTTGATGCTTTGGGAAACTGGCATGGTCTTGCCCGCATGGAGGGTGAAAGTGACGAGAGATATCGTGAACGCATACAGCTTCATGCCCGTGGAGGAAACGGAAGTGGAACAGAACCCTATTACAAGCTTATCGCCTTAACAGCCGATAGTCGAGTGAAGGATGCGATTATCTATCGTAAAGGCAAAGACCCAACCATCTATGTTGCTCTTTTTGGCAACAATGAAGAAGGAACGGCATCTGAAGATCTCATACAAACAGTTTCAGAAGCTCTTCACAAAAAAAATATCATCATGACCAATGATACAATCATTGTTCACGCTGCTGTTAAAAAAGTGCTGGATTTAGAAGCAGATGTTTGGCTGTTACCAGAAACATCTTTGAAAATTCTCACAACAATGGAAACAAATTTACGCACGGCTTGGAAACAAGAACAAGCCATTGGTCGTGAATTAAGTTTGTCGTGGTGGATTTCAAAACTAATGATTGCTGGTGTCCAGAAAGTGATTGCCATTACCCCAACACAAGACAGTATGGTTTGTGATGAAGAAATTTTATCGATTGGAAAAATCACCTTAAACTTCAAAGGGCGTGCGCGCTAATGGTTGGTTCCCTCCTTCCCACAAACGCGACGGAATTTGAAAAGCGCCTTGCTGATGCTTGCGATTTTCATCAAGATATTGATGGTTCTGTTTTGGGGATTTCACGCGCAAAACTGATCACACGCCCTCCCCGTTTCTTGCCGTGGTTGATTGAAGAATACGGGCTTGGTGAACTGACACCTTATGTTCCAAATCTCTATGATTTGATTGATCAAGGGCTTCAATGGCAGAGGATACGTGGCTCCCTTGCGGCAATAGAGATGGGGCTTGAATGGCTAGAGATTACAGCACGCTTTCAACCCGCCTGGACGGGGCGCGCATGGTGGAACTCCTTTCAACTTGATTTTGATCAGTTGCCTGAACGAACACAGCTTGAAGCCATTGAAGCGATTACAGATCTCTCCAAAAGTTTGCGCTCCGATTTTCGTCGTGGTGTTGCGGGGTATGATGTGCAAGCTGTTGAATGCAATATGTCACGCCTTGATGACAGCATGTTGGAGTATGAAAGCGGTGTTCGCTTAACAGCTGGGGGCACTTTGTTTTCCTTTGGGCGCACAACAGAGATCAATCACACGCTCACAAGAGAAGAAGGCAGGCTTATTGGTAATTGGATAGATGACTTTGACGAGGAGTTAAGCTGGAACCAAATTGATTATCCTTGGGATTTGGCAAATTTTCCGTGGTGTTCGGTCAAAAAACATGAACGCGATATGCTTATGGCAGAATGGTTTCATGGTCGCACGCTTTATCTCGTGTTAAGAGACAGCCAAAATAGCGTGATTGGGTATCGCAGATGCTATGCTGTAGCGCCTGTCGAACAGGCTTTGGATGGTGTTTATAACCATTCAAGCGGCAGATTCCAGCCCTCCCCGATGGGCACGGCGCTTCTTGTTGCAGCCCGCACAGATTTTCACGATGTTGATGGCAAACAAGCAGCATTTGTTTCTATTCTCGTTCACGGCATTCCCAAACAAGATATCCCCCTTGGAAAGCTTTGGTGTGACGTCAATGAACTGAATGGTGGTGTCGAGATACTCAAAACACCCATCAATATTCCTTTGCGTGCCGATGTTCGCGAACAATTCAAGATTTTATTGAGGTTTTAATATGAAGCATGAAAGTGGTTTACCCTTTGCAATTGACAGATCTCGCGGCAAAGAGGAACAACAAAGCGTGGTGTTTTATGGCACGCGTCCCTTTATTCAAAGTGGTGAACTCAATGAGGTTCAAACCATTATAAGGGGACGGCATGACCGATTGGGGCGCCTTGTTGCAAAAGAAGGAGACCGCGTTGAACGGGCTGATGCTTTTGTCAACAAAGAGACAAAGACCGTCACTTTAACGGATGGCAAGATTTATATCGCAGGCGATATTTTCCCCGTTGCACCAGCTGTACTCAACAATGTTGCTATGATTGGGCGCTTGGAAATTGGTGTGAAGCTGCAAAAAAAATGGATAACACACGAAGATGATCCAGAGCTGTTGGGGCAAGTCCCTGGCACCTTAGCAGAAGGAGAGCCTGGAGCGGCACGCGAAACAGCAAAGCTTGTTTGGGCACTAAAAGAGGATGCGCAGAATGGCACTTTCTTTCCGGTTTATATTTTACAAGATGGCGTTTTGATTGATCAAAAATCGCCCTCACTCCTTGAACCCGACATGCAAGCTATTGCGACGTACGACCGCGCCCATGGACATTATATCGTGAGTGGTTGCCGTGTGAGCGCATTGGGAGCCAATAACGGTTGCCAAGTCTTTAGTATTCAAGAAGGAGAAGCCAATATCAATGGCTTTAAACGCAAACGCTTAGCGGCTTTGCGTCATGAAGAACTCGAGGACTTTTCGACAAGCGTTGTTCCTAGCGAAACGCATATTTTTGCGCCCCCAAAAGGGAAAACCAGTTTCACCTTTAAACCCTATTATTTTCCTATTGCCGATATTCAGTCTCTTTTGTTGACAAAAGAAAAAACCGTTAACGTCACCCGTGGTGCCGTTGCCGCTGGGCGTGATGGTGTTCCTGATAAAAGCATCACCGCGTTTATTAAAGTCGTTCAAGGAAGCAAGGAATTTAAAGAAGGCATAGATTTTAAAAAAACCGGAGACACCATTGATTGGGCACCCGTGGGAGACGAACCTTTAGCGGGGAGCAGCTATAAGGTGACTTACCGCTATCGTGCAAAAATCACCGCTGATAAAGTAACAGCACAGGAAATCACTGTCTCAGGTGGGGCGCAAGGTGGTGATATTATCGTCAGTTACACTTACAAACTCCCCCGCATTGACCGCATAGGACTGAACACACAAGGCAATGTCGTATATATCAAAGGAGTTTCATCAGATCACCCCATGGCACCAAATGTCCCTGATGATGTGTTGTCCCTTGCAACCATTACCAACAATTGGCTTGAAACGCCGGTTGTGGTCAATGATGGCACACGGGTTGCCCCCTATGATGAAATGTGGCGCTATTTTCAACGAGTGCTTTCGCTTGATCGATTGATGCAATTAGAGCGTATTAAAAGCAATGTTGACTCTAAAGAACCTGTTGCCAAAAAGGGCATGTTTGCAGACCCTTTTCTTGATGATAGTTACAGAGATGAAGGCTTTCAACAAACAGGTGCTGTAGGCAACGGCATTTTACAGCTCGCCATTGACCCAACCTTTTACACCGCTAATCTTACAGCGCCTGTCACCCTTGACTGGACAAATGAAGTGATCATTGCGCAAGAGTTGACAACGGCTTGCGAAAAAATCAATCCTTATCAAAATTTTGCGACCTTACCTGGTACAGTAACCCTTGAACCCGCAACAGACTTCTGGCATGAACAGCGCACCGATTGGCTCTCGGGTATCACCAATCAAATCATTATGGGAAAACATCGCGGCAGAACTATCCGTAACACAGAAGTGCGTGATGACTTGGTCAATGCACATCAAGAACAAACCGACTTTTTAAGACAAATTACCCTTCACTTTAAAATTGAAGGCTTTGGCAAGTTAGAACAATTAGAAAGCCTCATCTTTGATGGTGTGAATGTTTTACCAAAAACAAAGCTTGTTGCCGATAGCAAAGGAACCCTTGAAGGCACTTTTACGATTCCACAAAATATTACGGCTGGCACAAAAAATGTTGTGGCACGGGGAAAAGGTGGAACCATTGCAACGGGTCTTTTTACAGGGCAAGGTCTGATTGATGTGAAAGTGATGCGACGCACCACAACAGTGAAGATCTGGACGCAATTTGACCCACAAGCGCAAGTCTTTACCCCCGATGAAACACGGCAAATCACCGGAATTGACTTTCATCTTTGCAAAATCGGCAATGAGAACCATGATCTGGTGATTGATTTGGTCACCACTGAAAACGGCTATCCGACCGCCGATATTCAAGCGCAAAGCTTTTATTCTATGAAGGGCGCAAAGCTAGGTTGGGCAGAAGCACGCTATGATGTCCCCTTGTTAGTCCCTAATGACCGTCTCACTGCTTTTGTCATTAAAACCGATGATGCTGATCATGCCGTCTCACTAGCAAAGCTTGGAGATTTTGATGTAAACAGTCAAAGATTTGTCTCAAGTCACCCTTACGTGACCGGACCACGCTTTTCTTCTGTCAATGCTAGGAGCTGGACAGCCCATCAAGATGAGGCTTTAGCCTTTCGAGTGCTGGTGGCACGCTATAGGCAAACAGAAAAGATTGTCGATTTAGGCACCTTTGACCTTGTGGCCTGCTCTGATTTGCAAGTACGCGCAGCCATTGAATTGCCTTCAAGCGATTGTTCTGTCATCTTTGAAATTGAGAGAAACAATGGCACAATTTATCAACTCCTGCCCTTTCAATTGCTAAGCCTTACTGAATATATCAGTGAAAAGGTAAAGCTTCGCGCTATTCTCAAAGGAACAGAGAAACTCTCACCCGTCTTGTTTGCTCCTGTTCAATTGATTGCGGGAAAGATCCATAAGGAAGCTACCTATGTCACCCGTGCTTTTGCCTTTGGTGAAAAAGCAAGATTGACCAGCTATATCAAAACCTTTTTACCAGGTGGTGCAACCTTTTCACTGGAGATGCAACTGGATGATGGTGCTTTCACCCCTTTGAAACTTGACGAAACAGAGCAGTTATCCGAGCCCCTTTGGACAGAACGAAAATTTGTGAGCAGTGACAAAGGCGCCAAACAAGCGCGCCTCAAACTCACGCTTACTGGTGGACCAGCAGCGCGGTCCATGGTGAGTGATTTTGGCGCTGGCATATTGTGATGGGGAGAACAGAGATGACAAAAACCAAAAAACTCGACATGGAATTGCCTAAAGAGGGGCGTTTTATCAGTTCTGAATTCCCAATCTTGCGCGAAAACTTGACAAAAATTGATCAGGCTCTTTTGGTTGTTGAGGACAAGGTAGACGAAAAAGCGCCTTCAAAACACACGCACACCATAAGCGAAATCACAAATCTAGAAAGCGCTCTCAATGGCAAAATGGCAGCCGATAAAACCTTCTCATTTGCTGATTTAAGCGATATCGAGGGTGCACACGATGCTGCCAACAATTATGTTCTCTATAAATCAAGCAACAATAACTTCACCTTTGGGAGTGCTGTCTCACTGTTAGGCGCACATCAACATAAAACCGAAGATATTGTGGGGCTTGATGATTTTAGAGCCAAGATCAACGAAGATCTCACAAGTTATGGTCGCTTAGCCAGCCCAAATGAATGGCAAAGTTATAATAAATTTACCAGCAAAGTCACCATGAGTAGTGATTTGGAACTGTTAGGCAATTCGTCGTTTAGCCTCATCCACAATGGTGAAATGGTTACCAGTTTAAGCACAAGCGAAAGCTTTCTTAAAGGACCTTTAAAAGTCGATGGAGATCTTGTTTATACCAAATCACAAGTGGATGCAGCCATCTTGGCACAGATAAAGAGTCTTAAAAAAGATTTGACCGATAAAATCACGAATTGGCCGGCTCTTGCTGATGCTGAATTACTGTATACGCAAGATGGAAAAATTCAATGGCCAGACTGGGTAACGGATAAAACCAAAGTCGAAATCCAAGCATGGGGTGGCGGCGGCAGTGGTGGGGGTGGTTATTCTTTTTACTTAGGAGGTGGTGGCGGCGGTGGCGGTTGTACGGTATGGTATGGTTATAAAGCGAGTTTGAAGGGTCATGAGAATATCATAATTGGTAAAGGAGGAGATTCTGTTTCTGGGTGGAATGTAAAAGGTAAGTTTGGAGGAACAACAACCGTTGGCAAAAATTTTATTACGGCGACAGGAGGACTTGGTGGTGGTGGTACTTACTCTTCTAGCACTCACACGGGATATGGTAAAGATAATACTTCCTACTATTCAGGCTCTGGCGGTGCTGGAGGTACAGGTGGAAACTTTGGTTTAGCAACAGACGAACATCTAGGGCTTGCCAAAGGCGGAAATGGTTATGCTGGAACGAGTGGAATTACGAGCAAAACAAGCGGTAATGGAGGCGATGCTGGAGGTGATACATCACGTGGTGGCTCTGGAGGAATCGGCAAAGGTTCCTATAGTTCGGGAAAAGCAGGGCGTGGTTTTGGGGGCGGAGGGGCTGGTGCTCATGCTGATTCTTCTCCAAGTGGTGCTGGAGCAGATGGTGCTGTCCTCATAAGATTATGGAAAGAATAAATGGATGCACAAGTAACCAAGATATGACAGAAGTCAAATGGATAGCTGTTCTATAAGCAGGTTTATATGTTTTTAAGTCCTTTTATCGCTCTTTAAAAGCCCTTTGAAAGGGCTTTTTTTGACTGACAGTGTCAGGCTTATGGAGCATGATGATGGTTGTTATAGTCTCTTCATTGATTTGGAGAGCAAGATGACAATAGAATTTAAACTTCGTATTTTCTTTATTAAGAACAGCAAGGGATCTGAGTTTTTAGCAATATTTGATCAGACAGCCGTTGGTATGTTTGTAAAATCCTTGATGTTAACGTGCAAATTTATCCCCTCCATGCACCTATTCTTCTCTTTACGCATGAGGTGGAGAAACAGGATAGTGTTCTGTTTCATAAGCTTCAATTAACAAAACAAGAGTTTTCATTCTATCAAATTCTGGAGTATTCTCTTTAGGCTGCTTATCAAACATTGCAGACACAATTTCTAAAGCTTCTTGGTACTCCCTCTCAGCACGAATTGGTTTGATATTCATTTCTTAAATTCTTGTAGTTCCACAGTGTTGGCATCAATCATATTAAATTGTAACATTTTTGTTGACACGTGTCACTTAATACATTACATCTTATTTAAAATAAAGTTGTTGAGTTTGTTATGATCAAAACATTTAAAAATAAAGACCTACAATCTCTCTGGGAAACAGGAAAAAGTAAGATTGATAGCAGGCTTCAACAGCGTATTATTCGCCGTCTTGATGCCCTTGACGCTGCTTCTCAAGTTAGTGATATCAATGTACCAGGTTATAATTTTCATATGCTTAAAGGCTTTACTCCAACTCGCTACACAATTCATATCAATGGTCCTTGGTGTATCACTTTTGAATTTAAAGACAGACACGTTTACCATGTTGATCTAGAGCAATACCACTGAAGGTTTTAAGATTTGTAAAGGAAACTATCCATGACCACACGTAATCCTAATCGTTGTCCTTCTCATCCAGGAGAAATTTTAGCTGAATCCTTAGAACATTTAAATGCAAGCAAAACCGAAATTGCTAGGATTCTTCAAATATCACGCCAGCACTTGCACGGTATCCTTAAAGGAGAACGTCCAGTCACAGCCGTAACAGCAGCTCGCATTGGTAAATTGTTAGGAAATGGACCAGCCCTTTGGCTACAGCTTCAAGCCAATTATGATACATGGCATGCCTTGAGGGACATTGATGTCTCTTCTATTCCAACATTAACAGCTAATAAAGTGGATATACAAATGGAACAGAGCCATTAACTACCTCCCCGCCTCAAAGACGAGGAGATAAAATCATGTTTTTAACTTAAGCTACTTTTACAACAGGGCTTACTAAAACTCGCTTGGCTTCTTCAACAAGCGTTTTATAATGTTTGCTCTCTTCTGCTAATGTAAAGGCTTTAACAAGATGCATGTGAAGCGGTCCATAAATATAAACAGCTTTTTCAGTAGGTCCCATTTCATCCCAGTTGCTTGGAAAATCAAAGCGTGTATCACGATCATTATCAATTAATTGGTTTTTTAAATCATAGAAAGCTTTGACGAGGGCTTTTTTGAATGCACGCACCGTATCATTGTTACGCATATAGGTCATGAGTAGAGTGGCTTGTGGTTCGTTGAGAATAGCAACTTCTCTCTTTTGACCACCTTTACCGTCTCTTTTACTCACTTGGATTTCAAATCCAAGTGAACCAAACTCTTCAAAATCTTTACGATTATTGCGTACTAACTGTATAACTGTTTTATGCGTATTCCCCACACCCTCAGCAATTTTCAAAGAGGTTGTGACAGCAATACCAGCACTGTTGATTGTTACTAAATTGTTCATGATGAACTCCTAATGGTTTTAATGTCTCTATTGACACCCCCAAGGTGCCGGGCGTTAGAAACACGGCCATTAGTCCGTCGCTATGCCTTCCCCTCGTGAGAAGGTATTGTATAGCATAGCTACACCCGACAAAATCGTTATATGCCAATAATAGCATAAAAGACAATCAGTATTTTAAATGCATGGGAGAGATCTTACGTGACCTATCCGCTAATGGTTTAGTGTTTCTAGCACTTGTGATTCGAATAACATGAGAGTTTATTAGTGTCAATATGCTTTTAAAAAATTATTTCACATATTGTTGTTTTCAAAGGATCGCATTTGAAATGCTACCCTTTACTATTCACTCGCATTTGAAATGCGAGTGAACCAAAATCCTTATGATTTGCTGTTTTAAAGGGTGCGATTTCAAATCCAACCCTCATTTTTTCTCATTCATTTCATTAGCCAATATTTCAAAGGAGCATAAAGTATGGCAACAGGTTTTCTACACGGTGTTGAAGTCGTTGAAGTTGACGACGGCACCCGCCCCCTTCGCGCAGTTCAATCGGCAGTTATCGGGATTGTTGGCACAGCACCCGATGCAGATGAACAAGCATTCCCTCTCAACACACCGGTTTTGGTAGCAGGCTCTCTTTCACAAGCCGCAAAACTCGATAAAACGGGGAAGCGTCAAGGGACCTTACCCAATGCCCTTGATCTTATTTTCAAGCAAGTAGGAGCAATTGTCGTTGTCGTACGCGTGAACGAGGGTGACAACGAAAATGCAACACTCACCAATATTCTGGGTGGTGTAAACGCAAATGGTGCTTATGAAGGTGTTCATGCTTTCATTGGAGCGGGGTCCATTGTAGGACAAACACCACGCATTCTGATTGCGCCAGGCTTTACACATCAACGCCCTTCCAGTGTGAATATTGAAGAAAATGGAACGGGTGCAACTGCCAACCCCGTAGCAGCAGAATTGATTGGCATTGCCGAGCGTTTGCGTGCTATTGTGGTGCTTGATGCACCAAACAGCACAGATGAAGCAGCCCTTAGCACAGCAAAAGATTTTGATTCAAAGCGCGCCATTCTTATTGATCCATTTGTAAAAGTGAATCGTAATGGCAAAATTGTAGAACAGCCGGCAAGTGCAGCAGTTGCAGGTGTCATTGCCAAAACTGATTTTACACACGGTTTTTGGCATTCCCCTTCAAACAAAGTGATCAATGGCATTGTTGGTATTGCACGCCCCATTGATTTTTCCATTGGTGATAGATCAAGCCGCGCCAACCTTCTTAACGAACAAAACATCACAACAATTATCCGCGAAAACGGTTATCGTCTTTGGGGTAATCGCACCCTCTCAAGCGATACAAAATTTGCTTTCTTATCGGTGGTACGCACCGCAGATATGATCAATGATGCCATTTTGCGCGGGCATCTATGGGCTGTCGACCGCAATATCAAAAAAACCTACATGAATGATGTCAGTGAAAGCGTCAATGCCTATTTGCGTGATTTAAAAGCACAAGGCGCCATTCTTGGTGGGCGTTGTACGCCTGATCTAGAGTTGAATACAGCAAGCGCTATTGAAGACGGCAGAGTCTATTTCAATGTTGAATTTACACCAACAACACTAGCAGAACATATCACATTCCGTTCACGCATTGTGAATGATTATTTAGAGGAGATTTTTTAATGGCTATACCTGTTTTACCAAGAGTTTTGAAATATTTTAACATTTTTGTCGACGGCATTCCCTATCAAGCAAAATGTGAAAGCGTAACATTACCGAATTTGAATTTGGTTGTTGAAAGTTATCGTGGTGGAGGCATGGATAGCTCTATTGAAGTTGACCTTGGTCTTGAAACCCTCACACTTAGCATGACCATTTCTGATTGCTCTCCAGAATTGATGGCACTGTTGGGGCGCACAGATGTCGATATCTCATTACGAAGTTCAATGCAAGCGCAAGGCACACCAGCAGAAGGTGTTGTCATTACCATGAGAGGACTATGCAAAGGCTTTGAAATGGCAGAATGGCAACCAGGCAGCAAAGCAACATCCACAACTACCTTCACATTGCAGTATTTCAAATATGTCCAGAAGGACGTTGAAATCGTTGAGATAGATGTCCTCAACTTGGTGAGAAAATTCAATGGCGTCAATCAACTCGCAGACCATAGAGAAAATATAGGATTATAAAATGACAGTACAAACAAGCATTACACATAAATTACTTGTACCTGTTACCTTTGAAGGAAAAGATCACACCGAAATTACTTTACAGCGCCCCAAAACAAAAGATGTGCAAGCAATCGACAAAAAAGAAGGCATAGAGCAAACAATCGCTATGATTGCACGCCTTTCTGGATGGGCACATGAAGCGGTTGGAGAACTCGATATTAATGACTTGTCGAGCATTGGAGAGATTTTGGAGTCTTTTATCAAGCGGCGGGACACCTCGACTGGGAAACCGCCGCTAAACTCATAGCCGATATCGCCATTGTTTTTCATTGGTCCCTTTCAAAGATGATGGAAATGGAACCGCAAGAACTCATATTCTGGCGAAATCAAGCAGCAGAAAGGTATAAGACAAAATGAGTGAAAAAGTTGCTGATGCAAAGGTAAAATTGTCTCTTGAAGACAAACTCTCCGCACCTCTCAAACATCTTCAAAAAAAATTCGATACATTGTCAAAAACACTCTCACATAGTTTGGGTATTCCGCGCTTTTCTGCTGCTGTCAAAAACATGACAAAAAGCCTTCATGGCGTTCAAAGTGCTCTTGGAGTGGCGGCAAGCCGTGCTTCGGTCTTTACTGGTGTCTTGGGGCTTGCTGGTGGTGGTCTTGTGGCAAGTGTAGCCGCCCTCACCATGAAAACCATGCATCTGGGCGATAGTCTTTATCACGCATCACACCATTTAAATATGAGTGTTGCATCACTTCAATTATGGGGTGATGCAGCCGATAATTCAGGCACTTCTGCCGAACTTTTTCAACAATCCTTAGCGGTTTTAAATAGGCGTTCGGCACAAGCCTATGCCGGACAAAAAAGAGGCATGATGGGCTTTGAAGCGCTTGGCATTTCTGTCAAAAACACTTCTGGAAAACTCAAATCCACTTCTGTCTTGTTAGAAGAAATTACCGACAAGATGAGTCAGATGAAAAATCAAGCACAAAGACAGCATATTGCCGCTCTGCTGTTTGGTGGTGATGGTAAAGAAATGGCGACCATGCTTGCACAAGGCATGGCACCCATTAAAGAGCTGTTTGCAAAGGCGCGGAAAGGAAAATGGCTGATAGGTGCCGATGTGGCACGCTATGCAGCAGATTTGAGTGACAAGCTTGGTGCCTTTAAGAAAAAAATAGGCGGTATCGCGAGCTTTATTGGCGCGCGTTTCATGCCCGTGATCAATGACATGATTGACGGTTTTTCTCGCCTGATTGATGAAAACCGCGACCTCATCCAAACAACCGTTGCGAGCTGGGCAAAAACCTTAAAAAAAGTCCTTAATGATTTGCTTAATCCTACCTCTGATTTAAGAAAAAGCATCAGTGATCTCACAGAGAGGATTAAAGGCTGGTTCCAATGGCTAGAACCTCTGATTGGTGAAATAACCCTCTTTAAGGTAGGACTTGTGGCACTTGGTTCGTTCATTTTTGGTCCACTCATTGCCGCATTAGCAGCCGTAGGAACAGCGTTTGTTAGCCTTGGTATCACAATTATGACGACACCTATCGGTTGGTTAATGGGTGGCATTGCAGCGCTCTTTGTCCTCTATCAATATTGGGACAAACTCAATGGTTGGGTAGCAGCATCTTTAGCCGCGGTTGGGGCAGTTCTTATAGCTTCACCCATTCCAGCAATAACTGCCGTTAGTTCTGCTTTTATATCGCTTGGTATCGCAATCATGACCACACCTATTGGCTGGATTATTGGTGGCATTGCAGCTCTTGTTGCTGCCGGATATCTGCTCTACAAACATTGGGATACAGTCATAAGCTTTATAAGCAAGCTATGGGATTCTTTTTACAGCTTATGTAGTAATGTTTTCAATAACCTCTTGACGTTCTTTAAAAACTTTTCACCACTGACTTGGATTTCGAAAAAAATCAATGAACTCATTGAATGGCTGTTTGGTGTCGATTTAATGGAAATAGGCTCCAATCTTATTAATGGGCTTTGGGAGGGCATCAAAAGCAAATGGGATGATCTGTATAACGGTTTTGGCAATATGATGAAGAAATTAACCAGTTGGATGCCTAATTGGGTGAAAGAAAAGTTAGGGTTTAATGTTTCAATAGACAAGACTTCAACGCAGACCATTAAAACCTTTACCGAAGAAACCAATGCACGTGCAAAAAAAAATGGTTGATACAGTAGTGGTTACAAATACCCCACCTGAAAAACGCAAGAGTGGTTTTAATACAAGTGTCGTTGAAACAGGACAAATGCAGGCAACAAATAAAGTAGGTGCTTTTAAAGCTCCAAAGCCAATTACGGTTCATAAGCCCGTTGAAGTAGACGCCCGTGTAACCATTACAAATCTAAATATTTCAGTACCAAATGGTCTCAAGGACGAAATCAGAGACGCTGTCAATCAAGCACTTGATATGTCTTATGGAGTTCCATGGGTAGAGCAAGGGCGATTGGGGAGAAAGGCTGCTCTTCAATTGCCTGCTGTTGCAAATGCGGAATTTTCTTTAGCAGGCGTGATTTATCCAGATTTCAAAGGTGGTCACAGACAGCTCGAATATTTACGACAAATAGCGCATATGGGACCTCACATTCTTGTGACTGGTCAAGGCAAAATCTTAGGTAAGTTTGTCATTCTTTCTGTAGAGGAAAAACAAAGCGTTTTTCATCATAATGGCACCCCCAAAAAACAAGAATTTACAATAAAGTTGAGAGAATATGGTGAAGAGCTATGAGTGATCTTTACGTGACAAAAGAAGGCGATATGGCTTTTGCTGCACGCCTTGCAGAAGAATATGATGCGGTAGCAAAGCCCGTTGATGGCAAACTGGTGCTCGCCAAACGGGGTGAAGGCAAAGCCATCACCGGTGAAACACTCCCCATAGTTGTTATCCATGAAAAACATTGCACCTCTTGGGATTTTAAATACAGTGCGCGTGATGAAGCAGGTGCAGCCAATGGCTTAGAAACAGATGTGGGAGACGACCAAAAAGCCGCGGCTGATGCACGAGAACCAGAAGAGATTGATGATGATGAAAACTTTATCCATATGGATAACAGTGACAGAGCATCATCATCTGAATCAGAAAAAGCAGAAAAAGAATCGGAAAAGCAAGAAGAAGACAAAGAGAAAAAAGGCGGTGTTCTCGCAACCTATCATGATTTACGCAGTGGTGAAAAAAAAGAAGTCAAAGTTGGTAATCCGCCGTTTCATGAACTCAAATACACCTACCATAACCAATCAGAGGCTGTTGCAGCCATTGCTGCTTATCGCAATAAATCATCTCGTGGGAAATCTTCTTTCTCATGTGATATCGGTGGTGATCCGTTTGTGCAAGCAGAAGCAAAGCTTGTTCAAGAGCCCCCTTTCCGCCCCTATATTCCAGCAGAATGGCGCATCAAAAGTGTTAAGCACAAACTTGATAAAACGGGTGGTTACACCACAAAAATAGAGTGCGAGCTTTTTGATGAAACCCAAGAAGACACAGCTGGAAACGTTGCAAACACCACACCAGACAAAGATGATACCCTTGATCCAAACGCCCCACAAAACGCATGCGACGAAGGTGAAGGCGTTATCCATATGGATGAAGAGGATAATGATAGGTTATAAACCAGATTTATAGCCCCATTAAAAAGGTTTCTTAAGTACCTCCCTTCCCCATCTTTAAAGGTGGGGAGGTGGTCAAGATGCTTCTTCTAAAGCTGCTTGTTCCTTACAATTATTTTGGATAGGCGTTAAGCTAATCTGCAAATTTAAAGCACTCAAAACACTGAGAAAAGTAGAAAGTCGTGGGTCGCCTTTATCACTTAAAGAACGATAAAGAGACTCTCTTGATAGCCCTGTATTTTGGGCGATTTTACTCATTCCTTGATTTTTCGCTATTATACCAAGAGCATGGGCAAGATACTTACTATCTTTGCTTTCAAGAGCATCTTCTAAAAGAATCTTTTGTGTCTCAGGTGTCTTGAAATATTCACTTGTGTCAAATTTAGTAATTTCCATGTTTCATTTCCTTTACTAATTGAAGAGCTTTTTCGATATCTTTTTGTTGCGTAGATTTATCACCCGCATTTAATAACAAAATGATTTGTTTACCTTGTTTTACAAAATAGATTCTATAGCCAGGACCATGATGTATTTTTAACTCTCCAATTCCACGGAAAAATTTTACATTTCCAAGAAATCCCGTTTCTATTCTTGCTATCCGTTTAACAATATGCGCTTGCGCAATCTCATCTTTTAAAGAATCTAGCCATTTTATAAAATGCTCTGTTTTGTATACTGTAAACATTTGTAACTTATAAGATACAATCATTACAATGTCAAATACATTCTTTTGTTCCAATGAAAAAGCGACATGAAGCTTAACCAAGCTATCTTTCCGAATGAGAAAGATGTCAATTTTTTAATCCAGCTCTGCTTTTTGCGGAGCTTTTTTTATGGAGAAGCATATGCGAAAAATATCATCAGAAGGGCTAGCACTTATCAAACAATGGGAAGGCTTGCGTTTAAACGCCTACAAAGATACCATTGGTGTGTGGACAATAGGTTATGGACATACAAACAATGCTGGAAAGCCTTTTATTTACGAAGGCATGACCATCACGGAAAAGCAAGCAGAAGAACTTCTTTGCCAAGACTTAAGACAATTTGAGAATGCTGTTGAACGCGCGGTTACAGTTTCATTAACGGATGAACAATTCGCGGCGTTAGTCTCCTTTTGCTATAATGTAGGAACAGGAGCCTTTTGTAACTCGACACTGTTAAAAAAGCTCAATCAAGGTGAATATGAAGCTGTCCCTGCCGAGCTACAGAAATGGACCAAAGCAGGCGGTAAGCGTCTTGAAGGTCTAGCACACCGGCGTGCGGCAGAAACAGGCTTATGGGCGAAAGGGGCTTTTGTTTCCTCCAATTATCAAACAGTAGAAAAGCAAGCACCAACGGGGGTTTTCAAAGCCGAAGCATTAGCACCGATTATTGGTTCTTTTTCTGGGCTTGGAGGCTTATTAGCAGGAAATGGACCCATCCAATGGGCTTTGGCCACCATTATGATTTTAGCCGCATGTGCTGGTATTTTCTTTGTTGCTAAACGCTTTCAGGAGCATCGTCTATGATCTTATGGATGAAAAGAAATCTGATGCTAACAGGCGCGGCTTTAGCTGCTTTTTTTATGATTTTAGCAAGAGCTTTTACTCTTGGGAAAAAAGCAGAGCAACAAAAGCAAACAGAAAAAGCTTTAAAAGCAGCCACAACACGTCTGGAGGTGGAAAGTGAAGTTAATCAAAAAAGTGATGCTGATGTGCGTACTGCTCTCTCTGACTGGTTGCGCGACAAATAAATATGCTTCTTCTTGTGTTGGCTGGTTGCCAATTTATTTAGATAAGCAAGATCTGAACGCCATCAGTTCAAACTTAGCAAGAGAGATCTTAAAGCACAATAATCTAGGTGAACGCGTGTGTGGGTGGAAACATGGCTAGAAAAAAAACACAAGACGATACAGAGCTTACAGAAGCAGAAAAAAAATCCTTCAAGAAATCATCATGACCTACAAAAGTGTAAAAGTGATGTCGCGTTATACGAAATGGATTGTACTCATTATACTCTTATTAGCGCTTGATTTTTCACGTATTATGGATGCGTTTGTAAGTATTTTTACACAAAAACCAAATATCCGACTCTAAACATACTCTGAGACGCGCGAAATTCTTTAGAAAATGGTTTCTTAATTTTGCTCGTCTCATGGAGCCGATAGAGAATGTCTTTGCACATTTAAAACAGTGGATTTCAAAAAATTCAAAAAATTATTAGAGAATGTTGGAGGAAAAAGATGAGCTTTGTAACGGTATGTTGGAAAATCCTATTCCCGAACTTTTGTTAACGCTCCCGAACCTTTAAAAAGATTACAAAGAATCAATATGTTATACATAGGAGAAAATTGTATGGCGGAGAGAGAGGGATTCGAACCCTCGATATGGTTTCCCATATACACGCGTTCCAGGCGTGCGCCTTCAACCACTCGGCCACCTCTCCAGAAGTTTGCACTATACCCAGAAAGAAATAACGTGCAAGTCTAAACTATACATTCAAAATTCAAAAAACAAATTCATTTATTAAAGTAAGAGCTGATATCTGTTGAATAACAAGCATATCCTTTCTTTTTAAGAAAAAACTTTTTCCGTGGATAGATATGTGCAATGCGATAATGGGAACAACATACTCACTCACGCACTTTCTGCTTCACAAAAAATACTTCTCTTAAAATTAGCATATGGTCCATGGTTCTGCACAGTAAAATAATTAAATATCTATTGCCTATCACCATTGATTACCCCAATAATAAATAAAATAATAATGATATGAATTTCTTATACCTCTAATACTAAAATTGTTTCATCCAGATAATAAATTTCATTTCAATAAAAATCTGATTACTTTGCAGAATGAGCTAGTTTTTTCCCTAATGTTCTTTATCATCTTATATCATTGCTTAGAGCCCGTACAGCTCGTGCAGTTTCACATTGTAATGCTTTTTGCGCTAAAATTTTCATATCCTCAAAACTATGTGTCTGCAAACACGCCTTCACTGGAGAAATATCGCAAGATATCATAGAAAGCTCATTAATTCCTAACCCAGTTAAAATCATTGCACCAAAAGGATCTCCAGCCATACCACCACATACACTAACCCAACACTTATGTCGTGCTGCTCCCTGAATAGTCTGATAAATCATACGCAAAACTGCTGGATCAAGGCTATCAGCTTCAGACACAAGGTACGGATTTTGCCGATCAACAGCCATTGTATACTGTGTTAAATCGTTGGTTCCAATTGAAAAAAAATCAACATGGGCACTCAACACATCTGCCATAATGGCTGCTGCTGGAACTTCGATCATAATACCAAGTTTTAATTTTGGTGCATCAATATCGTTGCGGATTTCTTCTGCAATCTTTTTTATAGCAACAATCTCTGAAACAGACATGACCATTGGAAACACAACCCATAGATCTCCGCCTTCTTTTGCTGCTCGATACAAAGCACGTAATTGAGGAACCAAAAGATCACGTCGACGTAACAAAAGCCGCGTTCCTCGAACACCTAAAAAAGGATTATCTTCTTTGGATAAATGTAAATGTGTAACCTGTTTATCCCCACCAATATCGAGCGCACGAATAATTAATGGCTTACCTCCTACAGCTGTAATCATCGCCCGATATATATCAAATTGTACCTCTTCATCCGGAATATGCGGATTCTCTAAAAACAAAAATTCCGTGCGCATGAGTCCAACACCTTCAGCTCCCAAATCAAGCGCAATAGGAACCTGATTTGCGTAGTTGATATTAGCCATGATACGAATTCTTTGACCATCTGTTGTTTGCACTGGTAATCTATACGCACTTATCTCACTAACACGTTTTTGCGCAACAGTATCAATTTGCCTTTGAGCATCTTCAACATCTTCAAACGTAGGATCAAGGTAAATGAACCCGTTATCGCCATCAATAATAGCCTGAATATCAGACTGGACCGCTAAAATATCAGCACCTGCCGCAACAACCATCGGAATATCAAGAGTACGCGCCAAAATAGCTGTATGAGATAATGGGCCTCCCCATGCTGTTGCTAATCCTTTTACTTTTGTACAATCAAGTTGTGCTACATCAGAAGGAGAAAGGTCATTTGTAATCAGAATGACACCATGTGGAATATCATTTAAAAAGAATGATCTATAGGATGGATTGATTTCACCTAAAACACGACGACCAACATCAACTAAATTAACAGCTCGTTCTGCTAACAAAGGATTATCTACCTTAGAAAACATATCCGAAAACTGCCGAACCGTTCTATCCCAAGACCAAGCAACACCGTGACCTTCTGCTATAAAACGATAAGCTTGAGTTATTAAATTTTCATCTTCAAGCAAAACCATTTGTGCAGAAAAAATCGCAGCAGAATCCGCTCCCATACGCATTGTAATATCAGAAATCACTGATGCCATTTTATGTTTTGTTTTTGTAAGAGCATTGTCAAGACAGGCCGCACCAGCTGCAAAGTCAATTGGCTGGTCTATTATGGAAATATCATTTTGCCTTAAAACAAAAGTCTTACCAAATGCTAATCCTGAACTTGCTCCAACACCAGAAATGCCTTTTTGCATAGAGCGCGGATACCAACCGTGAAAAGTCTTTGTTTGAGATTCCATTTCTCTCATCATGCATTTTTCACTGATGCTTACCTTTTTTACAATAGAAATCGCCTCCTTAAGAAGTTGTGCTCCTTCTGCGGCATCTGTAGAAAAAATCAGAACATCACCGTTTTTTGCTCCTAATTGCAATAAACCAACCAAATTTTTCATTTCAACGGCATATTGACCATGGCGAACTCTGATAGAATTCTGAACCTTTTTCGCAAAATCAACCCAAAGAGAAGCTGGTCGAGCATGAAGACCACTTGGATAATCTAAAGTCCATTCCTGACATACCGAAAGATCACCAATAAAAGTTCTTTCTATCTTCATCTCTTGATTAAACAGAATTGCAACGATTTGCTGTTTGTCTGTAGTTGTTGCAAGTACTTCAAGCTGTTTCTTATCAAATAAAAGAGATGTCAATTTTTTGCAAATTTCTCTATAGCGATCTGGACACGCTGCAATGGCAATAACCAAATGTGCTTTCTTCCCATCCTGCCACTCAACACCAGCAGGAACCTGTATAACAGCAACAGCGTCCTTGATAATTAAATCACGATTTTCAATCATGCCATGAGGAATAGCTATACCATTTCCCAGCCAAGTATTGGTTATCTCTTCACGTGCAAGCATGCTTGCCAGATAACATTTGTCAACAGCACCAACCTGCACAAGCAATTCAGCAGCTGCATAGATCGCATCATTTTTATGATCAAAAGCAGCTGCAAGTTGTACAGATCTTATAGACAAGATTTCACTCTCGATAAAGTCTACATTCATTGCTTCTACTTTCTCACATCCCATCATGAATTCAAGCTGCCTCACATTCGAACATGAATATCTCTGATAAATTCCTTTTCAAAGCTGCATTTCCCAAAATACAAGCTATAAACAACACCAAAGCTCTCTTTTATTTTACGGAATATAGCTAAGTGAGGGGCTTAAATACCTCAATATAACCGATAAAACAATTGGATATTATCATCCAGCGCGTTGCTTAGAACCATCATAAGCAAATCTGACGCTTACTCTTTCACTTTAACAAAGACAAAACCTCGATTTTTATAGCCCCAATCACCTGAAAAACTATGTTTTAAAAGCGCTCTCATTATCCTAAGCTTTCAACATAACTTGTTATTATTCCTTCTACAAGAAAGCCTCTTTCCCCATTATTCATAACTTCAGCTAACATTTTAACTTATTCCTCCAAGTTGATTTAACCTAGTGTTCCTCTTTTAAATTCATTACATAATTACAAATTGCTCCCTGCAACTTACCATCTTTAAAATTCTGTAAAGATCATCCTATGATATTAATCTCTTAATATATAACATTGATATATTTTAAGCTACTCCTTTGCTCCAATCAATATCGCAAACACACCATGCTCTCCGCACATTTCAAATATGCACATCCCTAAAACGCGCCATCCTCAACCATTAAAATCAAGAAAAACTCTACAAATCATCTTATTTTCTAGACATTTCGATAACTGAGATAAATAAAGTATAAAAATGAAAAGCAATTATTGCCTTAAGCCTATCTCTTATGCTGGTTTATTTTCAACAATGCATAATAATAATGAAATCAGAAAAAATACTTTTGAAGATAGCTGTTTGCACGTTGGTTATTTTTACATCTTTAAACACCATTTTCCTTTAAAATATAATTTCATTCTCGGTTAATCAAAAATTCCTTAATGCACGTCATTTGCAAAGTAGTTTTAGTTGCCATCTTGTGGATTTTTTATCCCTGTTCTTTTAAACGAATAGCCTCACCTGTCTAACGAACAATACGATAATTCATTCACATTACATGCCGATAAAAAATCATCTTTATCAAAATGATCGTATAAATAATGCTTTCATTAAATTTCTCGAAAGCAAATTGCCTTTCTTATAAAGAAATTACTAAGCGCTTCTTCATGCATAAAAAGAAAATAAACTCTCCTCACTATTATCACACAAAAATTTATCAACAAATTCCATCATAACATCAATACCTTCAGTACAAACACAATACCGCACAAATCTTTTCCCTCACTGAGAAAAGTTATTTCCCCAATTCTACCTTTTTCGTTTTCCGTATACCTTCTACATTCATTATAATACCAATGCAAAAAGGGAAAGATAACATTCTATCTTTCCCTTTTAACGCTTACAAAACCACAACTACATTTCAATGAAATTATAGAATCCAATGAAATTCTAGTTGATTGCTAGAGAATGCTACACATTACTCTGCTGTCTCCAACATAGGAATGACCGAAACATAAGAACGGTTACCCGCTTTCCGTTGAAAAGAAACCTTTCCATTTGATAGTGCAAAAAGCGTATGGTCTTTTCCAATGCCGACATTGTTGCCAGGATGCCAACGTGTACCACGCTGACGGATAATAATATTTCCAGCAATAACGGTTTCACCACCAAACTTTTTAACACCTAAGCGTTTCGATTCTGAATCGCGACCATTACGCGAGGACCCCCCAGCTTTTTTATGTGCCATAGACGCTCTCCTTTAATCTTTCTTATTCTTTGATGCTACAACCGTTTTCTTCTGCGATACGGTCTTCTTTTCAGTCTTTTTTTCAGCTGTCTTCTCAACAGCAGCAGCTTTTGTTTCTTTTGGTACAGTTGCTTCCTCTTTTATCGGTTTTACAGCTGCTTTTTTAGGTTTTGAACCACCCATTAAAATTTCTAAAATACGAAGCCTCGTAAATTCTTGACGATGGCCACGCGTGCGTTTAGAATTTTGACGACGGCGCTTCTTAAATGCGATAACCTTGCGCCCACGTGCCTGTTCTAAAATCTCAGCTGTTACCAATGCATCAGCAACGACAGGGGTACCAATAACTGCATTACCTTCTTGCCCAATCATTAATATGTCATTGAATTCAACAACATCACCCGCATTTCCACTAACTTTTTCAACTTTTACCACTTGATTAGCAACAATGCGGTATTGCTTACCACCAGTTTTAATGACTGCGAACATTTTTTATCCTTCCGTTCACTCCAGCTCTTATTTAATTTCTGCCTTAAAATAAGGGAAAATAGGCTGCTTTTTATCAGTCGTAATAGATCTTGAAGAAGGTTAAAACCTTCTTCAACACAAATATGCGCAGATTTCCCCACGCTTATATTTTATATATATGAAGGAATTTCTATTCTCTGTCAATAAAGTCCCATAAAAAAGAAAAAAAGGTTGTACCAAAAACAATTGAAGGTTATCTACCCCTTATATACTCAAATAAGGCCGATTTTTGTTTCACTTTATTATGGAGAGATGGCTGAGTGGTTGAAAGCACCGCACTCGAAATGCGGCATAGGGGCAACTCTATCGGGGGTTCAAATCCCTCTCTCTCCGCCAAAATTTAACAAAAGTGATATTATTAAAATGTCTTTAATCTTAGCTTGTCAGTGGATTTTGTATATTTTGACCTAAGTTTTGTACCAATCCATTTTTCAAAAGATTTTAAAGAAACTCATAAAAAATCTTCAAGACCTTTCAAAGTTTTTTATTGTTTTTGCTAACAAATCCTCATTTTTACAATTTGCAATTTTTTTGATTTTCTGTCACAAAAATTCAATTCAGACAATAAGGAAGCACATAATAAATAAAGGACTATCTCCTATTTCTCTCTCACTCTACTTTTGCTTAGTTAGTACTAAACCTCCTATCAGATTATATTTATTTTGCACGCCTTGCTTGAATATGTGCTAGCAATCCTAACGTTGAACTATCGCGATTATCCGCTTTACTTTCTCCACGAAGAATTGGTAATAACTCGTTTGCTAATTCTTTACCTAATTCAACACCCCATTGATCAAATGAATTAATATTCATTAAAATCCCTTCTACAAAAATACGATGTTCATAAAGCGCAATGAGACGACCAAGTGTAAAAGGTGTTAATAAATCCTGAACCAGCGTAATGCTAGGACGGTTTCCTTTAAAGCTTCTATGAAATGCTAAATGATCTGCTTCACGTTCATCAACTCCATTTTTTATCAAGATATGCCGTGCATCTTCAATACTACGACCTTTCATTAAGGCTTTTGATTGTGCTAAACAGTTTGCTAGCAACATCTCATACATAGAATGTAAATTTTTCTCATGCCCTTTTATAAATAAAATAAATTCTACAGGAACAACATCTGTTCCTTGATGCAGAAGCTGAAAAAAAGCATGTTGGCTATTCGTTCCTGAATCACCCCAAACAATCGGACCACTTGAAAAACTTAATGGTTTTCCATCTAAAGTAACTTGCTTACCATTTGATTCCATATCAAGCTGTTGTAAATAAGCTGGAAAATGGATTAAACGCTGTGCGTAGGGAATGATAGAGCGTGATGAATAACCACAAATAACACGATGCCAAAACCCTAAAAGAGCAAATCGAATAGGAATATTTTTATGCAAAGGCATGGTTTTAAAATGTTGATCCATTTGTAAAGCACCATTGAGAAATTGGCGAAAATTTTGACCACCTATTGCGAACATAACAACAAGACCAATGGCTGACCAAATTGAATAACGTCCTCCAACCCAATTCCAAAATTTAAAAACTCTTGTAGAATCTATGCCAAATTCTGCCACTTTATCAAGCGCACTCGAAACAGCAACAAAATGCGTACAAACAGCTCCTTCTCCTAAATGTGAGCAAATCCACTGACGTGCAACTTTAGCATTTGCAATTGTTTCAGCTGTTGTAAAAGTTTTAGAGGCAATAACAAACAGCGTTGTTGCCGGCTTTAAAACAGCGAGAGTATCAGAAATATGTGCACTGTCAGCATTAGAAACAAAATGACAATGCGGACCGTCATGATAAGGCTTTAAAGCATATGTGACCATTGTTGGTCCAAGATCAGAACCACCAATACCAATGTTCACAATATCGGTTATCTTCTCACCACTGCTCCCCTTATAGCTGCCATCACGTACCATTTCAGAAAATCGTTCCATACGAGCAAGAACATCCTGAATATCTTGAACAACATCATGACCATTTAAAATGAAAACTTCGTCAGCAGGCAAACGTAATGCAATATGAAGAACCGACCGTTTTTCAGTTGTATTAATCACTTGACCAGAAAACATTGCATCACGCCGACCTAACACATCTGCAGCAACAGCTAAATCATCGAGGAGTTGTAACGTTTTAAATGTTACACCACATTTCGAAAAGTCAAAAAGGAGATCATCAAGCCTTAAGGAAAAATGGGAAAAACGCTGTTCATCCTCTATGAAATGTCGACGAATGTCATAGACCCCATCCCTTGTAGCATGTATTCTTAAAGCTTTCAAAGCTGCCTCAAAAGCTTTTTCGTTTCGAATTAATGAGCCATCTCCCATGAACTTATCCCACATGCTTATTGACAATGGAAGCTCCGCACAGACAATAATAAAATAGCCAATATCTCTTTTATTGTAATCAATTTTTTCTGTTCACGTACATGCTTGTTCACATACATAATGAAGCGGTCTAAAAGGTGGAAAGATAAAACCCGAAAACGACATTTTTAAAACGAAAATAAAAAAAATATTCAATCTTTCCTCTCAGATAAATCACTCAACTTGGCTGAGCTCTCTTGTTAAGCGTAGTGCTTCTTCTGATTTTGGTCTCACAAAACGTCCAAGAAAGAGATAAACAACCGGCGTGACATAAAGAGTAAAAATAGTTGCTAACCCTAAACCGCCAACGATAACCCAACCTAAAGCTATACGTGCCTCTGCACCAGCACCTTTGGCTAAAACCAAAGGGATACCTCCTAAAATGGCACAAATCATCGTCATACAAACGGGACGAAGGCGAATATTCGCCGCTTCTTCTACAGCTTCACGCACGCTTTTCCCTTGATCGCGTAACTGATCTGCAAATTCAACAATAAGAATACCATTTTTAGCCATAACTCCAACCAACAAAATTAAACCAATTTGACTGTAAATATTAAGACTAACTCCACTTAAAAGCATAGCAATTACAGCACAACCAATTCCTAATGGTACGGTCGCTATGATAATAAACCCCGAAACAAAACTTTCAAACTGTGCAGCCAAGACCAATAGAATAATTACAAAGGCAATGCCAAAAATAATCATAAAACTGGAAGATGTTTCATCAAGCGTCGCAGCCTCTCCCAAAGGAACAATATAATTTCCTTCAGATAATAAAGGAGAAGCAATCTTTTGCACAATTTGATAAGCATTCCCCAAAACAACACCTGGTGCAAGATTTGCACTTAATATAACAGCGCTCATACGCTCTTCTCGTTTTAATTGAGGCGCAATAACTTTTTCATGCAAATTTGCAATAACCGATAAAGGAACGTATTGGTTTCCTTTGGTTTTTAGAAAAATATTTTCCAAATCACCAGGATTATTTATAGGATTCTTACGTGATGTCAGTTTAACATCATAAGAATGATCATCCACATAAATGGAACCAATTTTCTTTCCATCTAACATTGTTTGTAGTGTATTGCCCAAATTGGTGATATCAATCCCTAAATCAGAGGCTTTTTCTCGGTTAATTTCAATAAAAAATTGTGGTTGTGTTGCATCAACAGTAAGCCGTGGGCGAATAAAATGCGGATCAGCTTGCAAAGCACTAACCAACTTATCAGCAATGGGTTGTAATTTTGTATAATCATTCCCAAGAATTGCAAATTGTAATCCTTGTCCAGTTCCCCTAACACCTAAAGAATTTCCCTGCGCAGCAAATACAAAAACTGCTGGAAACTGTTTAACTCTTGTATTTACATCTTCCACGATTTCTTGTTGACTACGCAAACGTTTGTCCCAAGATGAAAGCAACAAAATCAAAAAACCGGTATTAGATGAACCGCTAACACCTGCGATAGAGTAACTATTAGCAATCTCTCCAGAATCACGCAAAGGTTTTAAGCTTGCTTCAATTTGCTCTATCTGCTCATTTAAATACTGCGTTGAAATGCCCTGTGGTCCATTAATAACCAAAAAGATAAGAGCTCTGTCTTCTGCTGGCGTTAATTCCTGTTGTAATTTTGTATAACCCCCAACACAAAGACCTGCAAAAACAAGAGAAGCAAAGACGACTGTCCAAGGTCTTTCCAAACATTTATGCAAACTATAAGAGTACGCTTTGCTAAAAAAAGAACCCAATTTATGTAAAAAAGCAAAACGATGCGTCTCTTCCTCATTGCACTCAACATGTCCCTTGAGAAAACGTGAAGCCAACATAGGACAAAGTGTTAAAGCAACAATCGAAGAAAGCAGTATAGAAATTGCCAAGACAAAACCAAATTCCCTAAAAAGTCTTCCAACTTGTCCAGGAAGAAAAGAAATGGGTACAAAAACAGCAACTAAAGTCAACGTTGTTGCAACAACAGCAAAAAATACCTCCCGTGTGCCTAACACCGCCGCTGACAGAGCACCGAATCCCATATTGCGCCACCGAACAATATTTTCAAGAACAACAATCGCATCATCCACCACGAGTCCTGTTGCCAAAACAAGCCCTAAAAATGTGAGAATATTTAATGAAAATCCAGCAAGATAAACAGCAGCAATTGTACCAATTAGAGCAACAGGGATAGATAAAGCAGGAATAAGCGTTACACGAATGTCTCTTAGAAAAAGAAAAATAACCAAAATAACGCTAAGAACAGCAATAATTAATGCAACCTCAACCTCATGAAGTGCACCCTTAATAAAAATTGCATCATCGCTAATAATACTCATATGCACAGAAGGAGGAACAACCTTTTTAAGATGATCAAGAACCTCCCGAACACCTTCAGAAATATTAAGGGTGTTGGACTGTGCTTTACGCACAATCCCCAATCCGATTCCTGTCTTTCCATTGACACGAAGAATAACTGTTTCCACATCAGGTGACAAAGTAACATGCGCAACATCGCTAAGATGCACATGAGGTTTTAAGACAATTTGTTCAAAAGCTTCTGGTGTTGTTAAACGTGCAGTCGCACGTACAATTAATGCTTGTTTAGCATTGCGTAATGATCCTACTGGAACATCTGTTGTCATATCAGCCAGAACACGCGAAATATCTGCTACGGTCAATCCATAACTAGCAAGCTTTGCTTGATCAACATCAACCTGAAAAATCTTCGTGCGTGCACTATCAACCTGTACATCACCAACACCATCAACAGCAGAAAGCGCATCAACAATTTGATCGTTTACAACCGTTGTTAAATCATCAATACTCATGGTTGGTGACGTCACAACCAAATACATCATCGCAGCAGCATTTGAATCTGCTTTAATGATCAGAGGCGAATCCGCATCTTTCGGTAAAGAATAGGTAATACGGGAGAGAGCATCACGAATATCAGATGCTGCAACATTCAAATCAACACCTACATTAAAATTAACCACTACACGGGAACGGCCAAAAGAAGATGTTGAAGAAATCGTTTTAACACCTGAAACACGAGAAATGGCATCTTCTATAGTTTTCGTTACTTCACGATCAATTGTTTCTGCTGATGCCCCAGTATACGTTGTCATAATTGTCGTCACTGGAGTATCAACATCTGGCAATTCGCGCACATCCACATTTAACCATGCAGCAATCCCAGCAATCACAATCATAGCATTCAAAACAAAGGTGAAAACTGGCCTGCGAATAAATACAGCGATTATACCACCCTGATCCGTCTGTGTCATAGGCCGCTCCGTTTTGAATTCTTGACTCATTATATATCCTGTCCATGAGCTGATGATAACGGTTGTTGATGGGCTTTTGGATTATCAATAATAACTCTACTTCCTGGATAAAGCATTTGTACGCCTTGAATGACAACTTGATCATCATTTTCCAAAGAAGCTTTGATAAATACCTGATCTGCTCTATGTTGAATAATTGTTGCTGGAATACTTTCTACTTTACCTTCTCTTACACGCCAAACAAATGATCCTTTACTGTTCCATTGAACAGCAAGAGGATTTACGACGGGAAACGAACCATCATGAAACTGAAGCGCAACAGAAAAAGACATACCAGACATGAGCGTATCTTTTTCATTTTTAATTTCAACTTGAACATGAAGCGTACGGCTTACTGAATCAACGGCATTATCAATCGCATAAATATTGCCAACAAAAGCTCTATCTGGCTGCGCTGTTAGTGTTGCAATCACTTCATCGCCTTTATGAAGACGCGATGCATACTGCTCAGGAACCCATATATCAACCAAAATACGTTCTCTATTCTCAATACGACCTATTACAGTATTAGGGGTAACAGCGTTACCTACATCAATGGGTAAAATACCCACAACCCCGCTAATCGGTGCACGAATTGTTCGCCGTTCAAGTTCTAAATTAGCATTACGTAAAGCTAAATTTGCGTTATCTAACTCTAAGCGTGCAGTGATTTCCTGAACTTCTGTTGCTGTATTGCTAGAACGTAATTTAAGAATACGCGAAAGCGTTAATGCACTATTATCACGTTGTACCTTTGCTTTTTCAGCTGCTATTTCTTCCTTTTTTGAATCAAGCTGTGCAATTACATCACCCGCTTGTACTTTTGTACCAGCTGACACAAAAAGCTTATCAACAACACCTGATGACCAAGGCGTTAATTCCACCGAAGCAAACGCTTGACCATTTCCGAGAACATTCAGCTGTTTACAAAAATCTTGAACTTTAACAAAATCAACAACAACATTCGTCGGTGGTCTTTCCATTTTTCCCTTTGAAGCTTTATACGATACTCTTGTTTTATCCACCATAGAAATGGATTGTACTGCATTCTGTTTTCCAGCCCAATAAGTAACCGTTAAAACGACAATTAAAAACACTAATGGAAAGATCTTTTTTAATAGCGCCATACATCTACCCTTGCTGTGTCATGTTTATCTGAAATAATTTTCAACTGTAATATCAGCGTTTTACATAAAAACCAAACAGCAGGTGTATATCTTACCCCCACCGTAAAAAACATATCTTATCGCTTAACTATCTATCATAGACTAAAACGTCAAGTTAACTATCGTTCATATTGCTTTGTACAGTCACAACAAGAAACTAATCATACGAAAACCAACTGAAACCATAATATAGTATATCCTTTTTTAAAATATCTCATAAAAAAAGAAAGATTTTTTTATTACTCTCCAAGTTTCACTTGCATTTTTTTAATGAAACGATTAGGAACCCTTTGTCTTAGACAATATAGAAAATCGAAATGTATGCACCCGTAGCTCAGCTGGATAGAGCACCAGACTACGAATCTGGGGGTCAGGAGTTCGAATCTCTTCGGGTGCGCCATCTATCAATGAATTCAATCTCTTGCTTATAAATTCAGGCTCTTTGAATTCTTTTTATGAGATCTATTCTTTTCTTATCTTTAGATCTTTTTACGGTTTGTTGTTCCGTTTTATTGTGAGTCGTTTTTTTAGCTATTTTGATAGAACGAGATGTTATACAGCCTTCAATTCAGCTCCAAGACGCTTTTATTAACAATAATCGTAGCGATTGCATGAGTGGCATATGTTATTACGTTCTTCCTCAATCTATGCGCCTGTTTTTGAGCTCTTCCGGATTACATTCTTTAATCAATTGGATAATTTTTTATATGCTTTTTCCTATCTTTTCCATAAATGGATGTTTCTCCATATTTCATTTCTGTCCGCCCCATCTTAAGGAGAACTTCAGGTGTTCCATAATAAATTCGGGTTGACCGCCATGTAAAACTTTTTCAGTGTGTTATTGAGAAATAACAAATAAACTACTTCTCAAACATACCACCGTAAAACACTTATGATACCCATTAAATATCATCAGCATTTTGTTGCAAATCAAAGCTTTTTTTGAGATATTTTTTAACTGCTTAAAAACACATAACTTTAAAGTTTTTTTCATCACCATGATTTAAGATTTAAAACCAAATATCTTAGATTACCTTTGGAGAATCTTTGCCATTTTAACAAAATCCTCTTTAACAAAACTTTTAGAGCTATCATCTTCTTAAGATATAAAAAGTTGAGCATAAAAAGTGCTATAATTTTCCTGCGTAAAAAATTTTAAAATTAATACCAAAAAACTTTCTCCTGACATTCCTCATTAGCTGATGTTGAGAGTGATGTTGCAAGCCGGTTAAAAACTTTTCGAAACTTAAAATATAGAGATTCTTTTTTCTAAAAAACAATAAAAATCTTCTTGTACCCCTTTAGCATTCTCTCTTGCACAGCACATCATCGATCTCTATGATATTTTATATTTTCTATTGGATTCTTCTCATTAATCCATAGAGTACAGATCCCAAACGTTAATGAAAACTTAATTTAAAGAATTTTTCCATGCCTACAACAGATATTGAAATTGCTCGCACTGCTAAAAAGCAACATATTACTGAAATTGCACAAAAAATTGGTATCTCACCTGAAAATCTCATTCCCTATGGCCATGATAAAGCTAAAATTTCTTCTGCATACATAAAATCGCTTAATAAAAATCCAGATGGTAAACTTATCCTTGTCACGGCTATCAATCCCACACCTGCCGGAGAAGGTAAAACAACAACAACAGTTGGACTTAGTGATGCTCTTAATCTCATTGGCAAAAAAACAATAGCTACCTTAAGAGAACCGTCTTTAGGTCCCTGTTTTGGTGTAAAAGGTGGTGCTGCTGGTGGTGGTTATGCGCAAGTCATTCCAATGGATGACCTTAATTTACATTTTACTGGTGATTTTCATGCTATTACAGCTGCTCATAATCTTCTTGCCGCCATGATAGATAATCATCTTTATTGGGGAAATACTCTAAACATTGATCCACGTCGCATTGTTTGGAAACGCGTTCTTGATATGAATGACCGTGCATTGCGCGATATTGTTATTTCATTGGGGGGTGTAATAAATGGTTTTCCACGCCAAACAGGTTTCGATATTACTGTTGCATCAGAAATTATGGCACTTCTTTGTCTCTCTGAAAATTTAGAAAACCTTACACAACGACTCAAAAAAGTTATTGTTGCTTATCGTTACGATAAAACGCCCATCACCGTTGCTGATCTCAATGCGGAAGGAGCAATGGCCGTTCTTCTCAAAGAGGCTATACAACCTAATCTCGTACAAACAATTGAAAATAATCCTGTTCTCGTTCATGGAGGACCTTTTGCCAACATTGCTCATGGTTGCAACTCAGTTATAGCAACAAAAACCGCTTTAAAACTCGCTGATTATGTTGTCACAGAAGCAGGATTTGGAGCCGATCTTGGAGCAGAAAAGTTCTTCAATATTAAATGTAGGCAAGCAGGTATTGTACCAAATGCTACAGTGATCGTCGCAACTATTCGTGCATTAAAAATGAATGGTGGTCTGGATAAAAATAACCTGACAGAAGAAAATATCACCGCTTTAGAAAAAGGAGCAGCCAATCTTTTACGACACATAAAAAATATGAAGCACTACGGTATTCCTTGTGTTGTAGCTATCAATCATTTTGACAGCGATAGCGATGCTGAAATAAAAATATTACAAAAAATAGTTGCAACAACTGGACACAAAGCTATTATCTGTAAGCATTGGGAACAAGGTGGGAAAGGCGCTATAGAACTTGCGCAAGAGCTCGTTACTTTGATTGAAAAGCACGATTCTGATTTTAAAGTTCTCTATCAAGATGATATTCCACTCGTTCAAAAAATTAATTGTATTATAACAAAGCTATACGGTGGGCGTGGCGCCATCATCCCACCCTCTATTCTTAAACAACTTGAATCTTGGGAAAAAGAAGGTTTTGGCACCTACCCTATTTGTATGGCAAAAACACCTTATTCTTTTTCTTCTAATCCCAAGCAATATGGTGCCCCTGTTGATTTTGAAATTCCTGTACGAGAGGTTCGTCTCTCCGCAGGGGCCGGTTTTATTGTTGTCATTTGTGGAGATGTGATGACCATGCCTGGCTTACCGCATTATCCTACCGCTGAAAAAATTCATCTTGACGAAAATGACCAAATACAAGGACTTTCATAAGTTTATACCCGTAAACTCTATCATCCATTACAAAAAGCATTTTATTACAAAAAGGATAGAATTTTAAAAAGCAATATAGACAAATGTCTTATTTATATGATATAAGTCTCTGTCCTTTTAGATATGCCTTTAAAAGGACGTAGGTTTTTCCTATCATTTATGACACTGAAAAAAGCAGGATAAATAGTGCAAGTACTCGTTCGTGATAATAATGTTGATCAAGCGCTCCGTGCGTTGAAGAAGAAGATGCAGCGTGAAGGTATCTTCCGTGAAATGAAAATGCGTAGTTATTATGAAAAGCCATCTGAGAAGCGTGCTCGTGAAAAAGCTGAAGCTATTCGTCGTACACGAAAGCTTGCTCGTAAGCGTGCGCAAAGAGAAGGTCTTGTTAGCAACGGACGAACTATTGCTGTAAAGTGATATACCGTTATGAAATCGCATACGTAGTAATCTAAATAAGCTGTCAGAAGTTTCATGCTTATAAAATATTGCGAATGAGTTTTTTCATAGAGCATTTGTTATGGCGTTTAGGATTATTCGAGCATAATGGGTGTTTTGGATTTATAAAGTGGTGATTTTTACTTCACTTTTCGGTGTTTCAAGCACTGCATGACAAATTACTTTGTGACTCTTTAAATTGACCTATCGCTGTGTAAAATAAAGAGGTGGGTGGAGTGTTTTGCTATGACTTTTTACTACAATTTTCTTCTCTCAAATAGCTCTTTCTTGTATACAAATCTCGTGATGATTTTCTTTTTTACTATTAAATATTTTGCATCTTTCGAAAATCTTAGATCAGATTGTAAAATACAAATTACTATTGCAATATACGATTATATATGTGTAAAGAAAAGAGATGGTCCTCTTTCCCTTCAGTTATGTAACGAAATGACAATAATTTCGTAACTTTTTACATCGCTTAATTCTATCCCTCTAAAAGATGAAGAATTTTAACCACTGCATTACAGATTGTTTTTTCTTGATAAATTTCTTCTACTCATCACTTATGTTATTCACCTCATAAGCATATTGAGCAAACCTTCCTCTGAATATTTCACTCAAATTTCTTTTATACTGAGTTAAAACCAAGAAAATTAATAATAAATAGAAAAAACTCTGTATTTTAATTATGTATGAATGTGTCTTATATTACCATTTTTGATAAAAATATTTTACAATTTAAATAAATATTAAAATTTATAAATAATTTATTTATAATAATAAGTAGTGTTTTCTCATATTATTAAGTAATAACTCTGAATACAGTAAAGTTTCACAACATTCCTCTCTTATATTGAACAAATAAAAATTATTTTCTTGTACATCACAAGCGATGTTCGTATGCAAATAGAATAAAAATGCTTCTTAGAAACGCTATAAATAATAAAAACTGCATAACATTGAGATCTGGTAAGTAGAATGACACAGCCTGCTTATCTACCATACGGATAAGCATTATTATGGCATAAGATTATAGTATAGAAAAATTTATAAAATGGATTATTATGAAATAACTATCCTATTAAAATTAGCCTTTCATATATCAATCTACTCTATAATGTTTCTCATATTTTTACGCTTAAATGTTTCATTCATCGTATTATTTGGTTCATTTAAAATTTCTTTTCAAGCTACACAATAACCCCTTCACTGAACAATTTTTTGTTCATAATATGTATACCTGTATTTTTATTTCGAGAAATAAACCCAGAAAAGAGATACAATACTTTAACTCTGATCTACTGCACAAAAACTGCTACGACCACAATATACTTTACTATTTTATCACGTGTGCATATAGCTATATAACAATCCAATTTTTATTTACAGTTATTCTCTCATAAAAAAGATAAGCACTAAGAAATTCAAACTTTTATTTTCTTTATTTTGCTATTCTCGTAATAATTTTTTCATCGTTTAGATCTCTTTAACGAGCGATATGTCATAATTTTTATCAGTTTCCAGTCTTATCTTTTAGATTTTAAATTCCTAATATATAAAAAATAAAGGAGTTAAGTGTGCAAAATTCTCGTTGGTTTCGCGTTTCAATGCTCACATTATGCATCTTAATAGCAAAAGTTATTGTGGGTTCACCGCATTTGTTACATGCACAAACATTTAATCAAAATTTAGGGCCCAGTGGTTTACCACTTCCGCGATTTGCTTCGATTAAACCTACCCGTGTTAATGTACGCGTCGGACCAGGAAGCAATTATTCTATCATTTTTACCTACAAAAAAAAGGGTCTACCCATTGAAATCATTCAAGAATATGATCAATGGCGCAAAATTCGTGATGCAGAAGGCGATGAGGGGTGGGTCTATCAATCGCTTTTATCGGGAAAGCGAACTGCTATAACTCTTCCATGGCAAAAAGATAAAACAAAAAGGCTGATGCTACGAAAAAAACCCACCGACAACGCAGAACTTGTGGCAGAAGTAGAGCCTAATGTTATTGGTAATATCCGCCAATGTGATGGACAATGGTGTGAAATCACCATTAATAATGTTCATGGATGGCTTCAACAACCTCAGTTATGGGGAATCTATCCTGATGAAAAAATAAAAGGTTGGTGAACACTCAAACTCATCAAGTTTAATTTTTATTCCTCATTGAACATCTTCACCCCCTCTCACAAAATTAATTTTTGGATCTCAATCGCACGATCAAATCAACATGTGAAATTTCCATACCTTTCGGGGGCTTAGGCAAATTTCTAATAATGAGAGCTTCTTCCAAATTGCATGGAATATCAAGAATGCGATTTTCGCCTTCTATATAAAAATGGTAGTGATCAGAGGTATTGGTATCAAACCAAGTTTTCGAACCTTCTACAGCAATAATCCGTAATAATCCCGCTTCCGTAAATTGATGAAGCGTATTATAAACTGTTGCTAAGGATACAGGTACACTCGCCCTCACCGCTTCTTCATAGAGCTCTTCAGCAGTAATATGACGATTCCCTTGAGAAAAAATCATATGTGCAAGTTCTAACCGCTGACGTGTTAGACGCAAACCATTTTGGCGCAAACGTTTTTCTAACATAGAAATGGAATAATATTGCACAACTTTTCCACACTCTTTTGTGAACTGTTGCTCTTCATTTATATCTAAATCGTCTGAACTCACTGACATATTACAAACCAAAATTATTCCTGTTTAAATAAGATCAAAATACAAAAAAATGGGAATAGTATGGTGTAATCTTATATTCCATTTTTTAATAATTATCCCCGTAGAATACATAAAAAAGGGTCTTTGTCATTAAAAATGATATAAAATCATTTCCCTCTCTTTAAAATTTGCTCTAAAAGTAGATTGGGGAAAAGCGCAGAAATAAAGATATATGCAAATAAATGGAGTAACAATGGCTGAACAAAAGTCTCGCTACACTTATGAAGAGCTTCTAAGCTGCGCTCGCGGCGAAATGTTTGGTAAAGGTAATGCGCAATTGCCAGCACCGCCAATGTTGATGATTCATCGAATCACTCAAATTAGTGAAACTGGCGGTATATACGATAAAGGAATAGTCCGCGCCGAATTTGACATTACACCAGACCTGTGGTTCTTTAATTGTCACTTTATAGGCGACCCCGTCATGCCAGGATGTCTTGGACTGGATGGGATGTGGCAATTAACAGGTTTTTTCCTTGGTTGGCTAGGCGAACCAGGGAAAGGAAGAGCGATATCAACAGGTGAAGTAAAGTTATCAGGTATGATAACTCCACAAACTAAACTTCTTGAATATGGAATAGATTTTAAGCGTATCCGGCGTGGAAATTTAGTCTTAGGAATAGCTGATGGGTGGCTAAAAGCAGATGGAGAGACTATTTATAAGGCGAATGATTTACGCGTTGCTTTATTCAAAGAAGATTGAATGTTATTTCCATCAGAAAGAATTTTTTACTATTCTGTATGGAACAAGGAGGTATGAATGCGTCGAGTTGTTGTAACTGGAATGGGGATTGTCTCCGCGATTGGAAATGGACTTCAAGCCGTTTTAACCAGTTTGCGTGAAGCAAAATCCGGAATTTCTTACGCACCTCAATATGCCGAATTAGGTTTTCGTAGCAGGGTTTACGGCAAACCTGACATTAATATAGAAGAACTCGTAGATCGACGCGCTCTACGTTTTCATGGGTGTGGAACAGCATGGAATCACATCGCTATGGATCAAGCGATCTTAGATGCAGGTCTAGAGCCTCATGAAGTATCAAACGAACACACCGGCATCATTATGGGTTCTGGAGGTGCTTCAACTCAATCAATTGTAGAAGCTGCTGACATTACACGCCAAAAAGGTCCAAAACGTGTTGGTCCTTTTGTTGTCCCTAAAGCGATGAGTTCTACAGCATCTGCAACACTGGCAACTTTCTTTAAAATAAAAGGGGTAAACTATTCAATCTCTTCAGCTTGTGCTACTTCCAATCATTGTATTGGTAATGCTTATGAAATGATCCAATATGGTAAACAGAAGCGCATCTTTGCCGGTGGCTGTGAAGATTTGGATTGGACACTCTCTGTTTTATTCGATGCGATGGGCGCTATGTCTAGCAGATATAATGACACCCCTCACAAAGCTTCACGTGCCTATGATGTCAATCGTGATGGTTTTGTTATTGCTGGAGGAGCTGGCGTTTTGGTCCTTGAAGATCTAGAACTAGCTAAAGCACGTGGTGCAAAAATCTATGGAGAAATCGTTGGATATGGAGCTACATCCGATGGACATGATATGGTCGCCCCATCAGGAGAGGGAGCAGAACGGTGCATGCGCATGGCCCTTGCAACTGTCAATAATAAAATTGATTATATTAATCCCCATGCAACAGCAACCCCTGTTGGTGATCCTCCTGAAATAGAAGCTATACGTCGTATCTTTGGAGCGGGTGATCAATGCCCCCCCATTTCCGCTACCAAATCTCTAACAGGACATTCCTTGGGAGCAGCAGGTGTTCACGAAGCAATCTATACATTGTTAATGATGAATCACAATTTTATATGTGAAAGTGCCCATATTGAAGAACTTGATCCAGCTTTTGCTGATATGCCAATCGTTCGTAAACGACGCGATCATCAACAACTGAATACCGTATTGTCAAATACTTTTGGCTTTGGCGGTACCAATGCAACGCTGGTTTTCCAACGCTATGTATAAACGAAAGTTCTTAGTAATTGAAAAAAGTACGGTCTTACGGAGAATAATATGAAAGGTTTGATGGAGGGCAAACGTGGCCTTATTATGGGCATTGCGAATGACCATTCAATTGCTTGGGGCATTGCCTGTCAACTTGCACAAGCAGGAGCTGAATTAGCGTTGACTTATCAAGGAAATGCTTTCGGAAAACGTGTTCAGCCTCTAGCCGATAAACTTGGCTGCAAATTAGTGTTAGAGTGCGATGTTGAAAAAATTGAAGACGTTGACTACGTCTTTGAGCAACTTGAAAAAGAATGGAAAACTATTGATTTTATTGTCCATGCCATTGGTTTTTCAGATAAAAATCAGCTAAAAGGGCGTTACGTTGATGTTACAACACGTGAAAACTTTAAACGCACAATGGTGATTTCAGCTTATTCCTTTACTGAAATTGCCCAGCGCGCCGGTAGGCTTATGCCCAATGGAGGAACACTTCTAACTCTTACCTATGGTGCTTCACAGCAAGTCGTCCCTAATTATAACATCATGGGCGTTGCTAAGGCCGCTTTAGAAGCTATGGTACGTTATTTAGCAGCGGACTTTGGTCCTCAAAATATCCGCGTCAATGCAATTTCAGCTGGTCCAGTTAGAACCTTAGCAGGTAATGGTATTGCAGCTGCACGTGCAATATTTTCACATCAACGCCGTAATGCCCCATTACGTCGTACCGTAAATATTCATGAAATTGGAAAATCTGCTCTTTATCTACTCTCTGACTTATCATCAGGTGTTACAGGTGAAATCCATTATGTTGATTCAGGCTATAACATCATGTCTATGCCAATACTTGAAGAACTAAAAAAAAGTGACGATTCTCAAGAAGGATAAATTTTATTTCATTGCACTAAAAAATAAAATCAATCATGTGCATAGTGCTTTAATCGGGTATTGAGTACTTTCTCAGCTATATAACAGTGTATTGACTTATAATAATATGACGTAAAGCATGTGACAAGTGTTTGTAAGAATAAGTGAATACAAAACCAGCTGTACGATGCCTTGTTTCGCAAAATATTTTATAAAAAGCCGGAATATTTCTTCAATTCATGGTTGATAAAGTTTGTGTTTTATGACGTCATTTACCTTACTAAAGTATACGCTTTTGCCATTGCTTATAAATCAATATCCAACCCTCATGCCACCGCAGTTTGAAACAGAGATTAGAGAATTATTAAAATCCTTAGTTTCAGCTTTTGTGTAGCAAATTGAAAAAAATATTTCTACCGTTTGATTTATTCTTGAAACGCAAATACAATCTAATTTAGGAAGAATATGAAAGCGTAAAGAAATCAATCGTTAATTTTACTATTATTCTTTAATGAGACTTTACGATTTTAAAAGCATCTACATCAATGTTTTTTTAATAATGGAGATTACTCTTTACCTCACACCTTTATTTTGCTCGTTCTTTAATGAAAGCGTTTCTCTGATATGTCAGATAAAATAGAACACCCAAAAACACTATAGCTGTTGCTCCTTCATGCATTTTTTTAAGATATCTCTCAATGCATGCCATTCCATTTCACAATGGTACCTGTAAAACGTATAAAAAATCCCTATGAAGTATATAAAATCCTTTTTTTACCACCATTTTAATGTTTATACAGATGACAAACCAACACCGTCATCTCACTTGCCATGTGTTGAAACAACACTTGACACTTGAGATGATTCATTAGAAGTATTTTTAATAATTTTTATCCATATACTAACTCGCTTGTGACAAGAAAACACATATTTTTTAATTAACTCAATACAAAAATAAAATAAATTATTGATATAAATCAATTTATTATCTTTATGATCACATTATTTTTTAGTTTAACTGACAGTCACAAACAAGTACAATAACATTTTCTCAATCTTAGACTTTCAAAGTTATAATTCCAAAAATCATTTCTTGCATATAAAAAACAGAATTGACATGTGAAAAAATAAAAGGCTTAAATATCTCTACTGAACAGCTTCAAGTGCCAAGAGCTGTCTCAACATTGGGGGATGGTAATGATGCTCGTCTTCCTCCTTCATAAACGTAAAGATGGGGATGTGCACAATGGCTTTATCGTTACACTATTCACGGTCACCGTCGCGAAGTGGACTTGGGAGTTTTAAGAGAGAGGTCTCTTTAAAACAAGAACATGAATATACAACAGCAATCGTGTTTTTTTGAGCATTCTATTTTCCTGATACATCAGAGAAATGCTTTCATTAGAAAATGAGAAAATAAAGGTATGAGATAATCTCTATTATTTAAAAGATATTGCTTTAGATAGCGTAAAACTGAATCTAAAAATGATTGTAGAAATAGGAACTGGTTTTCATCTTTAAAATTTCATCTTCTTCCCAAAATAGATTGTCTTCTTGTTTTAAAGAATTACAAAAACAGAGATACACAATATCCCTGCCCCGATATTCTTAGCTTATACGTTACATAAATAAGATGCTTCTATCTAATGAGTCTTGTATTATTCTGTTTGCAAATATCCTTGTGAGATGAATTTAAGAGACAATAAAAATATCTTGTTCATTACATTACATAAACATGTGTAAGTGGAAACGATAACTTATCTTCAAAGAGATAGCTCTTAGACAAAAGCCAAAACTTTTATATTTCAGCCATATTTCATAAAGAATCGAATGATATGAATCTATAACTTGCTGGAATACGACTGTCTTATACAACCATCAATACAATCTATTTTATATGTCTATCATAGCATGTTTCTATTTTTTACGATTGGAATTATTTAAAAAAACAGGACATCATTGTATTTCGTCCTTGAGGGCGCGGTTTAATAATGTGTTTGCCGCTTCAGTTATGTTTTTACCACAATAGAGAATTTGATAAATTTGTTCTACAATGGGCATTTCTACCCCTATACGCTGCGCCAACTTATGTACTTCCTTGGTATTTAAATATCCTTCCACAACCTGACCAATTTGTTTTTCCGCTTCTTTTATATCTATTCCTTTACCAAGCAGTATTCCAAAACGGCGATTACGCGACTGATTATCAGTACATGTCAAAACCAGATCACCTAAGCCTGTCATTCCCATAAATGTAGAAAGTTCAGCACCCATAGCCCCCCCTAAACGACTGATTTCAGCTAATCCTCGTGTGATGAGAGCTATTCGGGCATTTGCCCCAAATCCCATGCCATCTGATATTCCCGCACCAATAGCAATAATATTTTTGACTGTTCCCCCTAATTGAACACCAATCATATCTGAGCTTTTATAAACTCTAAAACTTTTGTCACAATGAAAAAGTTGCTGCAATTCTTTACCAAATACATCATCAGACGCTGCTATCGTCATCGCAGTAGGCCAACCGATAGCCAGTTCTTTAGCAAAAGTGGGTCCAGAAAAAACAGCTAAAGGAATTTTTTCACCTAAAATCTCACGAGCAACTTCTTGTAAGAAACGTCCTGTACCATGTTCTAAACCCTTCGTTGCCCAAATAACACGTGAATGCTGATCCAAATAAGGTTGAATATTATACAAAACTTGATGAAATACATGACTTGGAACAGCAATTAATATATTGTGACTTGCTGTTATCGCAGTTTCAAGCGAAGCTTCAAGTAATAAATTTTCAGGAAATCGAATATCGGGTAAATATACTTGATTACAACGTTGTTCCTGTAATTCTTTGATATGTTGAGGATCATACCCCCAAAGTAAAACACTATGACCATTACGGGCAACAGCAATCGCTAATGCAGTACCAAAAGAACCAGCACCAATAACTGTCATTGCAACGGTTTTCATTAATTTTTCTGATTATTCTCTAAATTTTTGATTTCAATTGCATATTATTATTTACAAATAACTTTAATGCTATCTTTAATATAAATCCTGTAAATCTAAAAACATTACCTTTTCATAGCTTTTTTTATCTCATACAACATAAAAACTTGTTTCTCACATTCTCTTTCTTTGTAATAAATTTTACAAACATCACTTTTTGTATATTCTACAAATAGCTACTTGTTTCAAAAATTAAAGCTTGACTAAATACCCCACGGACTTTCTCTTTTAAACTAAAAGTATATTCAAAATCATGATACTTATTCCACTGATATCTTGTACTTATCTCCTTCTTTATATCCTACGAATTTCTTCTACGAGCTGATACATACCGCATCAGCTCCATAGATATTTCTAACAACTACTTCACAGAAAACTGCGTATTTGGATCTTGCTCCATGGGTATTTCTGAACCAGGTGCTTGATCTACAGGAGTTTGCGTACTTGCACCTTGCTCCATGGGTATTTCTGAACCAGGTGCTTGATCTACAGGAGTTTGCGTATTTAGACCTTGCTCCATGGGCATTTCTGAACCAGGTGCTTGATCTACAGGAGTTTGCGTACTTGCACCTTGCTCCATCGAAACTTCTGAGCCCTGTATCTTTTCTGGCTGTTTTCTTACGGATATATCTTTGTTTGATAACTGCTCAGACACTGAAGAATCATCTCTACTTGATATTTCCGGTTCAATAACACGCCCTGAACCACCCATCATATTATAATTCAAATGAGAAATAGCCCACCAAGTTCCCCCAATAATAACAAAAACGCAAATAGCAGCAAACCACAACGCGCTTAAATTCCACTTGGCATCTCGACCAGAACTTAAATGTAAAAAGAAAACAATTTGTACTATAATCTGAATAATCGCCATCCCAATAAGATATGCAACCTTTGTACTAATTGCCCAACTTTCCATCATCCCATACATCACAGGAATAAAAGAACCCAAGGTGAAAAATACAGCCAGAATAAAACCAACCAAATAGGAACCAGTACTGGAACCATGTGTTTCATTTTGCATGCTCATCACAACGCTCCTAATAGATAAACCATGGTGAAAACACCAATCCATACAATATCAAGTAAATGCCAAAAAATGGAAAGACATGCTAAACGTGTTTTATTATCCTGATCCAAACCATTACGACGAAGATGAAAAAACATCACAACCATCCAAAGAAGACCAACAGTTACGTGAAGACCATGAGTGCCAACCAAAGCAAAAAATGCTGACCAATAAGCAGAGAGAATTTCCCGTCCAAAAAGCTGTAAACCTGTTGCAGGATCAATACCCGCATAAGCATTTGGATCGAAATAAAAGACCTCACTCAAAAGTTCATGAAATTCGTAAAGTTCCATACCAATGAAGCAACACCCCAATACAAAGGTAATAGCCATCCATAAACGCACACCACTGATGTTATTTTTATGTGCTTGTACCATTGCAAAGCCATAAGTGACGGATGAAAACAACAAGAAAGCAGTCTCAACCAAAACAAACTTTAAATCTATAAACTCATTGCCCGCTTTACCACCGCCATAAGAAGCAGAAAATACAGCAAAACTTGAAAATAGTGTCGAAAACAGGATTAAGTCTGAAAGAATATAGACCCAAAAACCAAACGTCATTACCGAGCTACTATCGTGGTGAAGTTCATCTATAGTACTCGCGTTATTCATTGTTACAGCACTCATACTGTCACTCCTTGTTCTTTAAGAACAGCCGTAAAGGCATCTTCAGTTTTTTGCACTTCTTCAGCTGGAATATAGTAACCATGATGATCACCTGTTAATGAATGACACACAAGCGTTGCAATAAAACCAACCAGTCCAACCGCAACAAGCCACCAAATATGCCAAACAAGCGCAAAACCAACAACTAATGAGAAGAAACCAGCAATAATTCCAGCCGATGTATTTGATGGCATATGAATTTTTGTAAATCCACTTGTCGGCCGTTGATAACCACTTTTCTTCATATTCCAATAAGCATCATCAGACTGTATCTTTGGAAGGAGAGCAAAATTATAGGAAGGAGGCGGTGAAGAGGTAAACCATTCAAGTGTACGTGCATCACCCCAAGAATCATTTAATGTTATCGGTAAATGACCTTTATGCTTAATACCGTACCAAATCGCCAAAACAACCTGTAGCACAAAACAAAGGATACCAAGTAAGATAATACAAGCACCCACTGCAGCAATAATAAACATCGGCTGCCAACTAGGTTCCATGTAATGCTGAAGACGACGAGTCGCCCCCATTAAACCAAGCGCATAAACAGGGAAAAAGGCAAGGTAAAAACCAATAAACCAACACCAAAAAGATGCAATACCTAGTATGCGATTTGGTTTATAACCAAAAACTTTTGGAAACCAAAATGCAATCCCCGCTAAATAAGCAAAAACCACACCTCCAATAATTGTATGGTGGAAATGTGCTATCAAAAAGAGCGAATTATGAAACTGCCAATCAGCAGGAACAATAGATAATAAAACACCTGTTAATCCACCACCAACAAATGTAAAGATCATACCCATGCACCAAAGCATAGGAGGCTCAAAGCGAATTCGACCTTTATACATCGTAAGCAGCCAATTAAAGACTTTTACACCTGTTGGAACTGCGATGATCATTGTCGCAATACCAAAGAAAGTATTCACAGCTTCACCGCCACCCATTGTGAAAAAATGATGTCCCCAAACAAGAAGCGAAAGAATCAAAATAACCAACATGGCCCATACCATCGAAGTATAACCAAAGAGGCGTTTTGAAGAAAAAGTTGATACAACCTCGGAAACAATTCCAAAAGCAGGAACAACTAAAACATAAACCTCAGGATGACCAAAAATCCAAACATAGTTAATCCATACCATCGGATTTCCGCCACCAACATTAGAAAAGAAATTCATGTTCAAATAACGATCACATGCCAAGAGTGCAAATGCTACAGTTAAAACAGGATAAATAACTAAAATAAGGACATTACTGACAAAAGCGCTCCAACAAAAAACAGGCATTCTCATCATTGTCATTCCAGGAGCACGCATCTTAATCAAAGTCGCAACGAAATTGACTGCCCCCATTGTTGTCGCAATACCAGAAAGCTGAAGAGACCATAAATAATAATCTACCCCTGTATCTGGACTCGTTTGCAACTCTGTAAAAGGTGGATACATCAGCCAACCACCACGACCAAAATTACCAACACCTAGGGATATATTAATCAAGATCGCCCCTGCAGTCGTAATCCAAAAACCTAGATTATTTGCAAAGGGAAAAGCAACATCACGCGCACCAATTTGAAGCGGTATAAGATAATTAAAAAGACCAAATAAAATAGGTGTAGCCATGAAAAAAATCATGATCGTACCATGCGCCGAAAAAATTTGATCAAAATGCTCAGGAGGCAAATAACCCGCTGTTTCACTCCCAAGAGCTAAAGCTTGATGCGTTCGCATCATAAGTGCGTCCGCAAAACCGCGAACAAGCATAATAATTCCAAGAACGATGTACATAATACCTATGCGTTTATGGTCAACTGTTGTAATCCAATTTCGCCATAGAATCCCCCACCACCCAAGTACTGTTAGAGCAATAACAGCAATTAAACCAACTAAAACAATCGCAATACATGTATACAAAACGATCGGTTCATGTGCAAGCGCATGAAAAGCACCTGCCGTAGGATCTGTAAGTCTTCCAAACATTTCTCAACCCATTTCAAATGAAATTCAAGTTTAAAAGAAACCTTTGTTAAAAGGGCTCTTTACTTTATTGACTCTTTAAATAACATCAGGATCAAACACTGAACATAGTGCACCCCATAGCGTCTGAGCAGCAGCACGTTTCATTAAATCTTCATTACAAACCGTCTTTTCATCGACACATCGATTAACAACACGATAGTAAAGCCGCTTCTCAACAGGTGCAAAATAACGAACTTCAGCATCTTTTTCCTTCGCAGTAATATCACCCATACGAGGCGCAATAGAAAGTTGACGATAAGATGTACGATCAAGTATTCGACCATTAGCCCGAGCTTTTACAATCCAATCCTCAAAATCCTGCGAAGACACAGAATGCCACTTAAATCGCATACCCGAAAAACCATCACCACTGTAATTTGCCGAGGTTCCTTTGAATACTCCTCGTTCTTCAGCGATCAAATGCAACTTAGCATTCATCTGCGGCATAGCATAAAGAACTGTACCCAATTTGGGGACCCAAAAGGCATTGACAGAATTCTCTGACGTCAATTGTAATAAAACTTGACGTCCTTCAGGCGCGTAAATTTCATTAATCGATGCGATACCATATTCAGGATAAATAAAAAGCCATTTCCAATCAAGAGCCACAACATCAACCTGCAATGGCTTTTCTTTACCCACAACTTCCACTGGAAGAGGATTGGCAGGCTCAAGCTTATAGGTATAATAAGCCGTTAATGAACCTAAAACCATTACAATTACAATTGGAATACCCCACATCAATGCTTCAATTTTATTTGAATGCGCCCAATCAGGAGAATAATCCGCTCTCATATTCGATGCACGATATTTTATAGCTAAAAATACCACACTCACCATTACTGGAATGACAACACAAAGCATAACAGCCACACAAACAACAATCAAAATGAGCTGTTGACGTGCAACATAACCTGATGGCTGTATAACATCAATTTTACAACCAGACAAAAGCAGTGCTCCCCCTAAAATCATAAGCATTTCGAATTGTCTAACAAAGCTTTTCATCTTTATTTACCCCCATCATACGCACTAAAAATTGTCATAAATATAATACCTTAACATTGTACAAATTTGAAAATAATTATCAAGTAAATTTAATGCCTATATCACTCTTATCCAACGCTTATTCTTTACCTATTACAATTTAATTGTTTTGCAATATATTCAAGCGCAAACCAATATCCATCACTTCCACACCCAGCTATGATAGCGTCCACACCTGCAGATGTATAAGAATGGTGGCGAAAAACTTCACGCTGATAAATATGAGATAAATGAACTTCTACTTTCGTCCCTGAAAACATTTTTAATGCATCAAGAAGTGCAACAGATGTATGACTGTAAGCCGCTGGGTTTATGATCAACCCCGAACTTACCTCTATTGCTTCTTGTATCCATGCTACTAATTGCCCTTCACAGTTACTTTGATAAAAATTTATTATGATATCATTTTTTTTTGCCCATTCTCTACATCTTTTTTCAATATCTTCTAAAGTTTCAGTTCCATAAATTTCTGGCTCACGTTGACCCAGAAAATTCAAATTAGGACCATTTAAAATCGTTATCATCACAGACATAGGAAGCCTTTTCTTGTAGACTCATCACTTATAAAAAATATTTAGCACGTTTTTTACAGTAATAAAGCTCCATCCTTAATCTCAAAAAATTCTGCGCGTCCTTTTAAGTCATCAAATAAAAGACGATCTGTACCTGTCATAAATGTTTGCACAGCTAAATCATCAAGAATATCAAATAAAGCAGCACGTCGATGCGAATCAAGATGAGCAGCCATTTCATCAAGAAGAAGAATGGGAGCCCTTTCTGACATCATTCCTGTTAGACGTGCATGACACAAAATTAAACCTGTTAGCAGCGCTTTTTGTTCACCTGTTGAACAAGATGTTGCAGCTCTATTTTTATCAGCATAAAAAATTTGCAAATCTGCACGATGTGGTCCTTCTAATGTCCGCCCAGCAACACGATCTATTGCGCGATTACGCTGCAACCGACCATAAAATTGCTCTTCAACTTCAGTCGCTGATATTTCACTAAGAGCTGTTTCTAAAAAACCATCAATTTGTAAAAAAGCCCGTGGAAAAGGTATCTGTGATGGCATTTGTGTAAACATGTCATTTAAAAGCCGAATAACATCAATACGCGCTGCTGAAATAGCTGTCGCTAGTTCTGCCATCTGCTTTTCTAAAGCATCAAACCAAGCACAATCTTCATTTCCATCCAAAAACAAACGATTACGTGCGCGCATAGCTCTATCATAATCTGCTATGCGGCGACTATGTAAAGGATCGATCGCCAAAACTAGACGATCCAAAAAACGACGGCGCTCAAGCGAAGGACCTGTAAAAAGACCATCCATAGATGGTGTTAGGACACTAATATGACAATAATCTGTTAGGCAATCACTCGACTCATTCACACCATTAATATGGACCTTTCGACTGTTATCGCTAACCTCGAAAGCTGTACCAATCTTTACTTCACCATAAAGAGTGCATTCAAGACGCGCAAATACAACAAATCCTCCTCCTCCACCATCTACAAAGCTAACGTCAGAATAAGCAGCACGTCGCAAACCACGACCAGGAGAAAGAAAAGATAACGCCTCTAAAAGATTCGTCTTACCAGCACCATTATGGCCAGTAAAAACCACATGCTGACCCGAAAAATGAATATTAAAAAAAGAATAATTGCGATAACGTAAAAGCTTCAGATGCCTCACTGCCACTTTGTGCACACGGCTGGCCATGCATTGCAAAACAATCGCCCCTAAACGCGAATAGGCATCAGCACATAGAGCACATCCGCATCATCATTATCACGAATCAAAGCCGGTGCTCCAGCCTCAGCCAACATAAAAACCATCTCATCACTTGAAAGCTGCCCAGCAATATCCAAAAGATAACGTGAATTAAACCCTATCTCAAGTGGTTCAGATGTGTAAGTTACTGATAATTGATCTTCTGCACTACCCGAATCAGGACTATTAACAACAAGTCTTAACTGCCCATGCTCAATCGCTAACTTAACTGCACGCCCCCGATCACTTGAAATCGTTGAAACACGATCAACTGCAGAAGAAAAATCCTGCCTATTAACAACTAATTCTTTATCATTTCCAAGAGGGATAACGCGTTGATAGTCTGGAAATGTTCCATCAATTAACTTTGATGTAAAAATTACAGAACCTACAGAAAAACGAATCTTTGTCTCTGAAAGCTCTATACATACATCGCTATCATTTTCTTCTGAAAGAAGTTTTTGCAACTCCCCTACAGCTTTACGAGGAACAATAACACCGGGCATTCCCTCAACTCCTGAAGGAGCTGCCATCTCAACTTGTGCCAAACGATGACCATCAGTTGCAACCAAACGCAATTTCAAAACACCATCATTAATAACATGGAAGTAAATACCATTAAGATAATAACGGGTTTCTTCAGTAGAAATAGCAAATTGCGTACAATCAAGTAAATGCTTTAACCCTGATGCCGATAGAGAAAAGCGACAATCAAACTGCCCAGGAAGTGACTCTGGAAAATCTGCCTTCGGAAGACATTGAAGTTGAAAATGTGCACAACCTGAAACAACAGACATTGTACTTGCTTGATTCTCATCAAAGGATAAGACAACTTCACTCCCATCAGAAAGTTTTCGAATAATGTCATAGAGCAAATGCGCCGGAACAGTTATTGCTCCAGCTCGTTCAACATTTACTGTAAAAGATTCTGTAACCTCTAAATCAAGATCTGTTGCTTTTAACTGCACACGACCATTGTCTGCATCAATCAACACATTCGATAAAATAGGAACAGTATTACGGCGCTCTACCACACGGTGAACACGACCGAGAGACTTGAGAAATTGACTGCGATCAACTGTAATACGCATAAAAGCCCCGTTGATTTACCAAAAACTATAAGAATTTCTTAGAATTAAAATAATAGATCCTCTTTAAAGAATCACCCGTTAGAGTTTATTAAACCTCTCTTAAAATGGCAAGCCACTACTGCATAAGAAAAAATAAATCCCTTCATAAAGCCTTTAAATTTTCTCCAAAAAAGAAAATGATAAACACTATACAGCTTGTTCTCCAATCAACCGCTTAAGCAATTCAAGTTCCTTGGCCAATGTCTGATCACCACAAACCAAATCTTCAATTTTACGCACAGCGTGCAAAACTGTTGTATGATCACGCCCACCAAAACGACGTCCAATTTCTGGCAACGAACGGGGCGTTAATACTTTTGCTAAATACATCGCTACTTGCCGTGGCTTCACAACGGTACGTGTTCGACGATTAGACAATAAATCCTGTTTAGAAACATTATAATGGCGCGCTACAGTACGCTGAATTTCTTCAATCCGAATTCTCTTAGGTTCACCAGGACGCGTCAAGTGACCTAATAACTCATCAATCCGCTCTAAAGATAAATCAGACTCAAAAGATTGACGAAACAAGAGCTGATTAAATGCTCCTTCAATATCACGCCCAGAGCCTAAAACTGTTTTCGCAATATATTCTAAGATATCATCAGAAATGGATATCATGCTATCATCTTGTTGTGCTACCTTCAACCGCTGGCGCAACATTTGCAAACGCATTTCATAATCCGGTGCTTCAATTTCAAGTGCAACCCCTCCCTGAAGACGAGACCGAACCCGAAGATCAAGCGACTCTAATTCCGCCGGTGGACGATCTGCAGCGACAACAACTTGTTTTGCACTATCAAGCAACATATTAAGCAAATGGCAAAACTCATGTTGTATCGACTTACCCTGCAAAAACTGCATATCATCAATAATCAAAAGGTCAATATCGCGAAGCTGCTCTTTAAAAGAAAGAGCATCATTATCACGAATAGCTGTTGCAAAACGCCACATAAAATATTCAGCAGTCAAATAAATAACACGTGCAGATGTTAAACGCTTCAATGCAGAAGCCGCAATTGCTTGAAGTAAATGTGTTTTTCCCAAACCAACAGACGCGTGAATAAAAAGAGGATTAAAACGCAAAGCACTTTTATGCCCTTCCGCAATTGAACGCGCAGCCGCTAAAGCAACGCGATTAGAAGCCCCCTCAACAAAACTTTCAAAAGTATAACGAGAATCAAGTGGAGATCCAAAAACTCCAGTCTGAGAACTCTTGACTGAATGCTCTGCACGATTCTCAACAAAAGATGAAGTCGCCTGCTCCTCCAGCACAACAGAAGGTGCAACTGTCTTACAAACGGCATCTCTTGAAACGCGTTCCATACCGCGAACGATAACTTCAACACGAAGAATCGCTGAATTCTCTTGTTTCCATAAATGAGTCAAAAGAGAACCATAGTGATTATTAATCCATGAACGTAAAAAAGCGGTAGGAACAGAAAGCTTTACAAGAGTATGGCTATATTCAGCAAGCTTAACACGACCAAACCAACTGGTATAAGCTTCAACACCAACCTGCGCTTTTAATTGCGCCATAACACGTACAAAAGCCGCAGCCCTTTCCTCCTCTGAAACAAGAGAATGCCCTATAGAAGCATTTCTAAAAACTGCCCCTTCACTACCCGCCATCCTATTCTTTATTATATTCTCTGCCGGCAGAATATTTACCGAAACCCTTTTAAAGGAACTAGCTTTAGAGTTCAATTTATCCACCATCTTTCATCCTGATAAAAATAAAATTTTGTCCTGCCAAATAGCTAAAATAAATACCAGCGAAGGCAAAACGCCCTACCCCAAATAAGATTACTTATCCTCCCCTAGGATAGCCTCATCACAACCCCACTAACAAAGATGACCAATAAGATTTACTTGCACTCATGATATGATCCATCCTTCTAAAATGGCAAACATACCAATCAAAAAAACTAAAAAACCATCAGAAAACCTATCCAACACAAAAACTTCGAAAAGCCTAAAACCAAAGCACCTTGTATCCAACAAAATACAGGATAACGCGCTGATGTGACCCCTTCATGCTTTTTAGTCTTCATAGGAACCATACAAAACAGCAGAGGTAAAATGCAAGAGGTCAAAATAAAATCAAAAAAACCGGAAATAATGCTTATATCAATGAGGAATGAGAAAAATTATTGATTCAATTCATTTTTTTTCTCTAAATTTACCAATAATTAAAGAATCTCATCAGATTAAAAAAAAAAAATAAAATGCTTGACAAAAAAGACTCTGTAAAAATCCACAAAGCTTGTGGATAACCATACTCCCCCCTATAAAATTTCTCTCCTTTTTCAAGTGGAGAATCATTATCGATTCTTATTTTCAATAGAAACTTTTTGAAACAATAAACAAAAAGCCAGCATCCTTATGGATACTGGCTTTTTTATCAATAAAGGAAAAAAGCTTAAACGCTGAGAGCCTTTAAACGTTTAGCTAAACGCGATACTTTCCTCGCAGCAGCATTTTTATGAAAAACCCCTTTAGAAACTGCACGCATAATTTCAGGCTCAAAATTCTTAAATGCAATCTCTGCAGATGCCTTATCGCCACCCGCTAAAGCATCATCAAACTTACGTATAAAAGTACGAACGCGTGAACGGCGGGCCTTATTAACCTGTGTGCGCGCTGCAACCTTGCGCACCGCTTTTCGAGCAGAAGGTGTATTCGCCATAAATATAATCTCTCTTTCAACACCTTGGTAAAATGAGTCTCAATAACAACTCTACCAATATAAATAAATCCAACCCAAGCAAAACTATAAAGCTGCCTATAACTGTGTGGTTTATAGCGCAATCCCAAAGCTAACGTCAATTAGATTTTCAAAGATAGTCATAAAAAAACGAAGCCAAACTCTTTGATCCGCAACTGTATAGCTTAATAATAGATATTTCTTAACAAACAAAAGAATTTAAACGGCTAACTTACGTAAGACATATTGCAAAATTCCACCATGATGCAAATAATCTAGCTCATCTTCAGTATCAACACGGCACAATAATGGAACGGTTTTTACCTTACCATCAGAAAAAGTAATTTTCGCTACAGTCTTTTGACGAGGTTTCAAGTTATGAATCCCTTCAATTGTTACCTTTTCATCTCCCTTTAAGCCTAAAGATTTCCAACTTAGCCCCTCTTCAAAGACAAAAGGGACAATACCCATACCAACAAGATTAGAGCGATGTATCCTTTCAAAAGATTGCACAATCACCGCTTTGACACCAAGAAGATTGGTCCCCTTGGCAGCCCAATCGCGTGATGATCCATTGCCATATTCAATACCAGCAAAAACAACGAGCGGAACACCTTCTTGTTTATACGCCATTGCTGCATCGTAAATGGTTTGTTCTACCGCTGACGGATAATGAACCGTATAACCTCCTTCTCGACCATTTTCCCCTAACATGAAATTACGAATGCGAATATTGGCAAAGGTCCCACGCACCATAACTTCATGATTCCCACGACGCGTTCCATACTGATTAAAATCAGCTACTTTAACACCATGATCCATTAAATATTTTCCGGCAGGAGAAGCTGCTTTAATAGAACCAGCAGGAGAAATATGATCCGTCGTGATTTTATCACCAAATAAACCTAAAATCCGTGCATCTTTAATATCTGGTAAGATATCAGGTGTTTTCTGCATAGCATCGAAATAAGGTGGATTGCGTACATAGGTGGATTGCTCATCCCAAGAATAGGTAGAACCCGTAGGAATCCGAACTTTTTGCCAATTTTCATCTCCCTTAAAGACATCTGCATACTTTTCGGCAAAAACCTTACGCGTGACATTTTTTTCGATAAACTCCTGTATTTCTTGAGAAGTTGGCCAAATATCTCTTAAGTAAATCGGTTGACCATCTGAATCTTCACCAAGAGGTTCCTTGGTTAAATCTTTACACACTGTCCCAATGAGCGCATGTGCGACAACTAACGGTGGTGAAGCTAAATAATTCGCTTGCACATCAGGGGAAACACGCCCTTCAAAATTACGATTTCCTGAAAGAACCGCAGATGCAATTATACCATTGTCATTAATCGTTTTGGAAATAGCTGGATGCAAAGGACCAGAATTCCCAATACATGTTGTGCATCCAAATCCTACTAAGTTAAATCCTAATGCATCTAAATCTTTTTGCAGACCCGAATTTTGAAGATAAGCTTCAACGACTTGTGAACCGGGTGCAAGAGAAGTTTTTACCCATGGTTTGCTCTTGAGACCCTTTGCCACAGCATTTCGTGCCAAAAGACCCGCTGCAATAAGAACACTTGGATTCGATGTATTCGTACACGACGTAATCGCAGCGATCACCACATCACCGTGACCAAGCGTATATTCTTCACCCTCGACCTGATAACGTTTATCTTGTCCAGAAGTCTTCTTATAGTCTTCGACCAATGCCTTCTCAAAACCCTGCCCAACATTTTCCAATGCAATACGTCCTTCAGGACGTTTAGGACCAGCCATAGAAGAGACAACGGTTCCCATATCTAATTCAATTGTATCACTAAAAATGGGATGAGCCACCATTTCATCATGCCACATCCCTTGTGCTTTGGTATAAGCTTCCACTAAGGCAATCCGATCTTCATCACGCCCTGTCATATTGAGATAACGCACTGTCTCCTTATCAATTGGGAAAAAACCACACGTTGCTCCATATTCAGGGGCCATATTTCCAATCGTTGCCCGATCAGCAAGCGTCATATGCTCTAAACCAGGACCAAAAAACTCAACAAATTTACCGACAACACCTTTTTGGCGTAACACTTGGGTCACCGTTAATACAAGATCGGTGGCGGTTACACCTTCTTTAAGTTTCCCTGTTAGACGAAAACCAATTACTTCAGGTAACAACATAGAAACAGGTTGGCCTAACATTGCCGCTTCTGCTTCAATACCACCAACACCCCAACCTAAAACACCCAAACCATTCACCATAGTCGTATGCGAATCAGTTCCCACACAGGTGTCAGGATAAACCGTCTCACACCCCTCTTCCTTCTTCGTCCACACGCATTGTGCTAAATATTCTAGGTTAACCTGATGACAAATCCCTGTTCCTGGAGGAACAACACGAAAATTTTGAAAAGCTTGCTGCCCCCATTTAAGAAAACGATAGCGCTCACCATTGCGTTCATATTCATGTTCAACGTTTTCCTTAAAAGCCATGGAATTGCCAAAAGCATCAACAATAACTGAGTGATCAATGACGAGATCAACGGGAATCAGAGGATTGATTTTTTCAGCGTTACCGCCAAGTTTAACCATAGCATCACGCATTGCAGAAAGATCAACAACTGCTGGAACACCTGTAAAATCCTGCATAAGAACACGTGCAGGACGGTAAGCAATTTCTGCCCCGGCGCTCCCTTTGTCGTTTAACCACTTAGCAACATTGAGGATATCCTCTTTTTTAACTGTGCGACCATCTTCAAATCGCAATAAATTTTCGAGAATAACTTTCATCGAAAACGGTAAACGAGAAACACCTTCAAGTCCGTTCTTCTCCGCTTCGATCAAGCTATAATAAGTATATTCTTTGTCACCAACATTTAATACTCTGCGACAATTAAAGCTATCAATTTGAGTCATGACTGTCCACCCTCATACTATAATCACCCAATTTCCAGGAATGAACAACACAAACTACGAGTCAAGGTCGCAGCTTGAGCGCAGACGCAATTACCTCCGCTATCCATTTCCCCCTCCACCCGCTCATAGGCAAATGCGGAAATCAGCGCCAGAAACCATTTTACACCAGATATTGATGTAAGGCACCCCTTATAGAACTATTTCTAGAACTATTCTAGGTACAATTGCATAAAAAATGTGTTTTTTATTCTATAATGCACTAAAGAATATGAAAATAAAAACAAAATAGGCAATCACATGGTGTTATCAGGCAAAAATCTAGCCGCTCACAGAAACGAGGAAATTCTGTTTCAAGGTCTTTCTTTTTGTTTATTTTCACAGCAACTTATGACAATCACCGGTCCTAATGGTATCGGAAAGTCTACATTACTCCGAATCATTGTCGGTCTTCTTGAAGCTGCTGAAGGTCATATAATCCTTAAAGACCATGATCAAATATACCCTGTTGCAACTGCCTGTCATTATCTTGGTCCTCAAAATGCTATGAAACCTCTCTTATCTGTCATTGATAATTTGCAATTTTGGGCAGATTTTTACGGTCAACATTTACATTTTGCGCATGACGCTCTTGCCGATATTGGTCTTTCTAACCTTGAACATTTACCTTTTAACTCTCTGTCAACTGGACAACAAAGACGCGCAGCTATTGCTCGCCTTTTGCTCTCCTATCGTCCTATTTGGATTTTAGATGAACCAATATCTGGGCTTGATAACCATGCTCAAAAACTCCTTGCTCGTATTTTCCAGCGTCATCTCAATCAAGGTGGTATGATTATCGCCGCGACTCATAGTTCCCTAGGTATTCCAGAAAACCATAAAATCGCTTTGGAAAAATTTTTACCTCTTTAAGAAAGAATAAAATGAAAGCACTGTTCTGGCGTGATCTTAAACTATTATTAGCACCACAAGCCTCTCCACTAACAGGACTATTGTTTTTCATCGCTGTTGTTATCATAACCCCCTTTGCCATTGGACCAGATCCCAAAACTCTTGCACAAATAGGACCAGGTATATTGTGGTTTGGAGCCCTTCTTGCAGGGCTCCTCAATCTGAACAAACTTTTCCAAATCGATCGCGATGATGGTAATCTCGACCAATTTATCCTTTCAGGACAAAGACAAAGTTTTACACTAATTGTCTTTACCAAATGTCTTGCCCATTGGGTAGGAACAATGCTTCCTCTTATTTTTGCTACACCTATTTTAGCCCTCATGCTCCATTTAGATGTAGTAATAACTTTTACAACAATACTTACCCTTTTATGCGGAACACCAGCCATTATTTTTATTGGCGCTATAGGAGCAGCACTGGCAACCTCATTGTTGCAAAGTACCCTTCTTATTTTCATCATTATCTTGCCATGGATCATTCCAATTATGATTTTTGGTGTTTCAGCTGCTACAGCTCCAACAAACCCAAATGCCTCTTTTCTCACATCCCTAGCTCTTCTTGGCGCTTTTTCACTTCTTTTGAGTCTTTTTAGCTCTTTTGTTGCTGCGATAACGCTTAAACTTTTATCAGAATAATAAAAGATGATTGCCGCATAGCAAAACTCTGCCTATTATGAATTTTATGAATGAAATAATGCGCACATATAAAATCAGGTCACTCCCTATAAGTTTTACCCGTTTCATGAAAATAAGCAAAATGATTTTGCCTTGGTTAGCCAGCATAACATTGTGTGTCCTTATCTTAGGGCTTATTCTTGTGATGCATTCCCCTGATGACTATCAACAAGGCATTACTGTTAAGATTATGTACCTTCATGTTCCCTTTGCGTGGTTGTCTACATTCTGCTATGTAACGATGAGTGCAGCAGCATTAGGAAATCTGATTTGGAAATATCATCTTGCTGATGTGGCACTTAAGTGTGGAGCGCCTATTGGGGCAATTTTTACCGCCTTGGCTCTCATGACAGGAGCACTTTGGGGGCGACCTACATGGGGAACATGGTGGGTCTGGGATGCACGATTAACATCAGTTTTAATTCTGCTTTTTATCTATCTTTCCATTATCCTGCTTGGACGAGCTTTCGATAACCCAATAAAAGCCGCGCGCGCTACTGCAATTCTTACACTTGTTGGATTTGTTAATATCCCTATTATTAAATTTTCCGTTAATTGGTGGAATACATTGCATCAACCAGCATCATTGTTACGCGCTGGAGGACCAACAATCGACAATGCTATGTTATGGCCCCTTATAACAATGCTCTTTTGTTTCATATTTATGTTTATTACGCTCTATTTGATGGCTATGCGAAATGAAATCAATCATCGTTATATCCAAATACTTCAGATGAAAAAATCCCGTCGTGCACAACAACAGGACTCTTCATCATGCTCGACCTAAATGGCATCCAAAGCGGACTTTTAGGAAATCTATCTTTGAAAATTGATTTTTTCCTTGGAACTCTTAAACACGAGCAAATTGTTGTTTTAAGCTATACGTTCTCTGCAATATCCCTCTTATGTCTCATTGGATATATTCTTTACAAAGCTCTATGCCAAAAAAAAATTCTCAAACAGCTAAACCAAAAAGAGCTGTCACAAAAAGAAAAATAGAATGAAAAACATCTCTCTAAAACTTAAAAAAAATATATCTTTGCCTGTTTTGTTTGTTCTTTTTGGACCATTTGTGCTTTTTCTTCTGCTCATGGTATTTTTTTTCAATTTTATGGGTAAAAAATACCCTCAAAATCCTTCTCTTCTCCCAAATGCATTGGCTGAAAAACCTGCCCCCAATACTTATCTTCCCCTCCTTGATAAGGAAAGTTATCTCAATTCAAAACAGTTTAAAGGACGTGTCACATTGGTCAATTTTTGGGGTTCTTGGTGTTTACCCTGTCGCGAAGAGCATCCTCTTCTTATGAAAATTGCACAAGATAAACGTTTTGATCTAATTGGCATTAATTATAAAGATAACAAAGCAAACGCCCTGCGCTTTTTAAACAGTTTTGGTAATCCTTTTAAATTTATTGGCTTTGATGATTCAGGATATACAGCTATTGACTGGGGGGTGTATGGACCACCAGAAACCTTTCTCTTGAATAAAGAGAGTATTATTATTGCCAAACATGTTGGTCCCTTAACATGGCAAATTTATCAAAAAAAAATTCTCCCTAAAATTGAACAAGCGATCGTAACAGAAGACAAATAAAATATCGACATATTGATTTTAAATAATTTTTACCATTTTTATCTATTAAATGAAAACACCGAATACTATGAGATTTTTTTAAATTTCTTTATGTTGAATTAAAAAAATGTTTAAGAAAAGGCTAAAAATACTTTTTATGAATCATCTAAATATGAAAATAATTGGCAATATTTTAAGTTGAAAAATATAATAATGCAGACTTGTAAGTAAAAACATCCAGTTTTACCACGCTATGTATGCCGTTTTATAGAGCACCACCATTTTTACGCTTAATAAAATAGCAAGCTATTATCACCACACATTTTGCCAGCTCTTGGGTATTACGACATAGCCTTGGCACTTGAGACGATTCAGAAGCATTTTTACACCTTTTTTCGTGTTTTTACCCTCACGCCAGCTCTGCTTGTAACGTGCAAGCAAGTGATTTTAATTGATGCAATATAAAAGAGATTTGCCATGAGAGAACTTTACAATATTCTGGACTCTCATTCAACATGCAAAGCAATAAATTACTATTATAAATCAATATATTGAAGGTACTGTATGATATTAATACTGATTGCAAAAGAAAGATCATTGGCATACATCGAAAAAAGCTAAAGAAAGAAATATTCTAGAGATTCATATTAGCTATGCTTAAACTTTTATGACGTGAATAAAATAAGCTTTTATTGCAATCATCATTACTTAATGAAAAATGTTTGATTATGTTTTTTCTTCCAAAAATTCTTGCGCTGTAAAACGATACGTTTTTGAGCAAAATTCACATGTAACTGAAATATATTTATTTTGAACCATTTTATTGCGTTCATCAATAGGAAAGCCTTCTAGGATTCCTTTAATTTTTTCGCGTGAACAAGAACATTGATCAACAAGAGAAAAAGAATTAAAAACTCTAACACCTTGTTCATGAAAAAGACGAAACAATAACTGTTTACTACCAACTTGAGGATCCGTTAATTCTGCACTTTCAATCGTTTTCATGAGCATTTTGGCTTCTTGCCATTGGTTATCCAATTGGGTGTGGTTTTTTGTTTCTTCTCGCTTGTAATGAGACGATGCTTGGGGCAAAAGTTGGGTCAAAATACCTCCAGCGCGCCATCTTTTCTGCGGTTTTCCTTGTTGATCACGATTAATTAATATAGCAACAGCCAAACGGATATCGGTAGGAATTTGCTCTGATTGATCAAAATAAGTGCGAGAAGCTTCTTGTAAATTTGATCCATCTAATGCAACTATCCCTTGATAGGGTTGCATATGGGGACCTTGATCAATCGTAAAAGCTAAAGTGCCTTTTCCTAAAAGTGTTTCTGAAGAGGTTTGATCACTGTCTATTGCTTGTTTCAGCTGTTCTTTATCAAAACGAGCGTATCCACGTAAACTGGAAGGAGGCGAAAAATCGCACACCAACATATTAACCGGTCCATCGGAATGGGTTTGTAGAATAAATTTTCCCGTAAGCTTTAGAGAAGTTCCAAGCAGAGCCGTTAAAAGTAAAGCTTCTGCCAGAAGATAAGAAACCGGTTCAGGATATTGATGTCTGTTAAGAATAGAATTTAAAGTTTCCCCAAGTTGTACGGTACGTCCACGGATATCAAGTTCTTCGACTTGAAAGGGAATAACATTATCATCTTCATGCAAGAAATTGTTGTTGAGAGAGGCTTCATCTTTAGCTTGTTTACTCATAGCTTTGCCTTTTTTATATAATTTGTTGTAGGGTGGCTATTTTGTAGAGAAAAACGCATCTTGTAAACACCAAGAAAGAATTGCTTTTTGAACATGAAGACGATTTTCCGCCTCATCGAAAACAACAGAGTGCGGTCCATCAATCACAGAATCAACCACTTCTTCACCACGATGAGCAGGAAGACAATGCATAAAAAGAGCATCAGGTTTTGCTAATTTCATGAGAGATTCATTGACTTGATAAGGCTGAAAAATAGAACGACTGCGAGCACGAAATTCTTGTCCCATGGAGACCCATGTGTCGGTCATAATACAATCAGCATCTTGAGCTGCTTTTTGGGGATCATGGGTTAGCATAAGATGTGCTCCCCGCTCACGTGCCCAATGTATAAATTTTTCCTGTGGTTCACTGCCCTTTGGAGTAGCAATACGCAAATGAAAACCAAAAAGAGCTGCGGCTTCAATTAAGGAATGGAGCACATTATTACCATCCCCCATCCACGCAAATATTTTTCCAGCAATTGGCCCCCGATGCTCCTCATAGGTTAAGATATCTGCTAGAATTTGGCAAGGATGTGTATCATCTGTAAGGGCATTAATGACAGGAATTTGTGCATATTGTGCCAATTCGAGCATACGTTGGTGTTTCGTTGTTCGCAATATCACGATATCCACAAAACGGGATAAAACGCGCGCCGTATCAGCTATGGTTTCACTATGACCAAGTTGCATCTCTGAACCCGTGAGCATGATCGTATTTCCCCCCAGCTGGCGCATACTGATATCGAATGAAATACGGGTTCGTGTGGATGGTTTTTCAAAAATCATCGCGAGTGTCTTACCTATAAAAGGTTTTGAACCTTTTCCTGCCTTAAAAGATGCTTTAAGAATTTTTGCATAATCAATTAGTGCGCGTGCCATTGCTGGCGTTAAAATGGATAAATCCGTGAAATGACGAAGAGCATTTGTCATATGTGTGATATTTGTCTTTCTTTATTTATTTGCGAAAGATAAGAAATTGCTTTTTCAATACGATGCAAACTTTCATCTATTTCTTCTTCCCTAATGATAAGAGGAGGCAATAAGCGCACAACGTTGTTGTTGGCTGCAACGCTTAAGAGATATTCATTTTCCAAAGCATTAACGACAAGATTTGAAGGCACAACACATTGAATACCCAACATAAGCCCCATCCCCTGAACTGCGCAGATAATATCAGGATAGATATTGAGAATGTGCAAAAGCCCACTTTTTAGTTTATCACCCATACGCTGAACATGGTTGAGAAAACTTGGCTCTAACAAAACATCAAGAACACTATTTCCTACAGCCATTCCAAGCAAATTTCCTCCAAAGGTTGATCCATGCGTTCCAGGTATCATACTTTTTGCAACTTTATCCGTTGCAAGGCAAGCGCCCAATGGAAATCCACCTCCTAGTCCTTTTGCGAGGGTAAGAATATCAGGCGTGACATCACTCCATTCATAGGCAAAAAGCTTTCCTGTTCGTCCCATGCCCGTTTGAACTTCATCCAAAATCAACAACAGACCATTATCATCGCATATTTTACGCAAAAATCTTAAATATTCATGAGAAACCGTCCGTATTCCTCCTTCTCCTTGAATAGGTTCAATAAGAATAGCGGCGGTATTTTTATTAATAGCGTTACGCAAAGCGACTTCATCACAAAAAGGTACTTGAATAAATCCACCAGCTTTAGGTCCAAAGCCTTCAAGATACTTTTCATGCCCAGTCGCAGCAAGTGCAGCAAGTGTACGTCCATGAAATGCCCCTTCAAAAGTAATTATTTCAATGCGTTCTGAATGACCAGCAGCATAGTAATAATGGCGTGCCGTTTTGAATGCGCACTCCAATGCTTCAGTACCTGAATTGCAGAAAAAAACCTTATCCGCAAAACTATTTGCACAAAGCCGCGTGGCAAAAGATGCTTGTTCAGGAGATTGAAAAATATTAGAAACATGCCAAAGTTTTTCAGCCTGTATCTTGAGCGTATCAACCAATTTGGGATGTGAATATCCTAATGCATTAACAGCAATGCCAGATGTAAAATCAAGATAATGTTCTCCTTTATCGGAAATAAGCCATACACCATGCCCCTGTTCAAAATGCAAATTTCGTCTTGCGAAGCATTCATAAAGTGGTTGTATAGAGACAGCATCCATCATAATTCCCTTTATATTTTAACCTTTTCAATATATACAAAGTAACGCTACAAATAAAACAACATGATAAATTCCGTTACGGCGCTTTCAACATTTTATTATGATTAATGATGACGCCTATGAAATAGATCATTGCACCAATTGAAAAAAAGTCAATGAAAGTTCTACAAATAAGCATTTTCGAAAAAAGCCTTAAACAGCACTGAGAGTTTAACCTATGATTGATTTGCAAGTTGGGGAAAACATTCTAAATAAACTCTTTAAGAGGTGAAGACTCTTGTCATAGGGTGAGTACATATTGTAACTTAATAATATAGTAAGTAAGGTGATGTGTTTTGATTTGTAAATCCACAGGTTGGATGATTTTTTTATGCTCGCTTAGAGTGTAAAGTTCTTTCATTCAGTGCAATGAAAACATTATTGAAATATTTGAAGATGCAAAGGGGGGGCATCTCAATGATATAATTGGAATGGAGTGCTGGTATGGGGTGGACATGTGAACGCGTTGAGCTTCTTAAGAAGCTTTGGAGTGAAGGGTTAAGTGCAAGTCAAATTGCAGCTCAATTAGGAGGGGTCAGCAGAAATGCAGTCATCGGCAAAGTTCATCGATTAAAATTGCCGGGACGTGGTAAAACAGCTCAAGGGAGTGCACGTGCGCAAAAAACTCCCGTGGGAAGCAACCCATCATCTCCACGTGTACGTCGCAATACATCTACGACATCGCCAATGAACATTTCATCTACAAGTGTTGAAGAAACAGTTTTAAAGACCGAGTTTATCGCAGAAGATGTAAAAGAAGTTGATATATCTACAAAATCCAATGTTGTTGTCCCTATATCACGTCAACTTAATCTTCTACAATTGAGTGAAAATACATGTAGATGGCCGGTTGGCGATCCATTATCAGCAGATTTTCATTTTTGTGGTGCCGATTCTGATGAAAATAGTCCCTATTGTGCCTTTCATGCTAAGCTAGCATTTCAACCAATATCTGAAAGACGTCGGATAAGAGTGTAATACCCATGGTAGAATCTCATATTCTATCTCTCATTATTAAATTTCCAACTATCGGATTAGTATGAGAAAGAAATTTATGAAAACGGGGCTTTTAATGAATGAAAGGAATTCTTCGTGAAAGTATTCAGCTAAATTGTATCTTTGGGGGCTATTGTGCGGTTATGTGTTGTAAAGTGTAATCATTGTTTATTTTCACGCTTTTCTTTAACTCAATTGTACAACTCTTAAAACTATCCATAGCAATAGCTTTTGAATAACACAATTCCCCAATTTATTATGTGTTTATTCTTCGTGTACTTAATAGATTAATGTATCGAATTATAAAATAATGTATCGTATTGCATCCTGAATGAGATCTGCGAAGTATTATAAGACTCTCTCATTTTAAGTCTTCTTATATTGAATTAATAAAATTTTTTCGTTTGCACATCTCAAACGAGATGAGAGCCGTGTAGAGTAAAAACACTTAAAGAAAGACACGTCGCTTATAAACTTTCTCAAATACTAGGGGACTTCAAGAGCTGTCGCAATATTGGGAATTTGCCAATCACGTCATAATATCTAACCTTGCACTTTATATTAAGTGTAAAGATAGTGGTATACAATGGATTTTTATGCTTCATGGAGAATAAAGATTGCTATTCATCAGTTATGCTATGAAATAAGCTTAAAAAATATTAAAAGATATTTTTTAAAATAAGCGCATGAATATGTAACATAAATGTATTTTGCTTGAAACATTCTGTTTTTCGTGAGTGATATTATTCCATTAAACCTGTAAAAAACAAGGGAATATCGTATTCAAGGATTTTTCACAATATATGAGAATAATTAATTATCATTATTAATCAGTATGTTATCATAGCTCTCCTATAATCTATAACATACGAAATCTTATGCAATTAATACTCAACCTGAAACGACCATAATGACATCACATTCCTTTTCCCGACACAAAACGGCGTAACCACACATAAAGTGCACCTTCACCACCATGCTGACGCGCAGCTTTCTTAAACGCATGAACATAATATCGAAAAGCTGGTGTTGATAACCAATATGGAACAAATCTATACAAAGCCCCATCACTCCCAGCTGATCGTCCTTTTCCTGTAATCACAAGGACATAACGCAATCCACTCTGCTGAGAAGATTGTAGAAATTTTTTTAAGAAAAAATAAGCTTCTTCCTGCATATAACCATGGAGATCAAGATGCGCCTCAAGAGGATAACGACCTTGGGAAATTTTACGATGTGCAACATGATCAAAGAAATGAATCTTATGCGCTTGTGTAACACCCCTCTTTTCTCTTGTAATAATTGTGGAGTGTTGTTGATTTTCGCGAGACACTGGAAGATTTTGAGTTACGCGCTGTTTTTTATCATTAATATTCGCAATATTTTCTGAAACAGAAGAGGACATCTTACCATGAAGCGGTGTTGTCGTACGACAAACCATCTCCCATAAAAGGCGATCTTGTGAAGCCAATAAACCTCTTTTTTGTCTCCATTCATTTGAGGACATTTTCACTTCTCATAAATCATTGAGTGCTTATGGAAAAAACACCAAAAGTACTTTAATTTTCATCTTCTGTAGCAAAAAGCTTCCAGTTTGGATCTGACGATAAGCTATTGCGAACAAAAGTCCAAATATCCCTAATTTCTACAATAGCATCAGGATCACCATCTATACGCTCGCCCTGTTCATTATAAGTAACAGAAATCATCTCACTGACGATACGTATCGTTAAAAGTTCATCCTTTTCTTGTATTGCCGCCGCGACAAACTCGATCTTATTAATTCCAACGAAAGTGAACTCTATTCTTTCTTTATTTTTTTCTCGTTGCTCAATAGCCGTACAAAAACTCTCAAAAACATCCTGACAAAGCAAGCTTTTAAGTTGATTGCGATCACCTTTAGCAAAAGCTGTTACAATCATTTCATAAGCAATTTGTGCACCTTTTATAAAAAATTGAGGAGAAAAATGAGGATCAATTCTATGCAATTCCCGCAAATTTTTATTCAAAATACTTCCCTGTGGTGAAATTTTATCAATTTCACTAAAATCGTTTTTTTGCGAATTTTTCTGATGAGGGAACGAAACAATATTATCAGTCGTTTCTGCCTCATCTTGTTTTTTAGAATGACGTGAATAAGGATCAAAGGGTGGCTTTTCAAACCCAATTCGTTTCCCTAATACATTACGGAGTTGCACAAAAACAACAACCATAACAACAAGAGCTATGACAAGTATAACGTCAAATTCCATAGGCGCTATCAATCTCCAAAGCTTAAGTCTCTAATAAACATTGCAGTCAATACCATTTATCAATAAATATGTAAAATAAGGAATCTTATCATTCAAATATTTTTATAGATTTTGTATTTAAACGGAGTGTTCTTAAGAATTTCTCCCCCTACTCATCCAGAAGGAAACTTTCATGTGATAAAACTTTATTCTATAAATCCTCGTTTTTTTGTTATTATCTTTCTTTGCATTCTTTTAATCGAGATTGCTGGTTTTATCTTTGTTGGTCAAGAAATTGGTATTTTGGCAACTTTGAGTTTGGTTACTCTCACCACTATAGTTGGGGTTGTTTTATTGCGAATTCAAGGGTTTAGCCTTTTAAAAAATATACAAAATGAACTTATTCAAGGACGCACATTAGAGAATAATATTATTAATGATGCTTTCATCATGTTTAGTGCAATCTTACTTATTCTTCCCGGTTTTGTAAGTGATCTCTTGGGAATATTACTTCTTATTAAACCAATTCGCTCTGTTGCTTGGCATTTCTTTGCATCATTAAAAAACAAAATGAATCCCAATACTAAAAGAAAAAATGACTCTGAAAAAATAATTGATCTTAAAGCAGAAGATTACACAATTCATGATACTACAGAATCTCCATGGCGCAAAAATGATGATAACTATTGAAATGCCTAAAAATCTGTAATGAACTAAAAAAATATTCAAGATAAAGAGCGCATTTCTTGCAACCTTTTGCAAGGCGTGATAACCAAACTGGTCTTTAGATCTAAAATAAATATACATACTATAATGAGAGAGGTTCGTCGTATGGCTGAAGGTGAAATGAATAACAGTGGTGGAGAGCTGGTTTTTGCTGTATTAACTCAATATTTAAAAGATTTATCATTCGAAAACCCAGGGGCTCCTCATTCATTGCGTGCGCGTGAAAAATCACCACAAATTGATATCAATATTAATGTCAATGCTAATCCAATTGGTGATGACAATTATGATGTCGTTTTGTCTCTCTCCGTCAAAGCTAATGATGACACTGAAATCTTATTTCATGTAGAGCTGATTTACGGTGGTGTTTTCCATCTTAAAAACATTCCACAAGAACATGTCATGCCACTGGTTTTTATTGAATGTCCCCGCCTTTTATTTCCATTTGCTCGCCAAATTATATCTGATGCTACTCAAAGTGGTGGTTTTCCACCTTTGTGGATTGATCCTATTGATTTTGCAGCACTCTTCCAAAAGCGTCTCGCTGAAGAACAAAAAGATAGTCAAACACTGTCATCTTAAGAATTTATTCTTTCGCTATCATAAAGCCCCTTGATATATCAATATATCAGGGGCTTTTTCCTTTAGACAGCTTTCACCGCATGATAAGCCGCAAACATTGCAATATTAACAACATCTGTATCGTTTCCACTAAACGGTACAATTTGGACAGATTTTTCCAATCCAATTAAAATAGGACCAATGATGGTTGCTTCACCAAGTTCTTGTAACATTTTGCTTGCAATGGAAGACGCGTGATATCCAGGCATAACCAAAATGTTAGCGGGCTCCGTTAATCCCATAAATGGATATTGCTGCATCAATTTGGGATTGAGTGCCACATCAGCACTCATTTCTCCATCAAACTCAAAATCAACTTTGCGTTCATGCAAGATATTAATCGCATCCTGAATTTGCTGCGTCATCTGCCCTTTCATATAGCCAAACGTAGAAAATGCCAAAAATGCTACCCGTGGTTGATATCCAAATCCTCGCACAAATGAAGCTGCTTGTTCCGCTATATCCGCAAGTTCTTCAGCATTAGGATTTTCATAAACGGCTGTATCCGTAATAAACACAGTTCGTTCACGGCAAATAGCCATTGAAATACCAATCAATCGTTCTTTTGGTTTTTCATCAATTGCACAACGTATATCGATCAACGCTGTTTCATAATTGCATGTCACCCCTGTAACCATTGCATCAGCATCTCCTAGTGCCACCATACACGCAGCAAAATAATTGCGATCATTATTGATACGATGATGACAATCACGCAACAGCCAGCCTTGATACTGCATTTTTTTATAAAGATAATTCGCATAAGCATCTGTACGGCAAGAAAGCTTAGCATTCATAATAGAAATACCTTCACGCTCCAGATCAATTCCAGCGATAACAGCCGCTTCTCTTACTCGATCTTCACGACCAACCAAAATCGCTTGTCCTAATTTTTGATGAACATAGGAAACAGCTGCCCGCATAACTTGCTCTTCTTCACCTTCTGCAAAAACAATTTGTTTTGGCACTTGACGAACATGGTTATAAACCTCACGCATTATAGAGGAAGTAGGATCACGTCTCGCATTCAAATCGCGCTCATAGGCCTCTAAATCATCTATGTTCTTTTGCGCAACACCGCTTTCCATTGCTGCTTTTGCTACCGCTATTGAAACAACCGTAAATAAACGCGGATCAAAAGGAACAGGAATGATATAATTAGGACCAAATTTTAATCGCTTTCCATGATAAGCTTCTGCAACGCTGTCAGGCACTGCTTCATGCGCTAAATTAGCAAGAGCCTTTGCCGCAGCAATCTTCATGTCTTCATTAATAACTCTTGCACGCACATCAAGTGCACCACGAAATATATAAGGAAAACAGAGAACATTATTAATCTGATTTGGATAATCGGAACGTCCTGTTGCGACAATGGCATCATTACGTACTTGCATAACCTCTTCCGGCGTAATTTCTGGATCGGGATTAGCCATAGCAAAAATGATGGGCTGGGGGGCCATGGATTTTACCATTTCAGGAGTAAGAGCACCTTTAGCAGAAACCCCAAAAAATATATCTGCACCTTCCATTGCTTCCATAAGCGTACGTTTATCTGTTTGAATAGCATGCGCAGATTTCCACTGATTCATTCCCTCTTTGCGACCTTTATAGACCACACCCTTTGTATCACATAATATGATATTTTCGGAACGAAAACCCATCGCTTTAATCAGTTCAATACAAGCAATCCCTGCAGAACCAGCACCATTACAGACTAACCGCGTATTTTGCATATCGCGCCCTGTTAAAGTCAAAGCATTGAGAACACCAGCAGCTACAATAATTGCTGTACCGTGTTGATCGTCATGAAAAACAGGAATATTCATCACCTCGCGTAGGCGGCTTTCAATCATAAAGCACTCTGGCGCTTTAATGTCTTCAAGATTGATTCCACCAAAAGAAGGTTCTAAATGACGCACTAAATTGATAAAACTTTCCGTATCGTTTATATCAATTTCTAAATCAATGGAATCAATATCCGCAAAACGCTTAAACAACACTGCTTTGCCTTCCATGACCGGCTTAGAGGCAAGTGCACCTAAATTGCCTAACCCTAAAATAGCTGTACCATTTGAAATAACAGCAACAAGATTGCCTTTTGCTGTATAATCATAAGCTAGCACTGGATTTTGAGCAATTGCCTTAACTGGAACCGCAACACCTGGTGAATAAGCAAGTGCTAAATCATGCTGTGTTGCCATAGACTTTGTTGGAACAATCTCAAGCTTTCCTGGTCGACCATGACTATGAAAATCTAGAGCTTCTCTTTCGCTCGCACTGTAAACCGTTTGAGATATTTTCTGATCCTGCTCGCTCTTTTTCATCTCACTTTATCTTCTCCAAAAACAGTGTCAATTTTGCATTGATAATGCGTATAATCATCCAATTTTTAAAATTTGATTCATATATCAAAAATCGCTATTCTTGCCTTAGCAAATCTAATGATGCGTTTCAATTTAGAGATAAATAAATAAAAGAGTAAAATTTTTACTTAAAGGGAACAGGCTACGTACAAATGGATAAAAAAAACAACCATAAAAATAATTTAATTCCACAGTCTGGCTCCTCATCTGCTCTCCCTCAAGAACGTCTTACTCCTATGATGGAGCAGTATATAGAAATCAAAGCCGTCAATCATGATTCCCTTCTCTTTTACCGAATGGGTGATTTCTATGAATTATTTTTTAATGATGCAATTGAAGCTGCTCAGGCTTTAGGAATCACACTCACAGCACGTGGAAAACATTTAGGACAAGATATTCCTATGTGTGGTGTTCCCGTTCATGCGGCAGATGATTATTTGCAAAAACTCATTGCTTGTGGTTATCGCGTTGCTGTTTGTGAACAAACAGAAGATCCTGCTGAAGCGAAAAAACGTGGCTCAAAATCTGTTGTTCGGCGTGATGTTGTTCGTCTTGTAACACCTGGAACAATAACAGAAGAAAAACTCCTTGATCCAACACGCGCAAATTATTTGATGACACTTTCCCGTATAAAAACCAGTGATGGAGAGGAGTTTGCTCTTTCTTGGATTGATATCTCAACAGGCATATTTCGTGTAACAGAAAGCCGCCAAGAAAAACTTTTGGCAGATATTATGCGTGTAGATCCACAAGAAATCATTGTTGCTGATTCCTTTTTCCATGATAAATCTCACAAATCGCTTTTTAATGTTCTTGACCGTATTGTTTCACCTCAACCTGCTTGTCTCTTTGATGCACTCACCGCTGAACGTGATATTTGCAATTATTTTAAGCTCTCAACTCTTGAGGGGATTGCCGATTATTCACGCTGTGAACTCTCTGCAATTGTAGCGGCTATTCGTTATATCGAAAAAACACAAATCACACATCGTCCTCCTCTCATGCAACCCGAGCGCCAAAATGAAAGTGCGACTCTTTTTATTGATGCTGCAACCAGACTAAGCCTTGAACTTATTCGTACGACATCAGGTCAACGGGATGGAAGTTTATTAAAAGCTATTGATCGCACTGTAACAGGAGGAGGATCACGCCTTCTTATTGATCGCCTTATTGCTCCCCTCACCACTCCTTCAGCGATTGATACGCGTTTGGATTCTATCGATTTTTTTCTACGTAATCCTTCTCTTGCAGAAGCGATAAAGCTTATTTTAAAGGGGGGACCAGATATGCCCCGCGCCGTTTCACGTTTGGCTCTTGGACGAGGAGGTCCCCGTGATATGGCGACAATCCAGCGTGGCTTTGAAATCATTCGTGAATTGCATCAACTTCTTGATAATGAGCTTCTGCCTCAAGAAACAAGTGATGTACAACAGGTGTTCTCAAAATTACCCACAGCGTTATACTTTCATTTAGAACAGGCATTAGCTGATGATCTCCCACTCCTTAAACGTGATGGTGGTTTTATTCGTTCTAATTATCATAAAGAGCTCGATGAAATGCGTGCTTTACGTGATGAATCTCGCCGTATCATTGCTGAACTTCAAGCGCAATATGCCCAAGAAACAGATATTAAGACGCTTAAAATAAAGCATAATAATATTCTAGGTTATTTCATTGAAGTAACCAGCACACAAGCATCTTCCCTTACAAATAATCCACAAGCTAAAGCACGTTTTATTCATCGGCAAACAATGGCAAACGCTATGCGTTTTACGACAACAGAGCTTGCTGACCTTGAAAGCCGCATTGCCCATGCTGCCAACCACGCATTGACACTTGAATTAGAGATCTTTGATATTCTTGTTCAAGAAATTACCGAACAAGTTGATTTTATTCGTAAAGCCTCTGAAGCACTTGCCATTTTAGATGTCTCTGTCGCTCTAGCGCATCTTGCTGAAGAACAAGGATATTGCCGCCCTAAAATTGATCATTCACTGACCTTTCATATTACAGCAGGACGCCATCCTGTCGTCGAGCAAGCACTCCGTAAACAAGCCGCAGAACCTTTTATTGCCAATAATTGTGATCTCTCTGTGAAAGAAAATCAGCAATATGCAGCAATCTGGCTTTTGACAGGGCCTAATATGGGAGGGAAATCAACTTTTTTGCGGCAAAATGCTCTTATTGCTATTATGGCGCAAATGGGATCCTTCGTTCCAGCAACTTCAGCACATATTGGTGTCGTTGATCGCCTATTTAGTCGCGTTGGGGCTTCCGATGATCTTGCAAGGGGGCGCTCAACCTTTATGATGGAAATGGTTGAAACAGCAACGATTCTCAATCATGCTAGCCACCATTCCCTTGTTATTCTTGATGAAATAGGACGTGGAACATCAACCTTTGATGGACTTTCTATTGCTTGGGCTGCTGTTGAATATCTCCATGAAGTTAACCATTGTCGTGCTATTCTTGCTACCCATTTTCATGAAATGACTGCACTTACCGAAAAACTTGACAGACTGTATAATGTAACCATGAAAGTCAAAAATTGGGATGGTGATGTAGTTTTTCTTCATGAGGTCACACCAGGAGCTGCTGACCGTTCCTATGGTGTACAAGTGGCAAAGCTGGCTGGACTTCCCCCAGCCGTTATTACACGAGCAACAGATGTTCTCCATCAATTAGAACAAGGCGAAATGGCTGGAAAAGGACATAAACTCATCGATGATTTACCCCTCTTTTCTCTTAAAGCAACATCTTCCATCAATAAAGTAAAAAACAAACATTGTGTACTTCACGAAGCTTTAAAAAATATCCATCCCGATGAACTCTCTCCTAAACAAGCTTTAGAAGCAATTTACCACCTCAAACAGCTTGAAAAGAGTAACCCTTTATAGAAAACAAATGCTATTTTTTATTAAAAAGCTCTCTTAATAGGAGATAACGTAATCTTTTTTGATATACCACAGCACAAACAGTTATTTACCGTATTCCCATCGCTTTTCTACATAATATATTTTGATAAGTCTAATTGCCTATAGAAGCAAAATCCTATGCGTTATATTTTTGCCTTAGATTAATATTGGCTCTTATATAAAAAATTGCTCAACATCGACTATTTTTACAAGATTGTCTTTTTTTGTAAAGATTATCATGAAACTCCTGCACCTTGCAAATACGCCATATTTAGTGAATTATACTTTTTCACAATCAATATTATTATCATAGCAATGTTTTTAGTTTTAAACTGTCAGTGTTGGAATACCACCCTTTGCATAATAAATTCATGAATAATGGATCTCGCATTTTCTTCAAATTTTAAATTATAAAGAGCTCTTTTACTGTTTTCATATGAAACATATAATTAGATATATCATAGCAGTACGTTATTTTCATAAACATCCTTGAACTCCTTCCCGCCTCTCAATGGATAAAGATTTTCATTCGAATCAAGTCTGCAAATAGTCCAGATTCTAACGGACTTCCCTTGACTTTCTAGTCATGTGATTCTCTTAAACTCAAAGCTTTACAAACAAGTCTAAGAATATTCACCACGCACTAAAAACACACTTAATATTTAAGGACAATGCCGTATATCACAGTCCTAAATGACAGTGTTTTACGGTACAACAAGATAATGCCACCAGTACAATAAATATCTTCCATAAATATGAGAACAGGAAATTGTAATCTCATATAAGATTGGAATATGATATGAAAAGTAATGATACTGTATCTGTCTTACATAGCTGCTAAAATAAGCAATCCGCAGCTGCTTTTAGTTGTATTGATAGCTTTTTAATCATACTTATCATGACTCGAAATATTCTGATAAGTTCATAAACTCATAAAATAATTAGCTCAGAATATCGTGCACAAGATGCAAAAAATCAGAGTACTGTCTCTATTCAACTCATCAAATATTACGTACTGCACCTTTTGAAGCAGATGTAGTCATCGCTGCATAAGCTTTGAGAGCCTTTGAAACTTTACGCTGACGCTTCTCAATTGGTTGCCAAGCGCCTTTTCCTTTTGCTTCCATCTTAGCACGGCGCTGCTTCATCTCAACGTCATCCACCAACATATGAATTCTACGATTTGGAATATCAATTTCTATGATATCCCCCTCTTCCACCAACGCAATTTCTCCTCCTTCAGCAGCTTCTGGCGAAATATGTCCTATTGAGAGCCCTGAGCTTCCCCCTGAAAAACGTCCATCCGTAACAAGTGCACAAACCTTGCCCAACCCTTTAGATTTGAGATAACTCGTCGGATAAAGCATTTCTTGCATTCCAGGTCCTCCACGTGGACCTTCATAACGGATTAAAACAATTTCACCTGTTTTAATCTTATCCGTTAATATAGCTGAAACAGCTGAATCTTGGCTTTCAAAAATTCTTGCCGGACCTTTAAAGGTTAAAATTGATTGATCAACGCCTGCTGTTTTTACAATACAGCCATCTTTTGCAAGATTTCCATAAAGAACTGCCAATCCTCCATCTTGTGAATAGGCATGTTCTCTATCGCGAATCACACCTTTTTCACGATCAAGATCAAGGGTCTCATAGCGACTAGATTGGCTAAAAGCTGTCTGTGTTGGAATACCACCTGGAGCAGCACGATAAAATGCACGAACTGTTGGCTCATTAGTTTGCTTTACATCCCAATGGTAAAGAGCTTCTTTCATCGTTTTTGCGTGAACCGTATGAGTTGACGTATCAATGAGTCCCGCCGCATCCAATTCGCCTAAAAGCCCCATAATACCACCAGCGCGATGAACATCTTCCATATGTACATTCGCAACAGCAGGAGCAACTTTGCATAAAACCGGAACACAACGCGAAAGATGATCAATATCCGTCATGGTAAAATCCACCTCACCTTCTTGTGCCGCCGCTAAAAGATGCAGTACTGTATTGGTTGATCCCCCCATGGCAATATCAACGGTCATTGCATTTTCAAAAGCCTTGCGTGAAGCAATAGAGCGCGGCAAAACTGTTTCATCATCTTCTTCATAATAACGTTTAACCAATGCAACAATCTGTTTTCCAGCTTCTTCAAAAAGCATTCGTCGATCTGCATGTGTTGCTAGCATTGATCCATTTCCGGGAAGCGAAAGCCCCAATGCTTCCGTTAAACAATTCATAGAGTTGGCTGTAAACATTCCAGAACAAGAACCACATGTAGGACAAGCAGCGCGCTCCATTTTAGCAACTTCTTCTTCTGAATTTTGTTCTGAAGCTGCTGCAACCATGGCATCAACCAAATCAACCGTTAAATCTTGATCCTTCCATTTAATCTTACCTGCTTCCATAGGACCACCTGAAACAAAGATTGTCGGAATATTCAACCGTAAAGCAGCCATTAACATACCAGGCGTAATTTTGTCACAATTAGAAATACAGACAAGTGCATCCGCACAATGGGCGTTAACCATATACTCTACAGAATCAGCAATAATTTCACGTGAAGGCAAAGAATAGAGCATTCCATCGTGCCCCATCGCAATTCCATCATCTACAGCAATGGTGTTAAACTCTTTCGCAACACCACCGGCAACGGCTATTTGTTGTGCAACCAATTGCCCAAGATCTTTTAAATGAACATGCCCTGGTACAAATTGTGTAAAAGAATTCGCAATCGCAATAATGGGTTTACCAAAATCTGCATCTTTCATCCCTGTTGCACGCCAAAGACCGCGAGCTCCAGCCATATTACGCCCGTGAGTCGATATTCTTGAACGGTAAGAAGGCATTATTTTTTTCCCCTCAAATAATTCCATTTTTCTTGTTGTGCTGTAACTTCATTATAAAAACAAGAGCTTTAATATTCAAAAGAGAAAAATACCTTGGACTGAGGCATTTGAAGCACAAAATTAAAAGCTTTGCATAAACTTTTTCATAAAGCCTTTGTTTTTTTCTTACCTGTTAATCAACATCTAATCCCTGTGCAAGTCCACGTTTGAGACAAATATCAAAAATGCTTCAGTGTGGCACGAACTGTTCCAGATTTTTATATACCAGATTTTGTGGGTATATTACATCTATCTGTTTGCGTAATTTCTGGAACAAGAAGACAGTGTAATTTGGAAAGAACATAAAGGCGTAATGGTAAAAACCTATCATCTCCTGACAATTTAGCTTTACACCTTTCAAACGCATTCATAGAAATATCTTTTAAATAATGATGAGGCATTGTCTCATGTTTTTGTTTTTCACACTCTTCAATGGAGTTAGTCCCTTCAGGAAGAACAGAACGCCCCAAACAAATATACTTGTATTACTAATTCACGCATTCATTTTAAAGAAACATTTTTCAGTGCGCTCGGATCCATTTCACAACAGCGTCCATGAATAGTATAACAAACCCTGTGAATCATATAAATTTAAAGGCAGCATCTTCACCACTTATGAAGAAGCAAACAGACACCATCATGCATTTTACCCATCCCCAATATTACAAAGTCATTGACAATTAAGACAATTCACAAAAAGCATTTTTATTCCTTTCTTCAAGTGTTTTTATCCACATGACTCTCCTTGCTTATGACATTACAAACAAGTGATTTTAACTGTTTTAATATAAGAGGATTTAAAATGAGAGAATTTTACGATATTCGGGACTATCTCCCATTGTAAAAGCTTAATTATGAATATAAATCATATCTCATTATAACTATAACTCATATTATACCCTTTATGAGAACAACGGATAGAATTTATAAAGGAGTCCGTTTTTCTCGTAAGGGCATCTAGTGCAAAGTTACAATTTGTAGTTCATGCTCATTGGCTCCAGCAAGAGCGATAGAGCGTTCATCGGATAAAATAATAGGATAACCTGTTTCACCAAAGAGAGCCCATATGGTAATGCCTGGAGTCATTGGTGGAAGATCTGGAAAGTTTTTAGCCAAATCATCAGTACAAACTTTTTTTAAATAGGCAATCTGTCCCGCATCAGAGTAGGCTGTGTTCTGAAACGATAAGTTTTGTTTATGTTCTCCCATTTCACTATTCCTTTACGCCTTAACTTTTATGACTCACCACTACTGACTTTAATTGGAATCTGTTTTATTTCTTTTTTTAACTTTGGTTGATACAGATTAATTGATAAAAGACCATTTTTCAACTCGGCATTTGTAACATGCATCCCTTCCGCGAGAACAAAGGTTCGCTGGAATTGTCGCGCAGCTATACCGCGATATAAATATTGATGATTTTGGTTGTCTGTTTGTTTACCATGAATAACCAATTGATTATCATCGAGCAAAATATTAAGATGATTAATCTTAAATCCAGCAACAGCCAAAGTTATCCGGATATGATTTGCATCATCATTTTTATGCAAACGTTCAATATTATAGGCTGGGTAAGCCTCATCAGCTTTACCGATACGTTGCAATATTTTTTCTACGGTTTCAAACCCTAAAAGAAAGGGATTGGAGAAAGGCGTCACATGTGTCATTCATGAGTATCCTCTTTGAAAAGCGGCGTTACTTGACCAAACTCTATATAAAATGTTCGCTGCATTCCTCTCATATGGCGAGCGTAAATGATAACTTCAAGAGAGAAGATTAAGAGAGTTCAATGACTCAACGTACCATAAAATTATCAAAATCGCGAAATTTATCTGGTACATTATATAACAAAGATGAAATTGCAGAAATATTTCGCCGTTTTTCTGTGCAACGCCCTACGCCTAAGAGTGATCTTATCTATACAAATATTTTTACGCTTTTGGTTGCCGTTGTACTTTCGGCTCAAGCGACAGATGTAAGCGTTAATAAAGCGACAAAAGAATTATTTCGCCTTGCTGATCAACCAGAAAAAATGGTTGCATTAGGGGAAGAAGAAATAGCAAATCATATCCGTTCAATTGGTCTTTGGCGAGCAAAAGCACGTAATGTTTATGCGCTTTGCAACTGTTTAATTAATCAATATGGCGGTCAAGTACCCGATACGCGTGAAGCACTCATGGCCCTTCCTGGAGTGGGGCGCAAAACGGCTAATGTTGTTTTGAATGTTGCTTTTGGTCAGCCTACATTGGCAATAGATACACATATTTTTCGTTTAAGCAATCGTCTTGGTTTAGCACCTGGAAAAACCCCAGAGATTGTTGAGAAAAAATTATTAAAGATTATACCGGTTCATTATATTCGCCATGCGCATCATTGGCTGATTTTACATGGTCGCTATATTTGTCAAGCCCGTAAACCACAATGTACGCAATGCATTATTGCCGATTTATGTAAAGCAGCCAGCAAAACAAATGCTATTCCGGCACCTTTGGTTGAAATTCAAGGCAATGGAGCACCCATTTTTTTATAATACGGTCTTGCTATTTTGTGTATACTAGCTTATGAAAACATTTCTGAAACCGCCCGGCAGGGCATGCCGTGGCTGTTTAAATGCTTGTTCAAGCGTTGGTCCGCTTGAGTGAATAAAATGTTTGATTGAATCAATTAATGTATGGAGTAGCAAAATGCCCAAGATGAAGACCAAATCATCCGCTAAAAAGCGGTTTAAAATCACTGCGTCAGGCAAAATTAAAGTAGCAGCTGCTGGTAAGCGCCACGGCATGATTAAGCGTTCGAATAAATTTATTCGCGATGCACGTGGAACAATGGTTTTGTGTGAACAAGATGCTAAAAAAGTCATTCAGCATTATTTGCCGAATGGTATTTAAACCTTACGCTTTTGATTTTGAGGAGATTATAATATGGCTCGTGTGAAAAGAGGTGTGACAGCACACGCTAAGCACAAAAAAGTTCTTAAACAGGCTGAAGGTTTTTACGGTCGTCGTAAAAATACCATTCGTGCAGCTAAAGCAGCGGTTGATCGTTCAAAGCAATACGCTTATCGTGATCGCAAAAATAGGAAACGTACTTTCCGTGCTTTGTGGATTCAGAGAATTAATGCAGCTGTTCGTGCAGAAGGTTTGACTTATGGACGTTTTATTGATGGCTTATCAAAAGCCGGTATTGAGGTTGATCGTAAGGTTCTTTCAGATATAGCAATCCATGAGGCAGAAGCATTTTCTGCTTTAGTTGCTTCGGCAAAAAAAGCTTTAGAATATTTAAAAGATACGACACCTAATGCTTTCGAAGGCGCTGTCAAATAAGCCAGTCGTGTTCTCTTAAAGCATTCATTTATTCGAGGTCCCGTGCTGGCTATTGCGAGTGCGGGTTTTTCTTTATTAAAAAATAGGCAAAAATATGAATGATATTGAGCGTCTGGAACAAGAAATTTGTTTAGCCTTAGAGGCAGCAGGTGATGAACAAGCACTTGAAGAAGTGCGTATTGCAGCATTGGGTAAAAAAGGTAGTATCTCTGAAAAATTAAAAGAATTAGGAAAAATGGATGCTGGCGAACGCCATAAAGTTGGACCAGTTCTTAATGGATTAAAAAATCGTATTTTAGAATTATGGGCGCAAAAGCGTGATCTTCTGAAAAGACAAGCAATGGATGCTCGTCTTTCTCGTGAAACGGTCGATGTTACCTTGCCTGTTCGTTCTTCTCCTATAGAACGGGGGCGTATTCATCCTATTTCACAGGTGATTGAGGCAATCATTGCCATTTATACGAAGTTGGGTTTTTCTCTTGCAGAGGGACCTGATATTGAAACAGACTATTATAATTTTACGGCATTGAATTTTCCTGAAGGGCATCCAGCGCGTGAAATGCATGATACCTTCTTTTTTAATGTTGATAATACAGGGAAGCGAAAATTATTGCGGACTCATACATCACCCGTGCAAATTCGCACACTGGAAAAACAACAAGCACCGATACGGATCATTATTCCTGGAAAAACTTACCGTATGGATTCGGATGCAACACATTCACCCATGTTCCATCAGGTCGAGGGTCTTGTCATTGATAAAACCTCCACCATTGCTCATATGATGTGGCTGCATGAAACTTTTTGTAAAGCATTTTTTGAAGTTCCCTCTGTAAAAATGCGTTTTCGTCCCTCCTTTTTCCCTTTTACCGAACCATCTATGGAGGTAGATATTCAATGTGATCGTTCTGGTTCAGAAGTAAAGTTCGGAGAAGGACAGGATTGGTTGGAAATTTTAGGATGCGGAATGGTGCATCCCCAGGTGTTGAAAAATGTTGGTTTAGATCCAGATGAATATCAAGGTTTTGCATGGGGTATGGGCATTGATCGTATTGCCATGTTGAAATACGGTATGCCTGATTTGCGAGCTTTTTTTGATGCTGACCTGCGTTGGTTAGACCATTATGGCTTTCGTTGCTTTGATATGCCTGCTTTTTTTCCTAATAAAAATGTGTGATCTTAGTCATCGCTTTCATGTGAGGTTTTAAAATGAAGTTTACATTGTCGTGGTTAAAAGATCACTTAGAAACAAATGCATCTTTGAATGAAATTTGTGAAAAATTAACTGCTATCGGTCTTGAGGTTGATCACGTTGATGATCGGTCTTTTTTAAAAGGTTTTGTGATTGCAAAAGTTTTAACAGCAATAAAGCATCCTGATGCAGATAAACTTCAAATTTTATCAGTGGATACAGGAACTGCTACACCTGTTCAAGTTGTCTGTGGAGCACCAAATGCACGAGCAGGTCTTGTTGGTGTTCTAGCACTACCAGGCACTTATATTCCAGGACTTGATGTAACATTATCTGTAGGAAAAATCCGAGGTGTTGAAAGTTTTGGGATGATGTGTTCACAAGCAGAGCTTGAATTATCAAATGAGCATGACGGGATTATTGAACTTCCAGAAGATAGTCCTATTGGAGGTTCATTTGCAGCTTATGCTGGTTTAGATGATCCGGTCATTGATATTGGTTTGACCCCTAATCGTTCCGATTGCACAGGTGTTCGTGGTATTGCACGTGATCTTGCCGCTACAGGAATCGGACAATTAAAAGAATTGTCTTTACCAAAATTTGATACTGCTTTTGAAATGCCTCTCGATGTTTCATTAGATTTTTCGCAAGATTCATCATTATGTTTAGGTTTTGCTTGGCGTGAAGTACGCAATGTTCAAAATGGTGCATCACCACAGTGGATGCAACAACGTTTGAATGCAATTGGTTTGAGACCGATTAATGCGCTTGTTGACATGACCAATTACATCAGTTTTGACCTTGGTCGTCCACTCCATGTTTTTGATGCAGATAAAATTAAAGGTAATTTGTGTGTACGTTGCGCGCGTGAGGGAGAGCAGCTTCAAGCACTGAACGGAAAAATCTATCATCTGGGCGTTCAGAATTGTGTCATTGCAGATGACGAGGGGGTTGTTTCGATTGCCGGTATCATGGGCGGTGAAAGAACAAGTTGTGATGAAAAAACACATCGCGTTATTATTGAATCAGCGCTTTGGGATGCGCGAAGCATTGCACAAACAGGGCGAACATTAGGTCTTATCAGTGATGCACGTTATCGATTTGAACGAGGTGTTGATCCGGCTTTTATAGAAACAGGACTTGAGATTGCAACAGAATTGGTCTTACGTCTTTGTGGTGGTGAAGTATCTAAAAAGAGGATCGTTGGCTATCAGCAACAAGAAATCAAACAGATCGCTTTTCCTTTTGCTGAAATTAAACGTTTAACAAATTTGGAAATAGAACCTGAAAAAGTCATCTCTATTTTAACAAAACTTGGATTTTTTGTTGAAGGAAAAGGAGAAGTCGTTACGGTAAAAGTACCATCATGGCGCCCTGATATTATGGGTAAAGCCGATTTGGTGGAAGAGGTTATGAGAATTTATGGGTTAGATAAAATTAAACCTATTCCTTTGGAAAACTTTGCAGAAGGAAAAGATCAAATTTTAACATGCGCACAAATTCGTTCACGTGCTACACGTTTGGCTCTAGTGCAACGTGGTATGAAAGAAGCGGTAACATGGTCTTTTATTTCTGAAAATCAAGCTCTTGCTTTTGGAGGAGGTCAAGAAGAGCTTAAATTAGTTAATCCTATTGCTGCTGATATGTCAGTAATGCGTCCTTCCCTTTTACCTGGTTTGATTATGGCAGCACAGAGAAATGCTGATCGTGGTTTTTCTGATCTTGCTTTGTTTGAAGTTTCTAACATTTATGAAGGCGATACCCCTGATAAACAACAGCGTGTTGTTAGCGGAATTCGTCGCGGAACAGAGCAATTTAAAGGGGCTGGGCGTTTTTGGAATGGAAATGCAACCGCAGTTGATGTTTTTGATGCTAAAGCAGATGCTTTAGCTGTCTTAGAAGCATGCGACATAGATGTTGGGAAAGTGCAGATTGAAGTTGGAGTACCGGATTGGTATCATCCTGGTCGTTCAGGTGTCATAAAACTTGGATCAAAGATTATTCTTGGTTTTTTTGGTGTTCTTCATCCTGCTACATTAGAAACGTTAGATGTCAGTGGTCCTTTATGCGGCTTTGAAATTTTTCTAGATCGAATTCCAGAACCAAAGAAAAAAACAACGAAAAGCCGTTCTCCTTTGAAACTCTCACCTTTTCAAATGGTACGACGTGATTTTGCATTTATCGTTGATAAAACAGTTGCTTCTTCTCTCATTGTTCGTGCTGCCAGTGGAGCAGATAAAAAACTTATTCATTCAGTACAGGTTTTTGATCATTTTGAAGATCAAAGCCTTGGTGAAGATAAAAAATCTGTTGCCATTGAAATTGCTATTCAACCGATTGAACGCACTTTGACAGATAAAGACCTAGAAGAAATTACCGCAAAAGTGGTAGAAAATGTCACCAAAACGACAGGCGCTTGTCTTCGTTGTTGAATATATTTTTGTCAGATTATTTTATAAAATAGGAGTACTTTTGAGTGCTCCTTTATTTTTTGAAGTATTCGAGATCTATGGAATCTCTTGAAAGACAGTTATTTTCACAATATATTGATTTATAATGATAATTTATCACCTTTCACGTTAAATAAGAGTTACAAATATCGAAAAAATTATCATTTCAAGCCATTTTTGAATAAATCAAAATCCTTTGTTTTCACATTACAAGTAGAATGGTTGTGTAAAAATCATAAAAAAGAAGTAAAAATATTTCTTATAAACGCTCTCAAATGCCAAATACTGTCGCAATATTAGGGATTAATAATGCCGCATTGGATATCGACAAATAGAATGATGGTACTGATTGGCCATTTTGTAAAGTAAATGATGGTGCCTAATGGATCTTATACCCTTGATGGAATATTATACGGCTCACAGACATTGCCGTAAAATGAATATAACAAGAGAGATGTTTTATTAAAACAAGCGCATGAATGACATGATAAATGCTCTATTTTGAGTATTCTGTTTTCTCTGAAGGTTGTGATCTCATTGAAAAATAAGTGTAAAAACATAAGACAATACGCATTCCATGAATGAAAAACCTCTTTTGAAAGTCGCACAAACCCCATAACAGCTTTTTAAATAACTTGACTGATCTATTAAAGCTATAAATACCACACTAAAACCTTTTAGGTTTTCAAAATTCATTTTATGTAAAACCGAATGAAAGAGGAAGGATAATTAGAAGATCGTTTCATTTTGCATCTTCATATTTTTTCCAAAGAGGCTGCGTTTCCGTTTCAAAAGATAAACTCAAATAAGATTGTAATATTTTTGCTCTATTCTAGAAGATAAAAGCTAGCACTATTTATAAAACTCGTAAGAATCTTAATATTTGTCTTAAACATATGGCTGCATTAGAACAAGATGTTGATTGATAGGGTGCAAAAAACACAAACTTTATGAGCATACAATCACCATACAACATAAACTTCAATAAATTAGAAAAATATCTCCGCTTTTTATAAAATGCTTTGCAAAATAACAAAGCACTTTTCTTTAAAATCATCAGCTTTTTTTCAAGGCAAAAAAGAATTGTTTTTAAAAAGCTTGAAAAGTTTCTTTTTGTAAGAATCCTTCATTGCAAATGTGAATGATAACTGTTATTGCTAAATGATAATGCAAATCATTCGCAATAAAGAGAAAAATCAATGAATATAAAAAAGTTTTTTGTTATAATTTTGGGGAGTTTTATTTTTTTTACTCCCAATTTAGCGATATGTGCTGGTAAATTTAAAGCTGTTACAACATTCACCATCATTGCTGATATGGCGCGAAATGTAGCAGGTGATGCTGCAGATGTTGAATCAATCACAAAACCAGGTGCTGAAATTCACGAATACCAACCTACACCACGTGATCTAATGCGTGCGCAAGGCGCAAATCTTATATTATGGAATGGATTAGAGTTAGAACTTTGGTTTGAAAAGTTTTTTCAAAATATCAAGGATATTCCAAGTGTTGTTGTTTCAAAAGGCGTTGTACCGATTAAAATTGGTGAGGGTCCCTTTAGCGGTAAACCCAATCCTCATGCATGGATGTCACCAACCGCTGCTTTGATTTATGTTGATAATATTCGCGATGCTTTTGTAAAATATGATCCTGAACACGCAGAAATTTATAAACAAAATGCTGAAGTTTATAAACAGAAGATTCGTGCAACAATTGATCCAATCAGAATGGAATTGGCAGCAGTTCCTCAAGATAAGCGTTGGCTTGTAACGAGTGAAGGTGCATTTAGTTATTTGGCACGTGATTTTGATCTGAAAGAACTTTATTTATGGCCCATCAATGCTGACCAGCAAGGAACACCACAACAGGTTAAGCATGTTATTGATATGGTTCGCAAATACAATATCCATGCAGTTTTTTCTGAAAGCACAATTTCTCCAGCACCTGCTAAACAAGTGGCAAGGGAAACAGGAGCTAAATACGGTGGTGTTCTTTATGTTGATTCTCTGAGTGAGAAAAATGGTGAGGTCCCCACTTATATTGATTTATTACGTATCACGAGTGGGCGTATTAGCAATGCTTTATTAGAGGGAGCAAAAAGCCAATGACGGAATGTGGAATTTTTGCCCAAGGAATAACGGTAACTTATCGTAATGGGCATACAGCTTTACGCGAAGTGAATTTTGAAAGTCCAAAGGGGTCTATTACGGCATTGGTTGGCGTTAATGGATCCGGTAAATCAACATTATTTAAAGCGATTATGGGATTTGTACGCCCCTCAAAGGGAAAAATTCGCATGTTTGATTTGCCCGTTGATATGGCTTTGAAAAAAAACCTTATTGCTTATGTTCCTCAAAGTGAAGATGTTGATTGGAATTTTCCTGTTCTGGTTGAAGATGTCGTATTGATGGGACGGTACGGTCATATGAATTTCTTGCGCTATGCCCGTGCACGAGATTATGAAGCCGTTCGTGTTGCCTTAGAACGTGTTGATATGTTGGCTTTTGCCAAGCGCCAGATTGGAGAACTTTCCGGTGGGCAGAAAAAGCGTGTTTTTCTGGCGCGCGCATTAGCACAGCAAGCAAAAGCCATTTTATTAGATGAGCCGTTTACAGGTGTTGACGTTACAACAGAAGATAAAATCATTGCTTTATTACAAGATCTTCGTAAAGAAGGAGCAGTAATCTTGGTTTCAACTCACAATTTAGGTTCTATTCGTGAATTTTGTGATCATACGGTTTTAATAAAAGGAACGGTTTTAGCTTCTGGATTAACAGAAAAAATCTTTACAAAGCAAAATCTGGAAAAAACTTTTGGAGGATCTTTGCACCACCATATTTTTGATCTTCAAGACACGAAAAAAAATAATATTTTCATGGAAGGAAAGCAGTCTGCAGTTTGTGAGAATACTGAAAGAGTGGAGCACGTTGCATGATTTCTTGGTTGCTTGAGCCATTGGGCTATCAATATATGGTGAATGCCATGTGGGTTTCGGGATTAGTTGGCTGTGTTTGTGCCTTTCTTTCAGCTTTTTTGATGTTAAAAGGTTGGTCACTCATCGGCGACGCACTTTCTCATTCTATTGTTCCTGGTGTAGCCGGGGCTTACCTTCTAGGCTTACCTTTTTCAGTTGGAGCTTTTTTTTCTGGTGGTCTTGCGGCAGCAGCAATGCTCTTTTTTAATCAGCGAACAAAACTGAAAGAAGATACCATTATTGGGCTCATTTTTTCTTCCTTTTTTGCCTTTGGGTTATTTCTTAAATCATTAAAACCAATGGCTGTTAATATTGATACGATTGTTTTGGGAAATATTTTAGCCGTCAGTTCATCAGATATTCTACAATTGGCTTTCATCGGCTTTTTTTCTTTGCTTATATTGCTTTTGAAATGGAAAGATCTTCTTGTTTCGTTATTTGATGAAACACATGCACATGCCATTGGATTAAACGTAAAGTTTTTAAAAATTCTCTTTTTCACATTGCTGGCCGCTTGTACTGTTGCTGCTATGCAAACAGTTGGAGCGTTTTTGGTCATTTGTCTTGTCGTAACGCCTGGAGCAACAGCCTATTTTTTAAGTGATCGTTTCGTAAATGTCTTGATTATTGCAGTTGTAATTGGAACCTTCACAAGTGTCTTGGGTGTTTATGTAAGTTATTTTTTGAATGCACAAACAGGGGGAGTTGTTGTACTTTTTCAGGCATTTTTATTTATTTTGGCTTTTATTTTTGCTCCTAAACACGGGTTTATTGCTGCACGCTTACGTATAAATGCGGCAAAAAAGGGTGTGATATTATCATGATTGATCAATTACTGCTTCCGTTTCAATTTTCTTTTATGCTTAAGGGTATGCTTATTGTCATGATTCTTTCTGTTCCAATGGCGATGCTTTCCTGCTTTCTTATTTTAAAAGGATGGGCACTGTTAGGTGATGCCATTTCCCATGCAGTTTTTCCAGGTGTTGTTGTTGGTTATATGACAACACCATGGGTGATAGCATTTTTGACTTCTTTGCCATTTGCTTGGTTTCAGCATATGCGTCCAGCTAATGTTACAATGACTTTGATTACGTGCGGTGCTTTTGTTGCAGGAATGGTGTGTGCGCTATTAACGGGTTTTTTAGGAAGCAACAGCCGTATAAAACAGGACACAGTGATGGGCGTGGTTTTTTCTTCGATGTTTGGTTTGGGGCTTGTTTTAGCCACCTCTATTTATAGTAGCTTAGATTTGAATCATATTCTATTTGGTAATCTCTTGGGTGTTAACTGGCTTGATATTACGCAGACAGCGATTATTTCTACTATTGTCACTCTTATTTTAGCAGCAAAATGGCGTGACTTTATGCTGTATATTTTTGATTCAATTCAAGGTCGTGCAATGGGGTTACCAATATCTCTACTCCACTATACCCTTCTAACGATGATTTCTCTTACAATTGTTGCAGCCTTGAAAGCTGTTGGAATTGTACTTGTTATTTCTTTACTAATAGCGCCGGGAGCAATTGCCTTTCTTGTTACGAAGCGATTTTCCTTTATGTTAATAATCGCGATACTTATTGCATCTTTTTCTGGTTTTTTAGGGATTTATCTCAGCTTATTTATCGGCTCTGACTCTGCTTCCACAATTGTGTTGATCTTGACGTTGATTTTTATTGCCATTTTCATGATGATTTTCTTTCGTCGAAACACTGTTCAAGAAACTTAAAAGTGATAAAACTCATGCATATCAGCCATGCATTTTTATATATTGTTTCTCATGCCTATTTTAATTAGAAGTCCAGCTGCTAGATTATTTTCCTCCTAAAGTCTAGCAAGTGAATGCAGTATATATTCTCCCCCCCCCCAAGACTGCATTCTTAATTAAGAGGCTGCATTGATTTATTCTGCAGCCTTTTTATTTTTTGTTCTTCTAAAATCTCTTCTCATTTCTTGAAATCATTTAAAGTGATTATCATATTGCGTAAACCATTCGGTATTTTCAAGGAACTTACGACAGCAGAGATGCTTACACATGACGTGGTAGAAAGTGATTGCGCACTCAAACATGCAAACAGTAAAGAAAATAGATACAATGTTTTTGTATAGGGTTTTACGTAGAGGAAATAGTACGAGAAAATGAAAAAAGATTTCAAGATATCACACCCTTTGCGTATCTGTTATTATATAGCAGGGTGGGCAATGGTTATATTAGGTATTATCGGTATCGTATTACCTATTATGCCAACTGTGCCTTTTTTATTGGTTGCCTCATGGTGTTTTACGCGTTCTTCTCCACGTTTTCATCAATGGTTGAATAATCATCGTATTTTTGGTCCCCCTATTAAACGATGGGAAGAGAAAAAAGCTATCTCTCCATTTGTTAAAATTTTTGCAGTGATGAGTATGACGGGGGGATTTTTATCCTTTTTTGTGATGATACATCCTCCTTTATGGATTTCTTTACTCGTTACAGTTATATTATTGTTGATTGCTATTTACATTGTAACGCGTCCATCTTCATAGGGATAGAAAAGGCGTTATGAGATACTCTTTTAAACTTTAACTTATTTATAAGAACTATTGAGAGAAGGAATTTTCTTTCAAGTTTTAAATATAACCTCTCCATATCCAAGATGCATATGAAACAAAATGTTCGTGCGCTTTCATTTAACATGCAAAATCATAGTAGCCATGCCATAAACAAAATTATTTATGACAAAGATATAAGGCATATAAACCTCCTTGGCATGTTAAATATTTTAATGCGTAGTGAATATTTTGAAATCCTATCTGTCGAGTCTTACGTCAGTAAATCGCATGTGTGGAAAGTCAAGAGGAATCGGTTCGACAAGCAGTCAAACTTTTTACAAACCAGCAAGGGCTAAAAACCCTCATCCTTAGAGAGATCAACTTTATAGAAAATATGATGAGTCAATATATCCGTTTTAAAAAGCTGGAAACTATATCTTTATAGGTCTAGAAACTCGGTTTTTATTACCGAAAAAATTAAGATAACGTTGTACTTCTTTTGAATCACCGATCGTTTTTTCAGGATTATCTGAAAGTTTTACAGCTGGTCGACCATTGGCATGAGTCACCTTACAAACAAGGGAAAGAGCGTCAAGAGTTTCGATTTCCTGAGGTGCACAGCCTGTAAAGTCATTGGTAAGATCCGTGCCCCATCCAAAACTCATGCGTACTCTATCATGGAAATGATGATAGGTTTTTTCAATTGTATTAACATCAAGAGCATCAGAAAAAATTAAAAGTTTTTTGCATGGATCTTTTCCTTTTTCTTTCCACCATTGAATAATACGTTCGCCACCTTCAATAGGGGGAGCACTATCGGGTCTAAAACCCGTCCAATCAGCGACCCAATCTGGTGCATTGCGTAAAAATGCTTCTGTACCAAAGGTATCAGGTAAAACAATGAGAAGATTTCCACCATAATAACGGTTCCAATCTTGCAAGACTTGATACGGAGCTCTGCGTAATTCATCATCGTTGTTGCTGAGAGCCGCAATAACCATAGGCAATTCGTGTGCATTGGTTCCAAGAGCTTCTAAATCCGTATCCATGGCAAGAAGAACATTAGAAGTTCCAGTAAAAGAATTGCCAATGCCTTCTTTTAATGCTTCCACACACCAGCGCTGCCATAAAAAAGAATGGCGGCGCCTTGTCCCAAAGTCAGATATTTTAATATCAGGCAATTTTTTGAGACGTTCAACTTTACTCCACATTTTTGCTTTAGCACGCGCATAAAGTACATCAAGAGCAAAACGATCTAGTTTTCTGAGAGCAGCACGTGAACGTAATTCACTTATAATAGCAAGAGCTGGAATTTCCCACATAGAACTATGAGCCCACGAACCATAAAAATGAAGAATATACTGGCCATCTTTACGGGTGAGTTCGTATTCTGGGAGTTGAAAATTCTCAAGCCACTGAAGAAAATCCAGTTCAAAAATTTGTTTGCGTCCATAAAATGTATTACCAGCAAGCCAAATCATTTCTTTTTTTGTAAAGCGCAAACTAAGAGCATGATCAAGTTGAGAACGTAATTCACTCTCATCAATATCATCGGCAAGACGTATTGTTTTAGAGCGATTTATGAGGGAAAAAGTAACATTAACATTAGGATATAACCCCCAAATCATCTGCACCATTAGAAGTTTATAAAAATCCGTATCGAGAAGTGAACGAATAATGGGATCAAGTTTCCAAGTGTGATTGTAAACACGTCTAGCAATATCCGGATGATTCATAACCTTTTTCTTTCAGTTTCATAAAATCTAAAATATTATGCACCAACACGGCTAATATAGGCGGTGCAATATAACAACTCCACAGTTTTGGGAAAGAATAAAAAAGTTTGCTCTCTTTTTTCGTCTTTCATCTTTAAGATTTGACAATACGTATAATTTCATGCTGACCTGTTTTTTGTAACTTTATCCCTGTATGAACTTCGGTATATTCTTTGCTATTAACATAGAGCATATTTTTAGGTCCCCATTTTACTTTAATGCTATAAACGGCATCATAAAACTTCATTGTTGCTTCATATTTTGGCCAAATAGAGGGTAAATGTGGCTGCAAAAATAATAGGTCTCCCTGACGCTGTATTCCAAGAATAGCTTGTGTTGCGGCGCGATAAAACCAACCGGCTGAACCTGTATACCAAGTCCAACCGCCTTGACCACATCGTGGTTCAACAGCATAAATATCTGCGGCCATCACATAAGGTTCAACACGATAAATTTCAGGATCTTGTCCATGGGTAATTGGGTTTATCATAGAAAATAAAGCATAAGCTTTATCGTTTTGTTCCATTTCAGCCAACGCAAAAATACTCCAAATGGCACCATGCGTGTATTGACCACCATTTTCTCGAATGCCTGGAGGATAACCTTTTATATAACCAGGCTCGAGCGTACTTTTATCAAAAGGCGGCCAAAAAAGGCGAATGAGTCCGCTTTTTTTATCATAGAGCTGTTCCAGCATTGATGTCATTGCTTGTTTTTGACGTTCCGGCGATGCCATTTGAGAAATGACAGCCCAAGATTGAGCAATGGTATCAATTTGGCATTCATCATTGATTTTAGAGCCAAGAGGTGTTCCATCATCAAAATAACCACGTCGATACCAAGCACCATCCCAACCGTTTTCCTCTAGGGATTTTGTTAAATGTTCAAGGTGTGTACTCCATATTTGCATATGGCTGTTATCACCACGTTTTTTGGCTAAAGGGATAAATGCTTGTAATGTGTACCCAAGAAACCATCCTAACCAAATGCTTTCACCTTTTCCTTCCACACCTACCAAATTCATGCCATCATTCCAATCCCCACCTAAAATAAGAGGGAGACCATGTGGTCCGCAGCGTTTAATGGCAAGGTCTAAAGCTAAAACACAATGTTCATAAACTGTTGCAACCTTTGGGGATTGGGTGGGTTGAAAATAAGCATCCTGTTGCCCACTTTTGAGAACATCACCTTCAATAAAAGGAATGAGCGTATCAAGAAAAGCGTCATCACCAGTGGTAGTGACATAAAGAGCTGTTGCATATGCAAGCCAAACGATATCATCAGAAATGTATGTGCGAACACCAGCATTTGTGTCAGGCAACCACCAATGTTGCACATCACCTTCAAGAAATTGGTGCGCTGCTGCATTTAACAATTGTTCACGTGCTAATTGTGGTTCCAGCAATAACAAAGACAAGCTATCTTGTAACTGGTCACGAAAACCAAATGCACCACTCGCTTGGTAAAAGCCTGCGCGTGCCATGATGCGGCATGCGTAGATTTGATAAGGAAGCCAATGGTTGGCCATAAGATTAAAAGAAGCATCAGGTGTTTTGACTTGGAAAGGAGAAACAAAATCACTCCATTGCTGTTTTTGTTTTGTGAGCTGAATTTCAAAATCACTTGCACGTACTTGATTGAGTAATTTTTCAGCTTCTTGCCTATTTTCAGCACTGCCAAGATAGAAGATGATTTCTTTTGTTTGCCCTGGTTGAAGATCAATATCATAGGCGAATGCTGAACAAGGATCACATCCTGCTTCAATGGTATTTGAAAGAGCAGCGGCTTTACGGATCGCATTTGGACGTGTTACGGTTCCCGTTGCACCAATAAATTCAGCGCGATTGGTCGTCGTGCTGGTTGGCATTTCGGATGCTGATAAAAATGTAACTTGTTGAGATTTCTCGATGTGATAGGGATTTTGAATAAAATATGCACCCCATCTGGCCTCATAAGAGGAAACAATAAAGGGGGCATATTTTGTACGGACATTTCCTAAAACCCATTCAACATAATTATAAAGGCGTAAACTGCGTGGTTTTTTCCCTTCATTCGTAAGAATAAGACGTGAAAAGCGAATAGGCTTTTCGGGATCAAGTGTATGGGTCAGTTCCAATGCGATTTCTGAATGTGTCGATTTAAAAGTTGAGAATCCAAACCCATGACAAGCCTCATAGACAATATTTTCATCACATTCAACAGTAGAAACAGGTGAAAAACGTTTTAAAGACTGGCGATCAACCAGATAAAGAGCTTCTCCTGGTCGGTTAGACGTTGGATCATTCACCCAAGGAGTTAGTTGATAATCGCGGCTATTGTTAGCCCAAGTAAAAATTGCACCTTCAGCAGAGACATGAAAACCAAATCTGTGATTAGCAATAACATTAATCCACGGATGCGGTGTGGTGGTACGTCCACGAAGACGTATTACATAATGATTATGCTGATTAAAACCACCATAACCATTCCAATATCTGAGATCTTCTCCATTTGGGAGAAAAGAGGAGGGTTTTTGTTGGCTAATAAGACCAATGGAAGAAAAAAGATTCTGTTCAGTTTGTGTTGTAAATTGCTTTCCTTCGTTATATCTCGGCAAGTCTAATTGATTATAAGATTCTTGATAATTTTTACGAATTGTGAGATTAAAATCATTCTTATCAAGTCGTTTAAGTTGTTCAGATAAAGAACCATTTTGGGCATCAAGAACGATACGCGCTGATGCAAGAAGCGTTTTAAAACTCTGTTCACTCATTTGATCGCGTCGAAGCATGAAAATATGTTGGCGTTCATCTGCTTTTTGCGTATGGTGATAATAAGATTCACAGACCCACTCAAGAGCGCGTTGTGTACTTTGTATATAGGAAAATGTTTGTTCATTAAGAATGACCAGATCAACAATGAGTCCACGCATATACCAATATTCGTGTGCTTTAAGGAGTTCGCGCAGTACAGCTATATTTCCCTCGTTATTTAACCTAAGAAGACAGAGTGGATTGTCTCCTGAGATAGACATGGGCCAAAGATCAGACTGTTTTCCTAGCGTTTTTGCTAATATTTCAGAAGGAAGACGCCACGTTCGTTCTGGATAGATAAGCGGTGTTGCATATTTTTGATAGATAATAGCTTCTTTAAGCTGGGTTCCACTCTGATACAGTGCAACTTGTGAGCGCGTCCATGCCATTGAAAGTTCTTTTTGAAACATATCAGGTTGTCGATAATGTTTAATATGATTATTTAACGCTTCTTTTGTATGTGCAGCAAAAGTCCAAAAAATAAGTTCTGCTTTGCCATGGGCTGGAATTTTTATACGGCATCGCAATGACATAATAGGATCTAGAACACAACCTTGACTGTTATTGAAACGAGCATTTTGATCAAATGCAGCAGGACGATGAATAGATCGCCCCCGCCCAATAAACAGAGAGCGATCTGTTTCAGCTTCTGTCTCTTGGAGAATATCTGTTGTACTAGAAACAAAATGGGCAACATAGATTTCAGGATCACTAGGCGAGCGTTTGCGCCTTTTGACAAAAATTGTTTTACCTTCTTCAGTAATTTCTGTTTCTATAAACATACGGGAAAAAACAGGATGAACTTGGTCTGTATCCATTGTGGCAAGTGCTAATTCACCATAAGAAGTCACTTCAATGAGTCGGTCTTTATTTGTCGTATTCATCAGTTGAATACGTCTACCTTCGCCACATCCTTCAGATGTAATAAGACATTCAAGTGTTGATTTAATACCATCAACCATTTTTGTATATTCAGCCTTTTCATCTGTAAAAATGCTGACAGCGTCTTCTTCAATAACACGTGTTGGCTCACCAGTAACAGACCACCACCGTCCACTATGCGTATCACGTAAGAAGAATAAAGTACCTTGTTGATCTTCTGTTGCATCAGGAATAAAGCGCGTAATCGCATAATCGTGCCAACGGCTGTAACCAGAACCATTCGCTGTTAACATGGTAGAATAAAAGCCATTAGACAAAAGTAAAGTTGCTCGTGGTTTGAGTAACGGGTTTGTAATAATGCGCAAAGGGGCTGCGTCAAATTCTTGAGACTTATTGCGCATACGATTAACAGCTTTGGTATGAATAATAGGAATGAGATGAGGCGCTCTTTCCTGTAAGAGCAATTGTGTTGCTTCAATAACGGGATCACGGTGAAAACGATCACGCATTCGCCCTTGAAAAATAACATTGTTAAGAGCAAGGATAGACATGCCATGATGGTGCGCATAATAATTGCGTACAATGGCGTATTTTTCCCCTGTTTTCACACGTGTTGGAGTAAAATCAACAGAGTCATAATAACCATATGTTCCTAAAGCTCCAAGATCACGGAGTCGTTTTAAATTAGCGACAGCGCAAGCAGGAGCATATTGTGCCGCTAGAAGGCTGGCATAGGGAGCAATGACAGCATTGCGTGAAAGACCACGTTGGAGTCCGAGGTTTGGAACACCAAAATGAGCGTATTGGTAATTCATTAAATGATCGCGAGCATTAAATGCGGCTTCTGAAATACCCCATGGCAATTCCCGTTTATGGGCATATTGTATTTGACAACGAATAATCAATCGATTTGTTTGATCTAGGAGAGACCCTAAAGGTTCATGCATTACGAGAGATGGCATAAGATATTCGAACATTGATCCAGACCATGATAGGAGCGCACCTTTTCCACCTATGGGGATGAGAAGTCGACCAAGACGAAACCAATGTTTAAGTTTTATATCTCCTTTTGCGATGGCAAAAAAGCTTGCAAGACGTGCTTCTGAAGCAAGTAGGTCATAACAATTTTCATCGAGTTTGTTTTCTTGCACACGATATCCAATGGATAAAAGGTGCCGTTTAGGCTGTTCTAAAAAGTCAAATTTCATGTCAAAAGCTATTTGCCGTGCCGCTATAGCCAACCTGTTTAGTTTTTTACATAATTTTTCAGTATCACAATGAGCAGTCGCATCATGATGATGAGCGTTACAGGTGTCGATAAGGCATTTAGCCCAAGAAAGCGCACGAGCAGATTCTATCGTTTGAATTTTGTGGTCAAGTTCACCGACTAAGTGCACAATATCATGGGCTGCAAGTGAAAGATCTATGATGTGAGAAAGAATCGTATTTTCTTGTTCTATAAAAGTGAAGATAGAATCATGAAAACGAGTGATGTTTTCTTCGATTTTTTGGCGTAAAGAGCGTAAACTGGGTTGATGATCTGGAATTTCTCTGACAGTTTCTTCAAGAATAGCAAGAACATCCGATAAGCCTTCTCGATCACTTTGAAAAAAAACATGAGGTTTTTCAGCCCATTCATTTAAGGCAGAAGAGAGTGTTACCAAATGACCGGCAAGATTTCCTGAATCAACGGTTGATACATAAGTAGGCAAAAGAGGCCTGAGTGTATCCGTTTCATACCAATTATAGAGATGACCGCGGAACTTTTCCATTTTTGCAAGAGAGCGTAATGTACATTCAATACGGGTAATGGTCTCTTCAAAACCAATCCAACCAAAATCACGTGCAGCAATTATAGAAAGGAGATAAACCCCAATATTCGTAGGCGATGTACGTTGAGCAACAAGAGGTTCAGGATCTTCTTGAAAATTATCGGGAGGCAAATAGTTGTTTTGTTCGTTGACAAAGGTTGCATAATAAAGCCATGTCCGCCGTGCAATAGAACGGAGTTTTTTTTCATCTTTTGAAGAAAGATAAAGGCTATCTTGAAAAGTTGAAGGTTGACTCACAATCCAAGCAATGAAGGGTGAAAAAAACCATGCTATCCCAAAAGGTAAAGCAACCAAGCTTGCAAAACTATCAGAAAAAAGAGGGAGTGCTATAGTAAGAATACCAATAAGTGATGCTGGTGCCATTGTAAAAACATAGAAACGCAAACTATTGGGCATTGATTTTGTTGCAGCAGAAGTTTTCCATTCAAGAAGATGCTGTTTTGAAATCGTCATACGATAGAGTGTACGAATAATCGCATCGGTCATAAAATACGCTGAATGAGCAAGAAACGTCGTTTTAAGAAATATATCAGCGCTTGTAAAAGCAATTTTGTTCCCAATTAATTGAAAATGTCCACGCAAAGAATGATCTATATTAGATGAGACAAGCGTTTTTAATACACATAGAATGGGTGAAATGAAAGCGCTAAACAACAAGAATAGTTGCCAGACGATTGCACTCTTTAATGGCAAAAGAGTCCATCCTACAAATGCTGCGATTAACCACATAAGTGGCGTAAGAGAACGACGTAAATTATCCTGCATTTTCCAACGCGTCACGGAACTTATTTGACGGTGGGAAAAAAGATAAGGCAAAAGCTGCCAATCACCGCGGATCCAACGATGATAACGCATAACATCAATATTATAAGTGGTTGGATAGTCTTCAATGACTTCTATGCTACTTACTAGAGCAGTGCGAGCATATCCCCCTTCTAAGAGATCATGACTAAGAATAGTATTTTCTTTAATTTTGCCATCAAGTGCTTGTTCAAATGCATCAATATTATAAAGACCTTTACCAATAAAGGTACCTTCTCCTAAAAGATCTTGATAAGTATCAGAAACAGCAAAAACATAAGGATCAATACCACGGTTGGTAGAAAAAACCCGTTGGAGAATTGATGTTTTTTTTCCTGTTGTAAGCGAAGGAATAATGCGCGGTTGCAAAATGCTATAGCCTTTTATAATCTTTCCACTTTGCGGATCAAAAACGGGATGATTGAGTGGATAGTTAAGCTTTCCAACAAGTTTTGTGACGCTCTCTGGAGTAAGACGTGTATCACAATCCAGCGTCATAACAAAACGACAGTCCAGAGGAAGATGTGGACTGGGAGGATAAAAGCTCGTGTTTTTATCGCCTCTTAAAAGCCGATTGAGTTCATGAAGTTTTCCCCGCTTTCGTTCCCATCCCATCCAACATTTTTCGCTTGTATTATAAAGGCGTCGGCGATGTAAAAGGAAAAAAAGAGGAAGTTCATCACGATGATAACGATTATTGAGTTTATCAATATTCTTTTGCGCATAGTGTAATAAATCAAGATCATCTTGCTTTTCTTTTAATGGAGCATCCACCCAATCTGTAATGAGTGCAAAATGAATGGCTCCTTTAGGATTAGAAAGATAGTGCACTTCAAGATTGTGCACTTGCTCATCAATATCATCGTGTGATGTCATTAAAGTAGGCACAACAACCATTGTCCGTGCATGTTCGGGAATACCTTCTTTATATTCATAACCAATGAGCTGTCTTGATGGGACAAACCACGAAACAACAGTATTAAATAAAGCAAAAGCAGCATCGATAGCAGGAAAAAGCGCCAATCCAGTAAAGCAAAAAGACATCCATTGTGTCATGCCAGATAGCTGTAAAAGGGCGTAAATTACCAGCAAAAGAGTGAGCGTCAGAAAAGAGACAGGCACAGCAATAACTCTCAATTTTGAGCAACAAGAAGTGCGTGTCCATTTTATGAAAAAAGGCGGGCTATATCCACAAGCCTTTTCAAATATGCCACGACCATCATCAACAAGGTACCACCCCACATAAGAATGATGAGGCATATCTTTAGAAGTGGAATTTGCCATTTCTACAACTTTATGTGCAACTTCCAGTTCACTAAGAGGCGAAAAGCGAGAAACTTTTTCAATGACTTGTCGATAAATATTGCGTGAGTGAGCATCAATTTCAGAAAAATCACTATTTTTACGCAAAATAGAATCGACACAACTCACTGTTTCAAACCATGCTGTCCAATCAACATCATCTATAGCTTTAAGAGCACGGATAATATTACCCATGGTCACACCATCTGCTGCTTGTCGGGTATGTTCATCGGCTGTTGCAATCTCTAAGCTACTGCCTTGGCTTTTCAATTGCTTTTCAAGCCAAGTTAATGCTACGGTTGAATCGACAGATGCACTGCGCAGACGATAGAATAAATGTGCTGAAAAAGTTGAATCAACAGTAAATGGTTTATACTGCGTAAAAAGAGAGTGTAGATTTGTTTTATTTTCTACAAGAGAAATTTTATCAGCTACTTGACTAGCAAGATGGCGCATATGTCGCGCTTTTTCGATACGTACTGAAAGACGACGGACATTTTCAATGAGCAGCATTTGCATAACAGAAGGAAGAGCCCACAATTCACCAATTGTGAGCGCACAAACTTCTTGAAATCCGTTGGTCATAGCAGTGAGTGTCTCTTGTGAAAAGCTGCTATCGGTATGCGCAATATAAAGCCAAGTTAAAGCAAAAATTCGTGGTATTCCGGCTTTATGTGTAGAAAGAGGAAGTTGCTTTATGAAGGATTTGGGTAGATTACGACGCAGCTTTTGTATGGTTTTATCAATGGTGTAATGATTATCAATGAGCCATTGAGCAGACGGTGCGATGGTTTCATCATTTCGGGCAGCAAAATCACTGGTATGAAAAGCATGAAGAATAACTTTAGCATTTTCATTCAATCTCTTGCGAAAATCTCCTACTCCTTCATATTCAGGGAGTAAAATTTCTTTACCAGAAGCTATATCATGCCCTAAGTTATAAAGATCTTCCTGTACCTTATAAATTGCACGAAGAGGAAAATCCGTATTAATAAAATGATCTTTTTTCTCTTTTTGAGAAAAAAAGCCCTTTATGAAAGGTATTATGCACGTCATAGTGTTCCATTGTTATTCAATTACATTGTTTTTTATTTAAATTTTAAGCATTTTATCTGAATAGTGAACCGTTGTTAGACAAAAAACAAACTTTTTGTTTTTATTTGCAAGCATTTATAATTTTTGTTTCAATAATTTAAAAATAAGCAGACAATTTTTTTTAGAAAATAAAAAGGTCACTCCTAATGAGTGACCTTAATAATAACACCAACTTTAATGATTGATGATTAATCTTGTTCTTGTTTTTTCAAAGCTGCACCCAGAATATCACCAAGAGAAGCACCTGAATCTGTAGAACCATATTGTGCAACAGCTTCTTTTTCCTCTGCAATTTCTAAAGCTTTAATCGATACTGAAATTTTACGTGTTTTTTTATCAAATGCTGTGATGCGAGCATCAACCTTTTGCCCAATTGCGAAACGCTCAGGACGTTGCTCATCACGATCACGCGCGAGATCAGCACGCCGAATGGTTGTCTCAAGGTTGTGGTCAATCAATTTCACACCAATGTCATTGTCGTTAACAGCAATCACTTCGCATGTTACAACTGCACCTTTTCGCAATTCGCCAGAAGCAGCTGCTTCTCCAACTTTATCGCTGGAAAGCTGCTTAATTCCAAGAGAAATGCGCTCTTTTTCAATGTCAACATCAAGGACCACAGCTTTAACGATATCGCCTTTATTGTAAGTATCAATAACTTGTTCACCAGGACGGTTCCAATCAAGATCAGACAAATGAACCATACCGTCAACATCGCCTTCAAGCCCAATAAACAGACCAAATTCTGTTTTATTTTTAACCTCTCCTTCAATTTGCGAATTGACAGGAAATTTATTGGCAAAAGCTTCCCATGGATTTTCAAATGTTTGTTTTAAGCCAAGAGAAATACGCCGTTTAGAAGGATCAATCTCAAGAACAACCACTTCTACTTCTTGTGATGTAGACAGAATTTTTCCAGGATGAACATTTTTCTTTGTCCAGCTCATTTCAGAAACATGGATCAGCCCTTCGATTCCTGGTTCAATTTCAACAAAACCACCGTAATCAGTAATGTTGGTAACAGCACCCGTAATTTTTTTACCAATCGGATACCGGACACTGATGCTTTCCCAAGGATCACTTTCAAGCTGCTTCATTCCAAGAGAAATACGGTGCGTATCTTGATTAATGCGAATAATCTGAACTTTAATCGTTTGGCCAATTGTGAGCACTTCAGATGGGTGATTAACACGCCGCCATGCCATATCTGTAACGTGCAAGAGACCATCAATCCCACCAAGATCAACAAAGGCACCATAATCTGTAATATTTTTCACCACACCTTCAACGATTTGGTTTTCTTCAAGATTTTGTACAATTTCTGAACGTTGCTCAGCGCGACTTTCTTCTAAAACAGTGCGGCGTGAGACCACAATATTGCCACGACGACGATCCATCTTCAAAATTTCAAAGGACTGTGAATTATGCATGAGGGGTGAAACATCACGAATGGGACGAATATCAACTTGGCTGCGAGGCAAGAAAGCAACGGCACCATCAAGATCGACTGTAAAACCACCTTTTACTTGGCTAAAGATTACCCCATCAACGCGCGCACCAGCATTGAATTTTTCCTCCAAACGGACCCAACTTTCTTCGCGCCGTGCTTTTTCACGCGATAAAACAGCTTCACCCATCGCATTTTCAATGCGTTCAATGTAAACCTCAACTTCATCGCCAACTTGCAAAGAACCATCTTTTGCTTTAGCTCCAAATTCTTTGAGAGGAATACGTCCTTCGACTTTAAGACCAGCATCAATAATAGCCATGTCTTTTTCGATTGCAATAACACGACCTTTAACAACAGATCCTTCATTAAGATCATTAGTTTGAAAAGATTCTGTTAAAAGGGCTTCAAAATCCGCTGTTGTGGGATTGTATTGTGACATAAGAACTCCTAATATATACCTTGTATTATAAGGCATGAGCGCTAGGTTAGTGTTAACATAAGTAACTCCCTAGCCTTTTCCTTGAATAAGGAAAAAAGTTAGCGCTAGGCTGGAAGTTACCTTAACGAATTTATCCAATTATATGCATTTTTATGATTGGATCAACAAAACTGCATGCAATTTCAAATGTTGCTTCTATACTCAATTCTGACGTATCAAGCAAGTGGGCGTTTTTTGCTGGTTTTAGTGGACTTTGTTTGCGCGTTATATCGCGACTGTCGCGTTGTTCAAGTTGAGCTAGGATTTCATGATAATTTGCTTGAACACCTTTTTTTAAAATCTCTTGGTAGCGGCGTTTGGCGCGTGTTTGAACATTGGCTAGAATATAAAACTTGATATCGGCATCAGGACAAACAATCGTTCCGATATCACGCCCATCAAGCACACAGCCGGGCAAAACTTTAGCAAAGTTGCGTTGTTTTTCGACAAGAATTTTGCGTACAGCAGGGTTAATTGCTATTTTTGAAGCCGCTTCACCAAGTTCATGAGAAGAAAGAAGAGAAGGATTTAAGGTATTAAAATCAAGTTCTTTAGCATAAATAAGAGCATTTTTTTCATCATTAAGAGCTAAATTTTGTTGTAAAAGCGTATGAGCAACACTACGATAAGTAAGACCAGTATCGAGATGACGAAGGCGATAATGTGCAGCAATTTTACGTGCTAAGGTTCCTTTGCCTGAGGCAGCAGGTCCATCAATGGCGATAACAAAAGGCTTCAAACGATTTTTCCCCCAAGTTGTTTTATAAAAGGAATAAATTCTGGAAAGCTCGTAGCAATCATTCGTTTATCATCAATGGTAACAGGTTTTTCTGACACAAGCCCAAAAATGAGAAAACACATAGCAATTCGATGATCAAGATGTGTGGAGACATGTCCACCGCCCAAACCTTTGGTAGAACCGTTCCCATAAACAACAAGAAAATCTTGACCTTCTTCACAGTCTACGCAATTAATTTTTAATCCTTGAGCAACAGCAGACAGTCGATCTGATTCTTTTACACGCAATTCTTCAATTCCTAGCATAACTGTTTTACCTTCTGCAAAGGCTGCTGCTACTGCCAAAGCAGGATATTCATCAATCATCGATGGAGCACGTTCTTTGGGCACCGTAACGCCTCTAAGGACCGATGATTTTATCCGTAGATCAGCAACATCCTCTCCACCTGTTTGACGTCGGTTCAAAAATTCAATTTGAGCACCCATTTCCCACAATGTTTCGATAAGTCCTATTCGAGAGTTATTTATCAAAACATTTTCAATGGTGATATCAGAGTCTTCTACAAGAAGAGCTGCGATAATTGGAAAAGCAGAAGAAGAAGGATCCCCCGGAATATGAATCGTTTGCCCAGTAAGATGGGGTTGACCATTAAGATGAATCAAACGCGCACCTTCGTTATCTTTTTCTATTTCAAGTTGCGCACCGAATGCTTTTAACATTTTTTCCGTATGATCTCGTGTGAGAACCGGTTCAATAACAGTTGTAATGCCGGCGGTATTGAGTCCAGCAAGCAGAACTGCTGATTTAATTTGGGAGGAAGCTATTGGAACACGGTAGCGAATCGGATTAGCCATTTTCGGTCCATAAAGTGTTAAAGGAAGGTGATCGTCGTGCGTTGCCTCAATTTCAACCCCCATGAGACGCAGCGGATCAAGGATACGTCCCATTGGACGTTTAGAGAGAGAGGAATCTCCGATAAAGGTCGTTTTCATATGATAGGGGCCAACCATTCCCATAACCAAACGAGCACCTGTTCCAGCATTGCCGAAATCTAAAGGTTTTTGCGCAGATAAGAGGCAACCATTCCCTGTTCCTCGTATGATCCAAACGTCATCTTTTTTAATAATACAGGCGCCCATAGCTTGCATAGCAGCAGCTGTATTGAGTACATCAGCGCTTTCAAGTAATCCGTGGATATATGTCTCACCACTTGCTAATCCTCCCAATATAAGAGAACGATGGGAGATTGATTTATCTCCTGGTATTTGAATTTTTCCAGAGAGATTACTCGACTTATAGGCAGTTATAGGGATTGCTTTTTGCATGGAAATTCTATTTAATTCTATCTAACTTTTATGAAATTATGCATCCTTTAGCACACGCTTTAAAGAACGTCATGAAAAAATCACTGTGGAACAGTGTATTTATCTTTGACAAAGGCATTACTTTTCGATTAAGCACTGTAAAATTTATCTTTTAATGGAATAGTAGTTAATCAAAGAGGCACGGTTTATGGCAAAACAAGAACTTGGAACTAAACGTGTTGATCCAGAAACAGGAAAAAAATTTTACGATCTAAATCGCGATCCTATTGTATCGCTCTATACAGGAATTTCTTATCCGCGTTCTTATTTTGAGGTTGCGGCAGCTGAAGCAAACAACGAAGAAGAAGTTGATACTGAAGAGCTTGATACAGCACTTGAAAAATCTGCTTTTATGCTTCTTGAAGAAGTTGATGAGGATTCTAAAGACGACGATCTTCCTGATTTGGAAGATGGTGATGTAGACCTCGGTGATGACGATGATACATTTTTATCTCATGATGATGACGATGAGGATGATGACGTTACTGATATTCTCGGAGGCAGTGTTTCTAATGATGATGATGCTTAAGAAAAGTAACAGAAAATATCTTTTCCATTAAATGCAAATTCTTCTTGATCTTCAATTTTTCTCGCTTTAGAAAGTTGGGATTATATATTGTTCTTTTGGGAAAATTTGTTTTTATAGGGGCTATAGCTCAGCTGGGAGAGCGCTTGCATGGCATGCAAGAGGTCAGCGGTTCGATCCCGCTTAGCTCCACCAAAAGGATCAGTGATCAGCTCTTTTATCAAGAGAATTAGTTATAACGAGAATGTGAAATCAATTTAAAAGGTTTATATGCTCTGTAACCATTGTTCCAGTAGCACGTTTCTTGCTTTAATGCTACCATTATGCGTTTTTAATCATTTGTTGGATTATAAAGTTTTACTTTATATAACAATGAAAAGAGATCATTTTTTATGCTTTACACAGAAATAAAAAAGGAGCTGTTTAACTGACACTTTATATTTTAAAAGGCAAAATTTAAATCCTTCTTCACCACAAAATCATAATCTGTTGATTATCGATATCCTTTTAAAGGTAAGAAGTACCTAAACAGAGATTTGGGAATAGAAGATTAAGATATATTTTCCAATTATTGCGAATCAGGACTCTTGTTGAATATTTTTAGTCTTATCAAATGTCTTACCAATTTTAAAAAATACTCCATTGAATAGCGTTCATCTGCTCAATACTGAAGTATGTTAATGATTAAATAACATATTGATTTATCATGATAAATTATTAATATATTAAATAATAACTCCGAACAGAGTAAACTTCTCTCATCATAAGCCTTCACATACATATTGAATTAATAAACTTTGTTTCCTTACACGTCTCAAACGAGGTTGAAGGTGTAGGAGAAAAGCGGTGCCATCATTATATTTTCAATCTCTCATGTTGCAAAAATTTTTATAAGAGGCATTTTTAGTCCTTTCTTGATGTTTTTATCCACATGCCAATTGCACTTTATGTACAAGCCAATGGTTTTTCTTGATTAAACATCAAGAGATTTAAAATGACAGAATTCTAAGCTATTTAAAACTCTTAATTCAATATGAATAAAAGAATATTATTGTTATAAAATAATGATTTGTAGTAAAAAACCGTTTAAGAAAAGCATAAAAATGCTTTTCATAAATATCCTCAAATGCAAGCGCTATCACAACACTGAAGGCTTGTTTGTTACTTCACAGATGCTATAGACAATTCCTGTCTTGAATATTTTTATGTGTAAAGTTGTATATACCTTATCATCCTATAAATGACAGTGTTTTACAACATGGAAAGATAACTTTTTTCAATTAAGCTGGACAGGCAAAATGAATGGATATACTTCATTTCATACAATACTTCATAATATTAATCTTTTGGAAGGCTGTACCCCCTTTTATACAAAGCAAAGTTTTTATGAAACGATGCTCTTTCGTTTAATGCATTTTTCGTTTTTTATATTGAATTTTTTACCTCTTTATAATGCTGAAATCGCATTTTTTGATTGCTATTTTAAACGCTTAATAAAAATAAAAAAGAGATTATCTTTAAAAAATTTCTGTCAACAATCTGTGGTATTTAGCCCAGCGCTAAATGGAAGATTGTTTCCATTGTAAATTCTTTGAACAAAGAGGATAACAATATCGAGAGTGTGCACAAATGTATTGTGTATTGTAAAAATTTTCTGTCGCTTGAGTTTACTCTATTCAATAACAATTTATTTTATTCGAAAATCGGAAAAACAAGACAGCCTTATCGCACCATAAAAAATTTTGCGCTCAAATGATTTTACCACATCAATTCCCTAATTGATATTTTCAAAAATCTTCCCTAACGCCACCCACATCTCTTTAATTGCCGTTCATAGAGCTTCGATATTCTCGCCATGCGCTGTGCTGCCTGTGACAGTGCAACAGTGACACGCCCCCCACTACGCGCATAAGCACTATGCCCCATATGATAATTTAAATAAAGGCTATATGCATCATCAAATCTCACACCATTGCGTTGAACACTTTGGCGATGGTACCAAGCAATAAAATCAGCAGAATCTGCAAAATTCGTACGCCATGCAAAAGATTTGCCTGTAGAGCGAAGATACATTGCCCATGTACTGTCAAGCGCTTGAGAATAACCATAGGCTGTTGATCGACGCTTCCATGGAATAAAACCAAGTAGTTTTTTGCGTGGAGGACGTGCATTGTGACGAAAGCTCGATTCCATCTTAATGGTTGCAAGAATAATAGGCATAGGAATCCCATAACGCATTTCTGCTCTTTGAGACGCCCTTCCCCAATTATCAAAAAAACCATTTTTTTGTGCTAAAATAGCACAAGCATTATTTGTGTGGGTGGGAGTGGTTGTTGCACAGCCCTCTAGCAGAAACACCAATGCCCCTAAAAACAAAAGGTGTCGCATATTCTCTATTCCTCTCGTTTAAGAAATAAAACAAGATAGAGATACTAAAAAATGATTACCAATCAATAAAGAGCGTGATCTAACTTGTGATATTTAAGAAGATTGTTTTGCGTTATTCCTCATCAACCAAACGCAATGTTTGTGACTGAGCGGATGTTGTCATTTTTGTTGGCTCAGAGTAATTTTCTTTTAATTCGAAAGTTTCAATGCGATTTGCCCGTTTCATAATTTTGGAGGATGATATTAAAATACCCTCTATATCTTCACCTGCTTTGTAAAAGTGCTTCTGTAATGCACGAACACGCATATCCATTCGTCCAAAATCTTCCATCAATTTTGCTACTTCTGATTGAATTAAATGCGCTTGTTCACGCATCCGCGCATCTTTCATAATGGTTTGTACCACTTGGACAGAGAGCATCAACAAAGACGGTGAAACAATAATTATATGGGCTCTATTGGCTTTTTGTACCAATGGCTCAAAATCTTCATAAATTGTTGCAAAAATCGATTCCGATGGCACAAAAAGAAAAGCCGTGTCATGGGTTTCTCCAGGAATCAAATATTTTTGTGCAATATCACGGATATGAACTTCCAGATCGGTACGAAATTGGCGTTCTGCCTCTTGACGCTCTTGCGTTGATGCGGCTTTACGCATAGCATTCCAAGCCTCTAGAGGGAATTTAGCATCAACAACAAGAGAAGGTGCTTTATTGGGCATATGAATCAGACAATCTGGGCGCTTTCCGTTGGAAAGAACAGCCTGAAAAGCATAGGCATTTGCTGGTAAGGCATCAGCAATAATTGCTTCCATCCGCCCTTGACCGAAAGTACCACGCGTCTGCTTATTGCTTAAAATGGATTGCAACTGAACAACTTGTCCCGTAAGCGATTGAATATTATTTTGTGCCGCATCAATCACTGCTAAACGCTCTTGCAAACGATTCAAATTTTCATAAGTGGATTTAGTTTGTACCTGAAGTGTTTGACCTAAGCTTGTTGTCATTCCATTGAGTTGCTCACTGAGTGATTTATTCAGTTCAGCTTGCCGTTGACCAAAAATTTCCGCCATCGTTTGCATTCGCCCTTGCATTTCAGCTTGTGTCTTCAGCAAAGTAGCCATCTGCATTTGTGCCTCACGCGCACGTTCAGCAATTTCTTTTTCTAAAAATGCTTTTTTTCTATGAAAATGTATCAGCATAAAAAATGCCAAACAGACAAGTGTAAATAAAAGTAAAACGATTAATTTAGAAAAAAACTCACCAGCGAATATAGAAAAAAACGAATCAAACATAAAAGGTAATATAACGCTCTTATGATAAAAAAATGCAAGAATCTGTTATTCAATATTGACCAATAAAAAACCTTTGATTAATCTCTTCTTATGTCAATAAGATCTTTAGTTACTTTACCTGATCCGATTTTACGGGAAGTGTCCAAACCCGTTGAGCGGGTTGATGCAGCTCTCCAAAAACTTGCGGATGATATGTTGGAGACCATGTATAATGCTAAGGGCGTTGGTCTTGCGGCTATTCAAATTGGTATACCACTACGTATGTTGGTTATAGATGTCTCTGGAAATTCTGAAGATGAGCAGAAAAAACCACTTGTTATTATCAACCCTGAAATTTTATGGCTTTCAGATGAGCGTAATATTTACAAAGAGGGTTGTCTTTCTATTCCTGACTATTTTGCAGAAGTGGAACGTCCTAAACGCCTTTGTGTTCGCTATCAAGATCGTGAAGGAAAGCAGATAGAAATTGAAGCAGATGATCTCTTGGCGACTTGCTTGCAGCATGAAATTGATCATTTAGATGGGCGCCTTTTTATTGATTACATTTCAAAGATCAAACGCGATATGGTGATACGGAAATTTAAAAAACGCGCAAAAGAAAAAAACATGCAGGAAGCAGTTTTGTAATGGCATTACGGTTAAGTTTTATGGGAACACCAGATTTTTCTGTTCCCATTTTGCATGCTTTATTGGATGCTGGTCATGATGTTGTTGCTGTTTATAGTCAACCTCCTCGTCCAGCAGGACGTCGAGGGCTGAAATTAATCCCCTCAGCTGTTCACACCGCAGCAGAAGAAAAATCTATTCCTATCTTTACGCCTCAAACACTTAAAACAGCCGAACAACAAGAGAAATTTGCAGCACTTTCTGTTGATGCTGCTATTGTGGTGGCTTATGGACTCCTTTTACCTAAAACTATTCTCGAAGCACCGCGTTTTGGTTGTTTTAATGCCCACGCTTCACTCTTACCACGTTGGCGTGGTGCTGCGCCTATTCAACGAGCAATTATGGCTGGTGATAAAGAAACAGGTATCATGATCATGAAAATGGATGAAGGACTTGATACGGGGCCTATCGCTCTTTCTCGCTCCATCCCCATTACTGATAACACCACCACTGCTGAGCTTTCAAACAGACTTTCACATATTGGCGCAGAACTCATGGTAGAGACTTTATCAACTCTTGAAAAAGGACAACTTAAACTGACCCCACAATCAGAGGAAGGCATTACCTATGCGGCCAAAATTAGAAAAGAAGAGACCCGCATTGATTGGACAAAACCTGCAGAGTTTATTCATAGGCATATTCGCGCGCTCTCTCCCTCTCCTAGTTGCTGGTGCAATATGAATATCGGTGGACGAGAAGAACGTGTAAAAATTCTTGAAAGTCGCTTAACAACAGGTCCTTCTCTTGAAATTGGACGGATAGAACCAGATTCTTTGATTATCCATTGTGGGCAAGGACGGATAGAAATAACCTCTCTACAAAGATCTGGCGGTAAAATTCTTGAGTGCGCAACATTTTTGCGAGGCGCTCATATTTCTGCTGTTTTTTAAGATGCCACGTTTTAAACTCACTCTTGAATATGATGGTTCAAATTATGCTGGTTGGCAGCGTCAAGCAGAACTTCACACGATACAAGGAGCTCTTGAACAAGCGATTTTTTGCTTCAGTGGACAACAATTAACCATAACAACAGCAGGACGAACGGATGCAGGAGTACATGCTACGGGACAAGTTGCCCATGTTGATTTCATAAAAAACTGGCCCCCTCATACTGTGCGTGACGCGCTCAATGCTCTTTTACGTAAACAGGGAGAAGCGATTTCAATCTTAAACGTACAAAATGTCCCTGATGACTTTGATGCACGATTTTCCGCTGTAAAGCGCCATTATCTTTTTAAAATTCTCAATCGTCGCTCTCCACCAGCTCTAAATGCCAAACGCGTATGGTGGATACCAAAGCTTCTTAATGCTGAAGCCATGCATGAAGCTGCGCAAAAACTTGTCGGACAACATGATTTTACCACTTTCCGTTCAGCACATTGCCAAGCCCAAAGCCCTATTCGCACCCTTGAACGTCTCGATATTCAAAGAGAAGGTGAAGAAATTTTTCTTTATGCACAAGCTCGTTCTTTTCTTCATCATCAAATCCGTTCATTTGCAGGAAGCCTCATGGAAGTGGGTATTGGACGTTGGACAGCTCAAGATCTTGAAGCAGCTCTTCACGCTAAAGATCGTAAACGTTGTGGTGTTGTTGCCCCCCCTTCAGGACTTTATTTAACCAAAGTGGAATATTAATTATCCTTCAAGAGTTAACGCCTCAAAACTGTTAAGGCAGCTTATAAAAAGAACGAATTTCTTCAAACGCTTCTGCTGCTGTATTGACAAATTTCATAAAATTAACATCACTGGGAGAGATCGTACCTTGTGCAGACAAATACTCAAAGTTGATAGCATTGCTCCAAAATTCTTTGCCAAACAATAAAATTGGTACCTGTTTCATACGCTCCGTCTGTATTAAAGTTAACGTTTCAAACAGTTCATCCAGAGTCCCAAATCCTCCAGGAAAAATGGCTAATGCTTTCGCCCGTAATAAAAAATGCATTTTTCGTATCCCCAAATAGTGAAAATTAAAACACAAATGCGGCGAAACATACGAATTAGGCTCTTGCTCATGTGGTAAAATAATATTCAAGCCAATTGTTGGAGCACCAACATCACAAGCACCACGATTTCCCGCCTCCATGATCCCTGGTCCGCCCCCTGTAATAACTACAAATTCACGATATTGTGTAGTAGCAGAATAGAGTGAGCACAAACGTGCAAACTCTCTTGCTTCATCGTAATAATATGACATAGCACGCAAATTTTTCTTTTGTGTTTCATTCTTTGCAGCCCACGCTGCTTGCCCAGGTTCAGGAATACGCGCACCACCAAACAAAACAACTGTTGATTGAATATTATATTCTTTAAGGGTTATTTCCGGCTTTAAAAATTCAAGACTAATACGTTGTGAGCGCAACTCTGGACGCATCATAAACTCTTGATCGATATAGGCTAAACGATAAGTAGACGAACGCACCTGTACTGAATTAGAGACTTTATGGATTTGTTGTAGCGTATCCTTCGCATGGAGAAGTGGTGTCCAGTTTTCTTGCTCCCTTTTTCTTTTTTCTTTACAGCCTTTTTTCATGCACCTGTCCTACTTCCTCATCGTTTTATTGACTGAAAACATTTCTTCGCGTAAGTCATAGAGAATAAATCTTGAAGCTTTCAACTTGTTTAACGGAACTATGTTCATGATCAATCTCACACAACTTGAAATCATTATCGAAAAAGCATTTGATGATCGTGATTCTATTGATACTACCACAAAAGGTGAAATTCGTGAGAGTGTCGAACACGCATTGAATCTTCTCGATAAAGGTGCAATTCGCGTCGCAGAACGACAAAAAAACGGACAATGGCATGTTCATCAATGGTTGAAAAAAGCTGTTTTGCTCTCTTTTCGGCTTAACCCTATGCAAATTATTGCCGGTGGTGTAAATGGAACACATTGGTGGGATAAAGTTCCTTCAAAATTCTCTGGTTGGCAAGAAGCAGATTTTAAAAGTGCTAATTTCCGTTCCGTTCCTGGAGCCATTGTGCGCCATTCTGCTTACATTGCACCAAACGTTATATTGATGCCATCCTTTGTCAATCTTGGTGCTTTTATTGATGAGGGCACAATGGTTGATACATGGACCACCGTTGGTTCTTGTGCACAAATTGGTAAACATGTCCATCTTTCTGGCGGTGTTGGTATTGGAGGTGTTTTAGAACCATTGCAAGCAAATCCAACCATCATTGAAGATCATTGCTTTATCGGTGCGCGCTCTGAAATTGTTGAAGGCTGTATTATCCGTGAAGGTGCTGTTTTGGGAATGGGAGTCTTTATTGGAAAATCAACAAAGATTATTGATCGTACAACAGGTGAAATTTTTATTGGTGAAGTACCAGCCTATTCAGTGGTTGTACCAGGTTCTCTCCCCGGAAAACCTTTACCAAATGGTGAAGCAGGCCCAAACCTTTATTGTGCTGTTATTGTAAAACGCGTTGATCAAAAAACACGAGAAAAAACATCTATTAATGATCTTTTACGTTCTTAGACACAAGATTAATGCATAATAATATTGCTTCGTTTTTTAACTTGAATAATAACCTCGAATACAAGGATTCTCTCATTTTAAATCCTTTCATAGTGAATCAATCACTATCATTTCCTTGCTCGTTACAAACACAGTTGGTGTGTGGGCAAAAAATACTTTAAGAAATAGAGTAAATACCTTTAATGAATTCTCTCAAGTGATAAGGACTGTCATAATATTTTGAGCTGAAAAAGAGTATAATGGGTGCGCTTTGCGCCTTTCTGACGCGTAAAGGCGGTAATGCCAAATGGATTTTATATCATTCACAGTGTATTTTACATTATATTTTGTTACAGTCCCCGTTGTGAAATGGAGTTTGATGTATTGAGAAATGTTTCTTTGAAACAAGTGCACAAATATGCAACACAAACGTATTTTGTTTAAAGCATTCTGTTTTACGTGAGCAACATGACACAATGAAAAACACTATACCCAAAAGTGTGAATATTGCGCAATTTCCATTAAAAAGCACTCTTGAACAACGGAACCAACCGACAAAAGCAAAACACAATCAATGAAGGAAAATACTCCTTTTTTCATTATTTGTTCATTTTGAGCGCTTGAATAAATGCCGATTGTGGAATTTCTACTTTTCCAAATTGGCGCATCCGCTTTTTGCCTTCTTTTTGCTTTTCCAAAAGTTTGCGCTTACGCGTAACATCACCCCCGTAACATTTCGCTGTTACATCTTTACGCAAAGCACGAATCGTTTCGCGCGCTATAACTTTACCACCAATAGCCGCTTGAACTGGAATCTGAAACATATGCTGAGGAATAAGATCTTTCAGTTTTTCGCACATTGAACGCCCGCGCTTTTCTGCAATCGTGCGGTGAACAAGCATCGATAATGCATCAATAGGCTCTCCATTCACCAAAATAGACATTTTAACTAAATCACCTTCTGCATAATCTGTCATTTGATAATCAAAAGAAGCATAACCCTTGGAGATTGATTTTAGCCGATCATAAAAATCAAAAACAACTTCATTCAGTGGTAAATCATACGTTACCATAGCACGGGTTCCAACATAGGATAACCCAACCTGTACCCCGCGCCGCTCTTGGCATAGCTCTAAAATTGACCCAAGATAATTATCAGGAGTCATGATTGTCGCTCGAATCCATGGTTCTTCTATGGAAGAAATTTTAACCACATCAGGCATATCCGCTGGATTATGTAACTCTTTAACAGAACCATCATTCATATTCATGCGATAAACAACTGAAGGTGCTGTCGCAATTAAATCCAAATTAAACTCACGCTCTAATCGCTCTTGAATAATTTCAAGATGCAGAAGTCCTAAAAAGCCACAGCGAAAACCAAACCCCAAAGCCGCAGATGTTTCCATTTCAAAAGAAAAACTCGCATCATTTAAGCGTAATTTGCCCATGGCTGCACGCAAATCATCAAAATCAGCAGCATCAATTGGAAAAAGCCCACAAAAAACAACCGGTTGCGCAGGCTTAAAACCAGGTAAAGCATTTTCACAAGGACGGCGCTCTTCAGTAATCGTATCCCCAACCCGTGTATCTGCTACCTCTTTGATAGAAGCAGTGATAAAACCAATCTCGCCTGGTCCTAACTCATCAACCTGTACCATTTTAGGTGTAAAAACCCCAACGCGCTCAACTGGATATTTTGCACCTGTACCCATCATACGAATGGTTTGGCCTTTTTTTAAAATACCATCTATCACCCGTACCAAAACAATGACACCAAGATATGCATCATACCAGCTATCAACCAGCATTGCTTTCAAGGGATTTGCAACATCGCCTGTACGTGGAGGTGGTAATTGTGCAACAATTGCCTCCAAAACATCAGGAACACCCAAACCTGTTTTTGCTGATATTTCTACTGCTTGAGATGTATCAATGCCTATCACATCTTCAATTTGTTCTTTAACTCGCTCAGGTTCTGCTGCTGGAAGATCAACCTTATTGAGAACAACAACCAACTCATGGGAATTATCAATGGCTTGATAAACATTTGCTAACGTCTGCGCCTCTACACCCTGGCTTGCATCCACCACCAACAGAGAGCCTTCACAAGCTGCCAATGAACGCGAAACCTCATAAGCAAAATCCACATGACCAGGTGTATCCATAAGATTTAAAATATAGGTCTCACCATTCTTGGCTTTATAGCGTAAACGTACCGTTTGTGCTTTAATAGTAATTCCACGTTCACGCTCAATATCCATGGAATCGAGTACTTGTTCTTTCATCTCACGTGTATCAAGCCCACCTGTTATTTGAATCAAACGATCAGCTAAAGTGGATTTGCCGTGATCAATATGCGCCACGATGGAAAAATTACGAATATAATTACGATCTACTGTCATATAAGGCGATTTAGCAAAGAATAATACAAAACGCAAAGACCAATTATGCTCTAGCTCCTTACAAAAGAATATAAACCAAAAAAGCTTCTCAAAACACAACTTCTCATAGCCTAAACAATAAGGCTTTTGTTTGCGAAATTAAATACAAAAGGTCCTAAAATGATCTTTTCACATCTTGTTTGATGACTCATATGCTGTAATAAGCCAGTACCATCACATACTTTGCTAATCTCCAATATTGCGACGATCCTTTACACTTGAAAAAGTTTATCAGAGATATACTTCTCTTGCACAGTCTTTACCCACATGCCCCCCCACTCATTCACTTGTGACGTGTAAGCAAATGATTTGGATTGATTTAACATGAAAATGATTTGACGTGAGAAAGTTTTACAGTATTCAAGGTTCTAATTCAATGTAAATAATGCTATATTATCATTATAAATCAATGTATTATAATATTTATATGATAGACGAATATATCACTTAGGATTGCAATAAAATTCGTAAGAAATGCTTTTTTATTTGTACGCAATAATCTGCTTTTTTAGCAATCTTATATAAAATAACATGAATATCGAGAGAGTTTCTTCTCAATTTTTAAAACTTTAGAAATATGCTCTATTGAGTGATGTTTTATATACTTTTTATACAACTCCTTCCTTCATTAAATATAAAACACACCAATCCTCTTCGATTCATTGGATAACGCATTGATTTATAATGATCGTTTATTGTTTTGCAATTTAAATTAAAGCTCTGAATATCGCGAGCTTCTCTCATTTTAAATCTTCTCATAATGAATCAATAAATTTTTTGCTCCCCCATTATAAAACAGAGCCAGTGTATGGATAAAAACGTTTAAGAAATGAGTAAAAATACCTCTCTCTTTCAAATGCCAAAAGCTATCGTAATATTGAGAACAGATAAAGAAAATGCTCGTGCCTTTTATTTTAAGTAAAATGATGATGCTCTGTGGTTTTTCTATACTTCATGCAAACCGTCAATGAATATGATGTATATTGAGAAAATTATCTTTTAAAAAACGCTTTAATGTACAACGTTATGGAGATACTTTGGGCGTTCTATTTTGCGTGAGAAGCGTAACTCTATTCAAGGACAAAAGAAATAACGTGCGACAGTGCGTAATTTTCATTATTCAAAAACATTACCGTAGATGTTTTTGAAAGTTGTTAAAGCCGAATTTAAAGATGAGCGTTAATTTTTACCTTTATATCACCTCATGCTTTGGCTCAATGAAGGTTGTCTGCCCGGTTTAAAAATTAGACAAACAGATAGAAGTATACTATTTCTCCAATTTGGTATGCAAAAACTGGAATAATTTATAGAACTTCTTAATCATCTTAATATTAAAAAAGCTCCAAAAATGAAAACTCTACAAGCAAAAATCTCATGCAATAAAATCATAATAAAAAATGTATAGCTAATCAATTTTTTTAATTGCTTTATTTTTTTTACGCCATTGTGAAGGTTGTAATTCAGCCACAATGATCCCAATCAGAATAAGCAAACCGCCCAATAAAGCTAAGGGAGATAAATGTTCTCCAGCCAAACGCCCAACCATACCAGCCCATACCGGTTCACCTGCGTAAATGAGTGTCGCACGCGTAGGGGAAATAGACTTTTGTGCCCAATTCATAGCTAATTGAATGATGGCACTCATTAATGCCAATCCTATACCAATATTAAACCAAACCCACGAAAATTCAGGAATGCTTTCTCCCATCAAAGGCATACAAGCAAATGAAAAAAAACCACTAAAAAATAACTGAATAATGGTTACACGCCGACTATCAACCTTGTTCGCAAAAATTCCGATGAGTATGACTTCTCCAGCAATCGCTAAAGCGCCTAACAAAGTTAAAATTTCGCCTTTTGAAAAATCAAAATTTCCCGGCTTTTGTCCTGAAATAAATACAAGCCCAATAAAAGCGAAAATAATGCCAATCCAACAAGCTAAACGGGGAGGTTTTTTAAAAGCAATCCATTGCAAAATTGGAACCATAGGTACATAAAGCGCTGTGATAAAAGCCGACTGACTACTAATAATCGTTTGAAGTCCAGCTGCTTGAAAAGCATAACCCAAAAACATGGCTAAACCAATCGCCATCCCAGCGAAAACTTCATAAACAGTTATCCCTTTTATAGAGCGCCAAAAAACTACCCCACATATAAGAGATGCAACAATAAAACGAAATCCAACAAAAAACAGAGGACCGCTATAGCGTACCGCAATGTGAATGACTAAAAATGTAATGCCCCACAATATTGTCGCAGTAAATATTGCCAATTCTGGCTTACTTAATAAAGGATATTTAAACTGTTTTAGACTCACCATGAAAAACTTTCTCTTCCAATTTTCCTCACAATTTATGAAACAATAAGCGTTCCAACTCCCTGTTCGGTAAACAGCTCTAGTAAAACAGAATGAGGAGTTTTACCATTTAAAATGACAACACCTTCCACGCCATTTTGAAGGGCTTTTATACAAGTCTCTACTTTTGGAATCATCCCTCCTGAAATTGTCCCATTTTTAATAAATTTCTCAGCTTCAGAAACTGTCAATTCTTTTAAAAGTTTACCCTGTTTATCCAAAACACCAGGAACATCAGTGAGAAATAAAAGGCGTTTAGCCTCTAATGCACCAGCAATAGCTCCAGCAAAAATATCAGCATTAATATTATAAGTTTTACCATCGCGTCCTGGAGCCACAGGAGCAAGAACCGGTATCATTTCAGAACATGCTAAAAGATCTAGCAACGTGCGGTCAACTTCAACAGGCTCACCAACAAACCCCAAATCTAAAACACGTTCAATATGCGAATCAGGATCAATAACAGTTTTATAAGCCTTTTCGGCAAAAACCATATTGCCATCCTTGCCGCATAATCCTATTGCCCATTCACCCTCAGCATTGATGAGAGCAACAATTTCTTTATTTATGGAACCCGCTAAAACCATTTCAACCACTTCAACGATCCGCTCATCGGTTACCCGTAATCCGTTTTCAAATCGTGATTCAATCCCCATTTTCATTAAAATTTTAGCAATTTGAGGCCCACCACCATGAACAACAACAGGATTAATCCCCGATTGCTTTAATAGAGCAATATCACGCGCAAATGCTCGTCCCAAAGCAGGATCACCCATAGCATGGCCGCCATATTTTACCACGACCGTTTCATTTTCATATTTTTGCATATAAGGTAAAGCAGACGATAAAAATGCTGCTTGTTTTTCCAAAACATCTACATCATCGTTTTTAGCATCATCCATCAATAGAGCCCTCCTCATCACTTTTTACCATCTCTTAATGAAATTTAGGAAAAGTGAAAACAATAAAACCAAGCTTTACTCTATCCATCCCCCTGAAAATCGTCAATTTTCTTTTAATTTACGAAGATGAAACACAAAAAACGTCCTTTAAAAATTGACAGCAAAAAATTAAACAAAATAGGCGTAAAAAAACGTCATTATTTTATGATCTTATATATAAAATTGAAAAGCAAATTTTTTAAGCTACGCTGTATATTTAACTCATTAGTTTATCCCTATGGATACTTAACAATGAATAAGAATATATACAACCATTGATTTTGTAAGATAAAAATAAAGTTTCTTATAATAATAAAATTAACATATTACCAAGCTAAGAAATCGATCAACCACTTTATAGTTTATCTCAATAAACTATAACTTTGGTTTTAAAAATTTGACTTTTTTCAATCATTAAACATGAAAAAATATCAACTGAACGCTCCTTATGAAGAATCATAATAATTTATCTTTTTATATCGTAAAATCGAAAAAAGGCTTTGCAAAATTATCATATATTGTGATTTTATTGCGATAGCTCTTCAGAAGCATCTTCGTAAAAGCATTTAATTGTTTAGATTACTCTCTTCGTAAGATTTGATGAAATTTCTCATTTTCATTGATCTGTCAATAATTTTTTCTTTCTGCATAGCGATACATACTTGAATTATTCAATGTTTTTTAGAATTTTTTAATTCTATTAATGTATTGTTTTAATTGTATTATTTTATGAAATATCACTCATCAATTTCAATAATATATCGTGCTATTTTCTAAGCATATTGTGCTATTTTTATTGTATTTATTTTTTCTTTTTAAAGGTAACTTCCTCTATCTTCCCACCAACTTTTTATTATGCCAATAAATTCAATTAAGTGAATTCCATCGAATCTGTTTTCCCACAAGAGAGATACATCGAATACCTCAAAACGTGGTTTGTTATGTCTTCTTTAGCATTCAACACACATTATCTCATTCCGCAATTTCTTTGGAACAAAATAAACTTGATTATAGCGTTTTTTATTATCTAGAAGAACTATTTATGATATCAGAAATACAAAACTAAATCCGCATTTAAAAAGACATGATTACTGCTAAAAGCTGAGATGAGGCATGTAAAAGCTATTCCGAAAATAACCCTTATTTTAAAGGAAGCAGTGATTAAAACTATGAAAAATGCTAAAAATAAAATCGGTTATAAGAAGTTGATACTTTATTTGAAATAAGATGGTTTGCCTAACAGCTTATTTAGCGTTTCTTGGCAAGCTTCTACCTATTTTACAGTTTTGTTATAGGGCCTTTAAAAAGAAATTTTGAGTAAAAAAATAAATACAAAAAATACTGAATGCATAAAGGCGTTTATCATGACACTAGCAATATTTATTATCAATCACTCAATTGCGTTCTTATATGGATAAGCCCTTTTTAAAATGTCATAGACATTCAAAAATAAAACTTATCCATAAAACACATGAAATATAAAAACTATCAGCAACAGGAGTTTATCCTAAATTAGCTGTCTCTCTCTTTTCTTTTTAAAGATTATGAGACAATAGAAAGCTTAATGAAAATAACTTTCCCACAGTTCTCTCTAATTATTTTGAGAATATTCACATATTTTAACCAGAAAGATTTTCAAAAAATTCTTTCATACGTGAAAAAAAACCATGTGATTGCGGTGAATTCTCATGATTTGAGAGCTTTTCAAATTTTTGCAACAATTCACGTTGTTCTTGCGTTAATTTCTGCGGTGTCTCAATCGTGATATGGATGTAAAGATCACCCCTTGCTTGCTGACGGCGTAACATGGGCATACCTTTGCCTTTAAGGCGGAATTGACATCCATTTTGTGTCCCTTCTGGAATCTTAACGCGTGCTTTAACACCATCAAGGTCAGAAACTTCAAACTCTCCTCCTAAAGCAGCTGTTACCATTGAAATAGGAACGCGACAGTGAAGATCTGCTCCTTCTCGCTGAAAAAACTCATGCGGTTTAATGGAAAGGAAAATATAAAGATCACCATTGGGACCACCACGAAGACCAGCATCACCCTCACCAGAAAGGCGAATACGCGTTCCATCTTCAATACCAGCTGGAACATTTACGCTCAATGAACGTTTTTTCTCTATACGCCGTGTTCCCTGACACTTGGGGCATGGATCCGTAATAGTTTCACCACGTCCATGACATGAAGGACATGTTCGCTCAATAGAAAAGAAACCTTGTGCTGCACGCACACGACCAGAGCCATGACATGTTCCACAAACTTGCGGCTTAGAGCCTTTTCTCGCCCCTGATCCTTCACAAACATCACACGTGACAGAACTGGGAATATTAATTTCTGCAGTTTTTCCTGAAAATGCCTCTTCTAAAGTCACTTCCATATTATAACTCAAATCTGCACCACGTTCGCGACTATCACCACGCTTACGGTGTGTCCCTCCCATAATCTCACCAAAAAAATCTTCGAAAATATCCGCAAATCCACCACCAGCAGCAAAACCGCTAAAGGGATTTGCTCCCCCTTGACCACCGCTATTTTCAAAGGCCGCATGGCCAAACCGGTCATAAGCAGCACGCTTCTGGGGGTCTTTAAGAACTTCATAGGCTTCGCCAATTTCTTTGAATTTTCGCTCTGCCTCTTTATCCCCCGCGTTTCGATCAGGATGATATTGCATTGCCAACTTACGAAAAGCAGATTTCAACTTTTTATCATCGCATTCACGAGTCACGCCAAGAATTTCATAATAGTCAACCTTCATCATGTATTCCTGATAGTTTTTCTGTCATCCATCTTTATGGATAATATTGCTTTTAATTTATATTTTTAGCAACAAAGTTGCAACTTATCTCAAATAATAAAGCCCAGCCTTATATTTCAAAGGCCGGGTTTATAAATTAATCAACACATATGCTGACACTATTTCTTCTTATCATTAACTTCTTCAAAATCAGCATCGACAACATCATCATTCTTTGTCTCTGTTTCAGTATCAGCGCTCGCTGCTTGTGAGGCTTCGTACATAGCCTGTCCAAGCTTCATACTGACTTCTGCTAATTTTTGCATCTTTGTTGTTACTTCTTCCGTATCACTTCCTTCAAGCGCAGATTTCAAATCAGATATTGCTGTTTCAATCTGTCCCTTTTCTTCAGCTGATACTTTATCGCCATATTCATTGAGCGATTTTTCAGTTGAATGAATAAGAGCCTCCGCTTGATTTCTAGCTTCAACACCTTCACGGCGTTTTTTATCCTCAGCCGCATGTTCTTCTGCATCCTTTACCATTTTTTCAATATCAGCATCACTTAAACCACCTGATGCCTGAATACGAATTTGATGCTCTTTCCCTGTTCCCTTATCTTTGGCCGAAACATTAACAATACCATTCGCATCGATATCAAAAGTAACTTCAATTTGAGGTATACCACGTGGTGCTGGAGGAATACCAACAAGATCAAATTGAGCCAATAACTTATTATCACTTGCCATTTCCCGTTCACCTTGGAAAACGCGAATCGTTACAGCATTCTGGTTATCATCAGCGGTTGAAAAAACTTGCGATTTTTTTGTTGGGATAGTGGTATTGCGCTCAATAAGGCGTGTGAAAACCCCACCCAAGGTTTCAATGCCCAAAGATAAAGGCGTTACATCTAACAACAAAACGTCTTTGACATCGCCTTGCAATACACCGCCTTGGATGGCAGCACCCATTGCGACCACTTCATCAGGATTAACGCCTTTGTGGGGATCCTTGCCAAAAAAGCTCTGCACAACTTGCTGAATCTTGGGCATACGTGTCATACCACCCACTAAAACAACTTCGTCAATTTCACCAGCCTTTAATCCAGCATCTTTCAATGCAGCTTTACAAGGCTCGATGGTACGCTGCACTAAATCATCAACCAGAGATTCAAATTTTGCCCGAGTCAATTTCATTGTTAAGTGCTTGGGACCAGATTGATCTGCCGTGATAAATGGTAAATTGATTTCTGTTTGCTGTGACGAAGAAAGCTCAATCTTCGCTTTTTCTGCCGCTTCTTTTAAGCGCTGTAAAGCGAGTTTATCATTTTTCAGATCAATTCCTTGCTCTTTTTTGAATTCATCTGCAAAATAACCAACCAAGCGCATATCAAAGTCTTCACCCCCTAAAAACGTATCCCCATTGGTTGATTTAACTTCAAAAACGCCATCTCCAATTTCAAGGACTGAAATATCAAATGTACCACCACCAAGGTCGTAAACCGCTATTGTCTTTCCGTCTTTTTTGTCCAAACCATAAGCTAAAGCAGCAGCAGTTGGCTCATTAATAATCCGTAAAACTTCAAGTCCAGCAATTTTACCCGCGTCTTTCGTAGCTTGACGTTGTGCATCATTAAAATAAGCAGGAACCGTAATAACCGCTTGTTCAACTTTTTCACCAAGATAAGATTCTGCTGTTTCCTTCATCTTTTGCAAAATCATAGCTGAAATTTGCGATGGAGAATATTTCTTACCCGCTTCTTCAACCCATGCATCACCATTGTCACCTTTAACAATTTTATAAGGAACAAGTGCTTTATCTTTTTCAACCATAGGGTCATCAAAACGGCGCCCTATCAAACGTTTAACTGCAAAAACTGTCCCTTCAGGATTTGTCACCGCCTGCCGTTTAGCAGGCTGCCCAACAAGCCGCTCCCCCCCATCAGTAAAGGCAACAACCGAAGGTGTTGTTCGCGCTCCTTCTGAGTTTTCAATAACTTTTGCGTTTTTGCCATCCATAACAGCCACACAAGAGTTCGTTGTCCCCAAATCAATACCAATTACTTTTGCCATATTATAATCTCCATTCAGCAAGCTACCTCAACCTTCATAAAGCATCTTTTTAAGATAGCTCCTCATAACACTCAAAGCCCACATACTGCTTCAAGCAACATAACATAATAATAAACTGCAAGTCGCAACAAGCCTTGCTGCCTCGTATATAAGAACAGGCTTTTATTGCTACAAGAGAATAATAAGAGAAACATCTTCAAAATAAAAAAATTATTTTAAAATAGGCGCTCTAATGACCCATAAATACCATATTTATGAGAGACTTGAGATCATAATATATTTTTCTTGCAATTCTCAAAAAATATATCTTTCTATAAAAATTAAAAAAATAAAAGAGTGATTGCACTCTCGCTCTTGATCTTCTCATCATTGATAAAATGATACTCACGTAAAAGCTTTTTAAAAATATCGTTTAAAGGCGTATAAATTTATATCACAAATATTATATATCATAACCCTTTTTTAAACTAAAATAGTCCTCATCTTATGAGGCGATTTTTTATTAGACTCCTTCATGGTGTTAAACTGCACTTTTCCAAATGCCCGTATCAGTAAAGGCATTATCTATCGATATCCTCTCAACAGCTCCCCTTCTAACGGTCTCATTTTTACTCCTATTTGAAAGCTGTGCTTTCACACTCACCTAAAAAGTTTTTTATATAAATGATATAAAAACACCTCTGTATAAACGCTTTAAAGTGCCAAAGCTCTCGTAATATTAAGAGTTAGTAAAATGTATGATAATTTTGTATTGTATCTCTATTAAGTAAAATAGCGCTGCACCATAGATTTTACATCGTTTACAGATACTATCATGAAATAAACACTGAAGCGTTGAGAGATGTTTTGTCGTTGTAAACCTTACTGTCTTCCTTTAAGATCCAAAAATTCTATGATTTCTATCCTCATAGTTAAAACAATTTCATTTTAGCAATTCTTTCTTTTATTTTAAATAAAAACTCTGCTAAAATATAAGAAGACATTCAAAGTGTGAATCTTATGAAGGAGGGTAAGGCAATGATAACATCTATTATTAAGAAAATAATAAATATCACCTTTAAGAATACAATACATGCACAATATCCATACAAAAAGGTTGTCACAAATATCGCATGTGCTCTTCTCTTTGCTGGTATAACCCTGCCAGCAGATGCTCAACAATATCAACTTGGCGACATAGAAATTCTCAATCCTTGGACACGCGAAACACCTAAAGATGCAAAAGTTGGTAGCGGTTATCTCTATATTATTAATCACAGTAATACCCCAGACCGTTTGGTTTCTATTTCCACAAACGGCGCAAAAACAACAGAGATCCACTCTATGGCAGTTGTTAATGATATTATGAAAATGGAAAAAATGCACAATGGCATTGAAATTCCGGGAAATGGCGAAATCACGCTTAAGCCTGGCGGTGATCATATTATGTTTTTAGGACTTTCACAACCATTCAAGCTAGGTGATAAAATTAGCGCAAAATTGACATTTGAGAAAGCAGGAACCATTCATGTTGATTTCTCTGTAAACGCTATGAAAGCAACATCACCTTCTAAATCCATTCCTTCTCAATAAACTCCTTTTATCATAAACACACATTTTATAAAATGAGGAAGCATAAAATTTTTTACGCTTCTTATTTTTTGTTTAATGCCATCAATAAAAAATTATCCTCTTTGATAAATTAAATATGGTCAATTTCAGGAATACGCAAAACTTGTCCAGGATAAATTTTATCGGGAGATTTTAGCATTGGCTTGTTAGCTTCAAAAATAAATATGTTTTTATCACCTTGCCCTTTTCCATAAACATCTTCAGCAATTTTCCAAAGATTATCACCAGATTTAACCTCATAAAAGCGAGAAGTTTTTCCAGGTGTATTATCTATAACCCTTAATTGGTCAACATCTACAGAAGAGATACCTTGTGTATTGCCAACAACCAGCAGTGCTTTTTCAAGTGTTTGCCTATCAGAAACCTCACCGCTTAAAATAGCTTTGCCGTTTTCAACTTGAATATTTACTTTTTCTGTACCAAGTTTAAAATGATCAAATGCTGCTTTAAAGTCTTTTTCTTTTGGTTCATGATCCCCAACACCTAACTTTTCTCCTACAGTTTTAATAAAATTAAAAAATCCCATTGCGACCTCCTTTCGTGTAACAGAAACAAATTTTTGTGCATATTTTGTGCATATATTGCTACATTCTTTTCTTGTTCTTAAAACACATAGGTGAATTTTCTAAACTTCAACAAATCAAAACTAAGCCTGTTCAATTCTAGGACAAAAATAATAATAAATTTTGCAATAAACTTTGATAAAAAAAGCCTTTATGAAAATTTTCTTTCAAACGAAGGGATCTTAATAGACGTAGAAACATTATAAATTATGAAAGCAAAACAATATTTTACAGTAATGATAAAAGTTTTTTACTTTGCTACAATTTGTATCATATTTGTTTTGCAAAAAAAATGTGAACTCCCATATAAAATAAGTGTGGGCAATTTGCTACCACAGCAATAGAAAGGTCTAAGAAACCATGAAAGATACACCAACAATCACGCAAACGATTGTACTTGTTGATGATGATCGCAATATTTTGACATCTCTATCTTTTGCGCTTGAAACAGAAGGATATCGGGTTGAAAGCTATACAGATGGAGCATCTGCACTTAAGGGTCTCACACTTCACCCTCCACACTTAGCTATTTTTGATATTAAAATGCCCCGAATGGATGGGATGGAACTCTTGCGCCGTCTGCGTCAAAAATCTGATCTTCCAGTTATTTTTCTTACCTCTAAAGATGATGAAATTGATGAATTATTTGGTCTAAAAATGGGAGCTGATGATTTTATTACGAAACCTTTCTCCCAACGTCTTCTCATTGAGCGCGTGAAAGCTATTTTGCGCCGATCCAGTGCACGTAGCCAGCCGCTTGCTACAGGAACTTCTTCCACTTCTTCTCTCAAACGTGGAGATCTTGTGATGGATCAAGAACGCCACACCTGTACATGGAAAGATAAACCTGTTATTCTAACTGTTACAGAATTTTTGATTCTGCAAACCTTAGCACAAAGACCAGGAGTTGTAAAAAGTCGTGACGCTTTAATGGATGCTGCCTATAGTGATCAAGTCTACGTAGATGATCGCACTATTGATAGTCATATTAAACGTCTGCGTAAAAAGTTTAAACAAGTGGATGATGATTTTGCAATGATTGAAACACTTTATGGTGTAGGTTATCGTTTCCACGAGGTATAAAATTATTTGTCGTAAAAATTTGAATGGCCATCAAGTCAATGACAGACAATTCTCAACTGGAAACTCTACAAAAAACAGCCTATAATGACGTATCCTCAACGCAATTTTCTATGTTTTCTCGTTTGCATTCTCGAGTACAGCGTCTCTTTAGACAATTGCTTTTTTCCAGTCTCACACGCCGCATTGTTATATTAAACATTGCTGCCCTTGCCGTTCTGGTTACAGGCATTTTATACCTTAACCAATTTCGCGATGGTTTAATTGAAGCAAAAATTAAAAGTCTATGTATCCAAGGAAAAATTATCGCTGGAGCTATTGCTGCTTCTGCAACAGTAGATACAAATTCTATCCTTATTGATCCGCAAAAGCTCTTAGAGTTACAAGCTGGAGAAAGCGTTACACCCGCCCCTCAATCAACCGACTCTTGGGATTTCCCTATTAACCCTGAGCAAGTTGCCCCTCTTTTACGGCGTCTCATCACACCCAAAACGACAAGAGCACGTATCTATGATCGTGATGCTACTCTCCTTCTTGATTCGCGCGTTCTTTATTCTAGTGGAGAAGTTTTTAGCTATGATTTACCCCCACTTAAAACAGAACAAAATATGTGGGATCGCTTCACTTCATGGTATTCAAGTATATTTCATGGCAAAGATATTGCTCTTGATAGAGAACAAACAAAAAACCGTGATATTGCTTATCCAGAAGTGTACCGCGCATTAAACGGATCTCTTGCTACGGCTAAAAGACGCAACAGACAAGGGCAATTAATTGTTTCTGTTGCCGTTCCTGTTCAACGCTATCGCGCAGTGGTTGGAGCTCTTCTTCTTTCAACCACTGGTTCCGATATTGATAACATTGTAAAAGGCGAAAGACTGGTTATCTTTAAAGTTTTTGCCGTTGTAGGTAGTGTACTTTTGGTTCTTTCTCTCTTTTTGGCCCATACGATTGCCCATCCATTAAGTAAATTATCTGCCTCGGCTAATCGAGTGCGTAATGGCAATAATCAGCGTGTAGAAATTCCTGATTTTTCAATGCGTGAAGATGAAATTGGTCACCTTTCAACTTCTATTCGTGATATGACTAATGCCCTTTATATGCGTATTGAAGCCATTGAACGCTTTGCTGCGGATGTAAGCCACGAATTAAAAAATCCTCTCACCTCTCTACGTAGTGCTGTTGAAACGCTCCCTCTGGCTAAAAATGAAGAAGCACAAGAGAAATTGCTGGAAATCATTCAACATGATGTGCGCCGTCTTGATCGGTTGATTACAGATATTTCTGATGCATCGCGGCTCGATGCAGAGCTTGCACGAGAAACCGCAGAGATTGTTGATATGACACCGCTTTTGGAAAGTCTTGTTCATGCTGTTCAGGAAGTGTATCGTAATACGCAAACCATTGATATAAGCCTTAATATTGTCCCACGGCCTCATGGAAAAGCCTATCTTGTATTGGGACATGAACTCCGTTTAGGGCAAGTGATTTCAAATCTTCTTGAAAATGCACGTTCTTTTATTCCTCGGAATCGTGGCAAAATTTGTATTACTATGAAAAGTCATGCTTCAACCCTTATTTTAACCATTGAAGATAATGGCCCAGGTATTCGTTCAGAAAATATTGAACGCATTTTTGAACGTTTTTACACAGATCGACCAAATGAAGATGCTTTTGGACAAAACTCTGGACTTGGCCTTTCTATTAGTCGGCAAATCATCGAAGCTCATAATGGGACAATTACAGCCGAAAATATTATTGATCCTACACTTGGGAAGTGTAAAACTGGTGCACGTTTTATTATTATGCTTCCGCTTGCTAAATAAATCTTTTATCCAAAGTAAAAGACATGAAAACAAAATGTGAAATACTCCACGCAAATTGCCTTCAACTAGGCGGCAAGGGGCTGTTAATTATAGGTCCATCGGGATCAGGAAAATCAACCCTCACCCTTTCTTTGATTGACCGCGCTGAGTGGTCAAAACGTGAAGCGAAGCTTATCAGTGATGATTATACAATGTTGCGTGCGGAAAATGGAAAACTTTACGGATACACTCCTGACAGCTTAGAAGGCGGCATCGAGATTCGTGGTGTTGGGCTTTATATGATAGAATTTGAAAAGCATGCAACTATCGACTGCGTTATTTCTCTCGGTCCTAAATATGAGCGTTTTTCCACAAATAAAACTTTTCAATTTGAAAATTTGCACATTCCTCTTTTAAAACTTCCCTCTCTTCGTGAAGCCGACTGTACAGCCATTTGCCAAGCTATTGAAGCATTTTTGTTTAGGAAAATATGGCGCAAAACTGTCTAATTTTTTTCTAAAAATAAAAAAATCACAATTTTTGCCTTTTTTTTGCAAATTTTTCTTGGCAGCAAGACAAAGCCTTGTAAAATATCCTTCCCACCAATATGGTCGGATCTTATTTAGTTAACAGGAGTTTGCGTAAATGATTGGACTCGTGCTTGTAACGCACGGTGAGCTGGCTGTCGAATTTTTACATGCCGTGGAACATGTTGTTGGAGCACAAGAAAAGTTCGCAACAATATGCGTTTATCCCGATGACGATATAGATCAACGCCAAGATGATATCATAGCCGCAGTAACCGATACAGACACAGATCATGGTGTAATTATATTAACAGATGTGTTCGGTGGAACACCATCAAATATAGCTATTCCTGCTATTGAAAAAGGACGTGTTGAAATGATTTCCGGTGTTAATTTGCCCATGCTTATTAAACTGATTTCTATTCGCCAATGTCCTGATATTTCATTATCAGACGCGTTAAGAATAGCACAAGAAGCAGGACGTAAATATATTAATGTACCAAGTATGACTTCATAGCGGATAATAAAATACCAATGCTTTCTAAAGATACCCTCCCATGTATAAGTCGTCATTTCAATATCTGTAATAAACGTGGGTTGCATGCCCGTGCTTCTGCAAAATTTGTACAAACTGTTGACAATTTTAATGCCACTGTTGAAGTTGAAAAGGATGGAAAAATCGTTGGTGGATCATCAATTATGGGACTTATGATGTTAGCAGCTTCATCCGGTTGCAATCTCACCATTCATGTTTCAGGGCCAGAAGCAATGGATGCCCTTAATGCTCTTGAAAAGCTCATCAATAACAACTTTGGAGAGGAAAACTAGTGCCTCTTGCCACAAAAAAGATGATTATCCTTAGAAAATAAGGAAACTTCCATCACTATTTTGAATTTTGATTGCTTTTCCCATTTTTATATTAATATTAATATCCACTATGGATTGGCAGAATTGTCATAAATGTAAATATTTGTAGTCATTTTGCTATGCAAGAATTTTTTTCTTTTCCTAACATTATTTGGCCCATTTGAATAGTTTTGCATATTATAACTATTACCCAACTTAATCGTATCATTAAATCTTTACAGGAAAGAGAACTCTTTACTTTGTGAATAGGCCTTATTTTAAGCTAAAGACAAATGTCAAAATAATTTCGCACATCAGAAAATCTATCAACTCTTCTTATTTTCTATTAACTTTGTAGCCTTTATAATACACAAGTAATCTTTCATTGCGCATTATTGTGATAGAGAGCATGAAAACGCAATTTTTATCGATATCATAATCATTTTCTTAAAATGAATAAGCTTTGTACATTCATAATTATGGTAAGCATTTTTAAACGTTCTTTTTCTACACTATTGCCTTATCTTCTGCGGTACACGCCCTACTCTCATTATCTATTTTTGCGCTTGAGATAGCATTTTTTCATTATAAGATAAGGAGATGATATTATGGATCGTCTATTTAGTGCTCTTCAGATTCCTCAACAAACAACACAACAACTTGTATCGTTGCAAAATGGCTTACCAAAAGCGCAGTAGATTAATCCGCAAAATTTTCATATCACTTTATCTTTTTTTGGCGAAGTTGAAAGCTCCCTAGCAGATGAAATTATGCGTGCCTTTAACACTATAGAACTTCCTTCTTTTACGCTACAGATAAAAGGTTTTGACGTTTTGGGTCCAGAAAATGCTCCCCATTCTCTTGCGGTTCGCATTGAACCTTGTGAAAAGCTGAATCTTTTACATGAAAATATGCAATATATCCGGAACAAATTAGAGTTAAAACCTGATGAAAGGCAATTTACGCCACATATTACTCTTGCACGAATATTTGATATTAATCTTGAAGATTTTTCTTCTTATCTATCTTCTCGAGATGATTTTTCGCTTCCTTCTTTTGAGGTCGATCATTTTGTTTTATTGTTATCGCCTTCTCCCTTAAGTGATGCTCCATACATTGTAAAAGGAAGTTGGACACTTCAAAGATAAAAGGGTGTTACAAACACCCTTTAAAAACTCTTTGAAAAAAAATCTCATATATGTAAAATTGCAGAAGACTCTGCATTTTATGTTGGAGGTTTGTTATTGATGTGTTTTAAGCCGAATCAACTTCAACAGAAGCTTCTTTTGTTCCTCCTTTAGCTACACCCACTATAGCTGGACGTAATACCCTTTCCCCGATAATATAACCTGCCTGAACAACTTGTTGAACAGTGTTATCTGGAACATCAGTGTTAGCAATTTCAAACATTGCTTGATGAAAGTGAGGATCGAATTTTTGCCCCTCTGGATGAATTTTTTGCACCCCATGACGTTCTAATGCTGCCATCATAGCACGTTCAGTCATTTCAACGCCTTCTGCCAACGATTTCAAACCAGCATCACTCTCCCGCGCACCTTCTGGAATAGCTTCCAAAGCACGATTGAGATTGTCAGAAACAGATAACATATCCCGTGCAAAATTAGCAATGGAATAAGCCCTCGCATCCGCCACATCACGCGCAGTACGGCGTCGAAGATTTTCCATATCTGCAGCAAGACGTAAAAGCTGATCTTTTAGTTCTTTATTTTCATCCTGCAAAGATGCTAAAGGATCACTAACCTCATTTCCTTCTTCTTCAACGCCTTCATGTGATTCTGTTTTATGTGTTTTTAAAAATTCATCGGCCACTTGTTTAAGTGTATTACGATCAGCTGGATTTTTTAAATCGCAATTTTCAAATGAAGCGTCAGTAAATTTGTTTTTTTCATCAGACATAAAAATTTTATTCCTTCATAAGATTTGTTATTCTCGATATCGAAATTTTACAGACAAAAATCAAGGGGTATTGACGTATATTAATACAATGGGCTTTTATAGTACAAATACTTACCTGCATCGCTTTAACGCAATAACTGTGACACAAGTTGAGCTGTATAATCAACCATAGGCACAATCCTTGCATAATTAAGCCGTGTGGGACCAATAACGCCTAAAGCACCAATGACTCTTTGTTGTGAATCACGATAAGGTGCTACAACTAAAGAAGAACCAGAAAGTGAAAATAACTTATTTTCTGAACCAATAAAAATTCGAACCCCCGAACCTTCATCCGTTAAATCAAGAAGCTGTGCCATACTCTCACGCGTTTCAAGATCATCAAACAAATGGCGTAACCGTTCTAAATCTTCTTCTGCTTTCACATCTTCAAGCAAATTGCTGCGCCCGCGAACAATGAGGTGTATTTTATGATCAGCACCTTCTCCTCCCCAAAGAGCTAATCCCGTTTCAACAAGATGATGCGATAAATCATCAAGTGCAGCCCGCGTTTCTGCGCACAAGCGGGCTATTTCCTCTTTAGCTTCACTCAATGTACACCCTTGAATATGAGCATTGAGAAAATTCATTGCTTCCGTCAATTGTGCGTGGGTAACCCCTTCTGGCAAATGAACAATACGATTTTCAACTTCACCTTGTTGAGTCACCAAAACAGCAAGAGCGTGCTCCCTATCAAGACGCACAAATTCAATATGTTTCAATGTTCCTTCTTGTTTTGTTGCTAGAACAAGCCCTGCTCCACGTGAAAGATCTGAAAGAACTCGACTTGCTTGAACAAGAAAATGTTCAACCGATTGCGCATGCCCAGCCTCTTTGACTTGCATTTCAATATTTTCTCGCTCCTCATTTGGCAAATCACCTGCTTCCATAAATGCATCAACAAAAAAGCGTAAACCTGATTGTGTCGGCATTCGACCTGCAGAGACATGCGGTGCATAAATCAGACCAAGATGTTCAAGATCACTCATCACATTGCGAATCGTTGCAGGTGATAATGTTTGTCGTAAAAGCCGTGAAAGATTGCGAGACCCTACAGGTTCACCATCATTAAGATAAGCTTCAACAATATGGCGAAAAATATCACGCGAACGTTCATCAAGATATTTTAGTTCATTATCAATAGGTTTGTGTTTCATCACAATTGTTTCACTACTTTAAAAACACTCTTCTCTTATATAAGTTTTGCCAAGGTTCGGTCAAATAGTCTAACGTAATATAAAAATATATTATCCTATTGAGCTGTAAAATACCATCTGTTAGAGTGATGATATAAGGTGCATAATTACGCATAGGGTGTTTTTTGTTAAGAATGTATGATGGATATTTAAGACAGGGAGGCTGTAGAGTAGTTTGTTGTAGCAGCGTACTAGAAAAAGCTGGATTGTTTACAAACCAATTTGTGTGGAATCTTCGTCTTTTAGAGCAAGCAGAAAATTAGATATTTACCATGAAAAAAGAAATATCTTTCAATTGTTATCTTCAAAATACAAAAAATTTTATTTGAATAAAATATCATAAAACATGTAAAATCGAGCGGAATATGTGTGTATGAGCATTTAAGCTGGTCCTTAGCACAAAAATAATTCCCCTTCCATTTTTGGAGAAATTTATATGAGAAGCATAGCAGATAAAAAACTTGTTATTGCTACGCATAACACCGGCAAATTGCATGAAATCACTACTTTGATTGCGCCTTTCGATTTAATAATACAATCCGCAAAAGAACTTGGCTTGCCAGAACCAAAAGAAACGGGAACAACATTTGAAGAAAATGCTTATATAAAAGCCTTTTCAGCAGCAAAAAAGACAGGACTTCCTGCCCTCTCTGATGATTCAGGCTTAGAGGTAGATGCATTGGAGGGTGCGCCAGGCGTTTATACCGCTGATTGGGCGATTCAAGCCGATGGTATACGTAATTTTCCAAAAGCTATGAAAAAAATAGAAAATGAACTCCAAAAAATCGGAGCGCGAGAAAAAAGCCAACGAAAATGCCGTTTTATATCTGTCATTTGCATTGCATGGCCTGATGCTCATGCAGATTACTTCCGCGGATGCATTGAAGGAACGTTCATTTGGCCTCCACGGGGAGACAAAGGCTTTGGTTTTGATCCTATTTTTTTACCCGATGGATATGAAAATACCTTTGGAGAAATGTCAACAGAACAAAAACACAACTGGAAACGTAATGATCTTCCCCCTCTTTCACATCGCGCACGTGCTTTCAAACTTTTGGCAGAAAACCTTTTAGCATTCTCATGAATGAACCTTTCGGCATTTACATTCATTGGCCCTTTTGTGCAGCTAAATGTCCTTATTGTGACTTTAATTCGCATGTTCGCATCCATGGTGTTGATCAACCACGTTTTGTCACCGCCTTTAAGCGCGAAATAGAAACGCAATACCACAAAATAGGCCCACGCCATATTACGAGTATTTTTATTGGTGGAGGAACCCCTTCTCTTATGGAGCCACAAACTGTCGATGCCCTATTGCAAGCACTTGCAAAAAAATGGGTAGTCGATGATAAAGTTGAAATTACATTAGAAGCTAATCCATCCAGTGTAGAAGCAGAGCGCTTTCGTGGATACCGTGCGGCAGGTGTTAATCGCTTATCTCTAGGAATACAAGCGCTCAATGATAAAGCATTGCGCAAACTTGGCCGACTCCATAATGTGGAACAAGCTCTTTGTGCCATTGCTTTAGCACGACAAATTTTTCCACGTTTATCCTTTGATCTCATTTATGCCCGCCCCGAACAAACCCTCGAAGAATGGAAATCTGAAATTTCCCAAGCAATTGATTTGGCAGCGGACCATCTTTCTCTTTATCAATTGACAATCGAAGAAGGAACCGCCTTTAAACGGCTTCATGATGCAGGAAGACTTATCCTTCCCCCATCAGAGCTAGCAGCAGATCTGTATCATGTTACCCAGGAAATAACAGCACAGCATGGACTTCCTGCCTATGAAATCTCAAACCATGCAATGCCCGGTGCTGAATCAGCACACAATCTTCTTTATTGGCGTTATCACCAATATGCAGGCTTTGGTCCAGGTGCACATGGACGCTTCATTGAGAACGCACAAAATCATTCCTCTGCCTGTTCAAAAACATCATTATCACACCTTGAAAACCGTAAACGTTATGTCACAATAAATGAAAAGCATCCCGAACAGTGGCTTAATTTGGTAGAAACAACAGGACATGGCTGTATTGAAACAGAACAATTAACCCCTGAGCAACAGGCAAATGAAATGCTCCTTATGGGGTTACGCCTATGCGAAGGCTTAGAACTTATACGCTATGAAACCTTAAGCCCTAAACGTATCCCAATGGAAAAACTGATCGATTTACAACACCAAGAATTGATAGAAATGGTGGATAACCAACGCTTAAAAGCAACAACCAAAGGACGTATTGTTCTTGATCACATCATCAGCCAACTTGCAAACTAAAGTTTTTATCACAACATATTGATTTTAATCATTATCATCATCTTTATAGCAAAAGCGAGACTAAAATATCGTAAGATTCTCTCATTTCAAAATTGCGTATATTGAATCAATTAAAACCACTTGCTTGCACATCACAAACGGGATGAATGTGTGTATACATTTGTATAGGATAAGAACTAAAAATGGCTCTTATGAACCGTCTTAAGTGCCAAGGGCAGTAGCAATACATTGGACATAACGTTCATGTTTTCCATGTACGCTTGCGTGTTGATTTCTTCCCTACATCTTAAAGGATGAATATTTTTAATCCAATCTGATCTGTAAACAATTCTGCCTCTTAAAGCAGATTCCACCTGGCTTTCCACTTATGCGATTCACTTAACTAAAGACTCCTACAGGCAGCCCCAATTAAAGAATACTCACCATGCACTCTAAAACCACTATATTAAGTCTTACGCGCCTTATATCACCATACCTCAAATGACAATGTTTATGGTACAATAAGATAAAAATATTTTTGAACCAACAATCATTTCTTTATGCAAAAAAATCAACAATAAAACGCTCATAAATAGCAGTGAGCGTTTCCACTGCATCAAGAGCTACACATTCATCTACCATATGCATCGTTTGCCCTGGTAAGCCAAATTCGACCACTGGGCAATAATCCTTAATAAATCGCGCATCTGAAGTACCACCAGAAGTGGAACATTCTGGTACACTCCCTGTTACACTTTTAATAGCATTAGATAAAATTTGAATGAGTTTATCATTTTTAGTCAAAAAAACATCTCCTAAACTTGGAATCCATTCAAGCTGATAAGAGGGATATTGATCGCTCTTGTTTTTTGATTGCACCAAAGCAAGACGCTTTTCAATTTCCTTCATCAGTGTTTCTTTTGTCCAAAGATCATTGTAACGTATATTAAAACGAACTGTTGTCTGCGCTGGAATAATATTGACTGCCAAATTACCAGTATCGATGGTTGTGAGCTCTAAATTACTGGGTTGAAAATTCTCTGTACCTTTATCTAAAGCAGTTTGTGTCAATGCTTGAATAAGCTTACTTGCCAAAGGTAAGGGATTGGCAGCCCGCTCTGGAAAAGCAACATGACCTTGGCGACCCTTCACGGTAATGACACCAGAAATCGATCCGCGGCGACCAATTTTGATAATATCACCAACAGTCTTTACGCTTGTTGGTTCTCCCACAAGAGCCGCAGTCCATTTTTCGCCTTTTTTTTCTGCCCATTTGAGAAGTTTTACCGTACCATTAACAGCAGGCCCCTCTTCATCACCAGTAATTAAAAGGCTTACCCTTCCTTTAATGGGTCGTTTCTCAAGAACTCGCGCTAGAGCCGCAATAAAACAAGCGATTCCACCCTTCATATCAACAGCACCCCGCCCATATAATTTTCCCTGATCTATGACAGCTTCAAAAGGTGGATAAGTCCAATCTTCCAATGCGCCTGGCGGTACAACATCCGTATGACCCGCAAACATAAGATGGGGTCCTTCATTTCCCATTTTTGCATAAAGATTTTCAACATTATCTGTATTTTTATCCGTAAAAATAGGGCGCTCGACGTGAAATCCCATTTTTTTCAAAAATTGTTCCAAAGTTGATAAAGCCCCTGCTTCACGAGGTGTAACAGAAGGACAACGGATAAGTCCCTGTAATAGCTGAAGTGGATCTGTAAGAACAGGCATGAGAGCTCTTCCCGTTTGTTATAAGTCATCGGAACTTAAGGTTATTACGCTGAATTACAAAAAAGATAAAGCAAAAACATTGAAGACACTCAGCAAACAAAGCAGGGGAGGACAATCGTGCTGAGAGCTTCAATGGCTTCCTCATCATCATGAACGAAGCACACACACAACGAAACACTCAACAAAAAGTTCCGTTAAATATTGCCCTCATTTGAAAGTTTTGTTATGTTTCTGACTTATATGAATCAAAATTAATTGCTTGCAATCTGTGAGCATTTTCCTTCAACCAAGCACGATATGTTTTACTATCAGGACATAGCTCTTCACAAAGAGCCCAAAATCTTGGTCCGTGATTCATTTCAACAAGATGAGCAACTTCATGGGCAACAACATACTCAACAACTTCTTTGGGTGCCATAATAAGACGCCAAGAAAAAGAAAGACGCTTATCGATTGAACAAGAGCCCCAACGACTTCTCGTATCTTTATAACAAATGGATTTGACTTTACGCTCTACCTGATGAGCATAATGTGCCACCAAAGGCGTTATAATAAGTGCTGCTTGTTTTTTCAAAACGTCAGCAATGCGTCTTGGGAGGTATTCTAATTGACCATAAACAATAATTTCAGGCCCTTGCTCCGCATCTGCTGTAACAATTTCTGTTACCCCACGTCCCTCTCTATGTTTGATGGTATGAGAAACACCCAATAAGGGAATTGTCGCCCCCACTTTGAGATAAGCATTTTTATGAGAGATTTGTACACAAGCAAGACGTGCCTCAATCCAAGACCGATGTTTTTCAATAAAATTTTCAACCACATAGAGATTTATCGCTGGTGGTGTTGTTACATAAATCTCCTGACTTCTGGCATCAATATGTAAGGTAAGACGGCGCGCATGCTTATTTTCCCGCACCCGTACAGGTACAGAGCGATCAGAAAAAATAAAATGCTGTTTAGAAATGCTCATATATTTTTATCTTCATCAATAAATGTACCCCTTATTTTGCATTAATCTGATTAATCAAAGATCTCAATACTGTTTCAAGGCAATCTAAATCTTGTGGACGAGAAAAGCGATGATCTGCATCACGAACAAGTGTCAATGTTACATCATGGAGAGGTAAATGATCAAGTAAAGTCAATGTATGCTGATAGGGAATATCTTCATCTTCCATCCCTTGTAGAATATGGACTGGACACCCAACATCAATGCATCCTTTCATAACACAATTTTCGCGCCCATCTTCAATTAATGTTTTTGTAAAGGGCATTGGCTCTGTATCATCAACTGCAGGTCGTTCAATATAGCCTTTTTCCTCCAAAATCTTCCATTCTTCTGGGCCTAATTTGGGTTCCACCAATGTTTGTGTAAAATCAGGCGCTGGAGCAATCAATATCATGCCAGCAAGCTTCTTATTTTTCTGTGCTAGCATCATAGCAAGCCTTAGCGCAATCCACCCACCCATAGAGGAACCAATCAAAATTTGTGGTCCTTCACAATAAGTTTCAAAAGTCGCTAAACTTTCCTTAACCCAACGTGAAATCGTTCCTTGAAAAAAGTCACCTTCAGATTCTCCATGTCCAGAATAATCAAAACGTAAACAAGACAAATCATTCTTCTGAGCAAACTGATCAACCAACGTTGCCTTACTTCCTAACATATCGGATTGATAGCCAGTAAGCCAAACCAAACCTGGAGATTGGCGCCCCTTGCGATAGCGTACTGCAAGTGCGGTGTTCTCAAACGAAAAAAACTGACAAGGAATATTTTGATCCATGATTCTTTATCCTCCATAAAACAATTTCTGTAAATTAAGAGAAAAACTTTTATAATCTAAATCATTCCAAAAAGTAATAAATCAAATAATGAAAATAACACGAATTATAGTTGTTTTTAGGTGCATAATTGTATATTAAATTAACTGTAGTTGAATCAAAATTTAAGGAGCATAAACCATTCGTAAACCGTTTAAAATGACACCTACCCAAAAAGACGGACCACGTTCAAATCAGGATATTCGGGTACCTCATGTTCAGCTTATCAATGATGAGGGACAACATCAGGGGGTTGTTGCGATACAAGAAGCTCTTGCTATGGCTGCAGATGCGGGACTTGATTTGGTTGAAATTGTACCAAATGCGGAGCCACCTGTATGTAAAATCATCGATTTGGGAAAATTAAAATATCAAACCCAAAAAAAAGCTGCTGAAACACGTAAGAAGCAAAAAGTCATCGAAATCAAAGAGATTAAGATGCGCCCAAATGTTGATGTCCATGATTATGGAGTCAAACTCAAGGCTGTTCATCGCTTTATTGATCATGGTGATAAAGTAAAGATTACTTTGCGTTTTCGTGGTCGTGAGATGGCTCACCAAGATCTTGGATTAAAGCTTCTTCAGCGTGTGAAAGAAGATACAAGTGAAATTGCCAAAATCGAATTGGAGCCAAAGCTTGAAGGCCGGCAAATGATGATGGTGATAGCACCTAAATAGTTTTGCATTGGAATAATATTTGCATGCAATTCATCAAATGAGCGTATAGCTATAATTTAGAAGCACCACATGGAATTTGTTGTGGTGCTTTTAGGGGTTTTATAAGCGTGTATAAATCCTTTTAATAGTGCTTTCTCGATTTATAAGGAGAATTCGTTATTTTATATATTAAATGAGAGAACCCAAACATCTTAAGATCTTCTCGTTTCAAGCTCTTTCTATATGAATCCAACAAAATAATTCTGCTTGCACATCACAAACAGAGATAATGCATACATAAAATTATTAAAAAAGCAGAAATGCCTTTTGTGAACCATTTCAAGTGCCAAAGGCTATTACAATATGGAAATTAGTAAATAATAATGATGGGACTCGCCCGTACTTTTTATTTAACTAAAGATAGTGATAAACAACACCTTTTCGTTCTACCTTTCACAGAGATTTTGCACTGTATTTCTTTACACTCGCCGTCGTGAAATTGATAGATGAGCCTTGAAAGAAAAGGCTATTTTTGTACAAAAGATTAATGGATTTTTTTAATTAAGAGTGCTTCAATCTTGCATAAAACAACAAGAAAATATAGAAGCACTTTATGGACAAAAAACAAATTTCCTCTTTTGATAAACATCTTATTATCCGTCTTTTGCGAGAAAATTTTCATAAACATGCGCGTTGGTACAGTGCGGCTATTTTCTCAATGATCATCATTTCTGGTACAACTGCAACGAGTGCATGGATGATGCGTGATGTTGTTAATCAGATTATTGATGCGCAAAATTTTCCTATGATCGTTTTAATTTCTAGCATCATTGCTTTTATCTTTATTCTCAAAGGAGTTGCAACTTTTTCCCAAACTTATTTTCTAAACAAAGCCGGAAATAGTATCATTGCTGAACAACAACGCAAAATTTTTGCCCGACTTATGGAACAAGGAGTCTCTTTTTATCATAATAACACTTCATCTGATCTTCTTGTTCGCGTAACCCACAATGCTACAGCTGTACGTAATATCATTGATACTATTATCACAACTTTTGTACGTGATTTGCTTTCCGTTAGTGGTTTGTTGCTTGTCATGTTTATTCAAAACTTTATATTAGTTGCCATTACTTTAATCATAGGACCACTAGCTTTTTTAGGCGTTCGAATGGCTTTAAAACGCGTTCGCCGCCTTATGGAAAAAGAGCTCCTTTCACTTGGTGAAATTATAAAAATCGTACAGGAAACTGCTGTTGGCATTCGAGTCATTAAGGCTTTTTCACTAGAAGAAGTCATGAAGAAAAGAATGGATAAAGCCATTTGTGATGTTGAAAAACAAACAAATAATATTGCAACACTCGAAGCTATTACAAATCCGATTATGGAAACACTCACAGGTGTTGCCATTGCTGGTATTATCTGTTTTTCCGGTTATCTTGCAACCCAACGTGCAGGTGTTCAAGGTGAATTTATGTCTTTTATTGTTGCTTTACTTTTAGCTTATGAGCCCGCAAAAAGACTAGCAAATGTACGTGTAAAAATTGAATCTGGATTGGTCAATATCCGCACGATGTTTGAAATACTCGACCATCCTCTTACAGTTATAGAACATAAAGAAGCTAAAGATCTGAATAAAACGCAAGGAGCTATTCGCTTCGAACACGTTTCTTTTGCATACACTGAGAACAAAATGGTATTGAAAGATATCAACCTAGAAATAGAAGCTGGAAAAATGACAGCATTGGTGGGACCATCAGGTTCGGGAAAGTCTACCTTTATTAACCTTATTATGCGACTCTATGATCCCACAAAAGGACGCATATTAATTAATGATCAAGACATCCGCTACACAACATTTCGCTCTCTGAGAAACCTGATGGCCTATGTAGGACAGGATACTTTTCTCTTTCAAGGAACTGTTAAATATAATATCGGGCTTGGAAAAGAAGGGGCTAGTGATGACGAAATTATCGAAGCAGCAAAAGCAGCAAATGCTCATGACTTTATTATGCGTTTGCCAAATGGTTATGATACACAGATAGGTGATAATGGCTGTAATCTTTCAGGGGGGCAAAAACAACGACTCGCTATCGCTAGGGCAATGATTCACGATAGTGAAATTCTGATTCTTGATGAAGCAACGAGTGCGCTCGATTCACACACCGAAGCACAAATTAATGAAGCTATTCATCAACTTACCAAAGGACGTACAACGATTATCATTGCTCATCGCCTTTCAACAATTGCTCGTGCTCATAAAATTGTGGTCATACAAAATGGACAACTGGTTGAACAAGGTACTCAGAAAGAATTGCTCGCAAAAGAACATGGGTTTTATAAAAAACTTCATAATATTCAGTTCAAAAAACATACCCCCTAATTTCTAGATCCTTAAATAAGATTTGAAATAAAAAATGGATAGAAGGTAACACCCCATTTGTGGAACAGAAATGTTACCAAGGAAAAGTGTTACTTCAATCAAGGATTGGCAAAAAATTTACGGCTTATTAAGATATAAACTTTTTGAATTTAGATGAAAACTTCACCCGCTTATTTTATTGAATGCCATTGATTTTAATAATGAAACTTGAGAACAAAAACCTTTATCCTTTACTTACACAAATGATAAAATATTCGTAAATATTGTGAATCCTAAAAGAAGGATAGCATCAAGTTTAAAAAAAATTGCTGTGGATTATGATAATGAATCTGGATCGATATCACTTTTTTCTGTACTGATAATTTTTTCTCCACACATCTTAAAGGACAAAGTTTCTTATCCCATCTGATCTGTAAACAGCCCAAATTCTTATCGAATTTGTTCTACCTGATAACGACTTATGTGATTTACTTATACAAGGCTTAACGAACAAACCCTATTCTAAATATTCACCTCGCGCTTTCAATGGCAATATATTGATTTATAAAAATAATTCTTTTTGCATGTTGAATAAGAGTCTAGAATAACGTAAGATCCTCTTATTCCCAACCTGTTTATATTGAATCAATCAAAACCACTTGCTTGCACATAACAAGCAGGATGAATGTATGGATAAAAACTGTACAAGAAAGGACTAAAAATGCCTCTAATGTATCATCTTAATGCAGAGGCTATAGCAACTACCAACGAGTTAGAAAATATAACGATGTGCCACCATAAGCGTAAAGATGGAGGGAGCAAATGGAGTTACCGTTATACCATTCACGAGCGACAGCGTGAAATGAGCTTGGAAGCAATGAGAAATATTTCTTTAAAATAAGCGTGTGAATTTGCAACACAATGGTGTTCTGCTTTGAGGGCTTTCGTCATAAGAAAAGTGATCTCATTCAAGAATACAGTAAACAAAAATGTGAAATAATAGGTCATTTTCATTATTATAAAAATATTGCTTCAACTGCTTTTGAAAATAAAATCTATACCCTATGAATTCTACATTATACTCTTCAGACAACAGCATGAAATGGAATTGAGAATGAGGTATTTCTCTAGAATAAGTATACAACAGCAAAATAACATACTGTCCTGCGTGAAGATTTTATCTCTTTAGAGAATAGCATAAACAAAAAATTGAATATTTCAGATAGTTCTCTTCACGCCTTAATAAAAAGCTTCTTCTTTGATCGAATTCCTAGTCTAGGCTCCCTTCTTCAGACTTAGAAATGAAAAACAAAAAACGAAGAAATTGTTTTTTTAAATTCAATCTTTAATAATCTCTTTCATAAAAGAGACCTATACTAGAATTTTGTTCATTTCCTATGGCACCTTTAGCTTTGAGATGACGCGAAATATCTAAATTAATTGTCCCTTTCGTCGTTCCATCAGACCCTGCTTCAAAGCCCAAATAAATATTATTGTGTATGTAGCGTCCAATACGTAAACCTGTATTCCCTTTCTCATTAACGATAACATCAAGATCATCAAGTCCAATTTTAGTTCGTAAAGTATTCAACAAAGATGTATTAGAACCACCTGCAAGATCAGCCGCTGCTGCTGCAAGTTGAGCAATCTGAAATGGTGATAATTCATTAAGAGAGCGATTAAAAATCAAACGCGCCAAAATCTCATCCTGAGGCAAATTTGGTTGTGAAGAAAAGTTAATATCAAGATTATCAACCGTCCCACTTACAGTTACAGTGACGCGAATATCACCACTGTTATTGTTGGTTACAAAATAAACCGTAGGATTAAGATTACCACTAAAACTCGCTTGTCCTTGATCAAAATTAAGACGTTGCGACAGGATATCAAAACGTCCACGAATCATTCTAAATTCACCAACTGGATGCACATCATTCAATGGACCTGCTAGATTAATGCGTCCTCCCAGTTCAGCATCTAAGCCTTTTCCGCGTACAAAAAATTGATTGCGTGCTGTAATACGCATATTTGATAGCACGACAGATGAAGATTTTTGTGTAACTATACAGCTTTTGCTTTTGTTCGTGTTCTTAACATCAGCACGTTCAAGTGTTGTTTGAATCGATTTAGTTAAATTCTTATTTCTAACATCAAGAAACTTGGCACTTTTAAAATGATCAGGAACAAAAACTTCAGCTTTTTCAACGATGATGTCACCACCAAGAACAAGATCATTAAAAAAATGACCTGTCATTGTCATATCACCTGATAATGTTGCCAGAATCATAGAACCATCATTATAATTGGCATTATCAAGATGAAATATCAAATCTGTCTCTAGACTATTAGAGATTCGACCTGAAGCAGAAATTCCCCCACCCTCAAACGAAGACGCTGAAGCTTTCTCTATAAGAATATGGTCACCTTTCAATTTGCCTTCAAGCGTTATATTATTCAATCCTACATTTGTTTGTGAATCAAAAAAGCTACCGTCGCCTATAGAAATATTTCCTATCAATTGTGGCTTTGATAACGCTCCATTAAGAGCTGTATCAATTCTTGCTGTACCCGCTATATGTGCACCACGCTTGGCTAATAAGAGATTAACAAAATCAAGAGGCATTATCCCTTTAACGTTTAATTTTGCCTCTAAACCATTAAAAGACACAGGCCCATGGATGGAAAGATCTAATCCTTTATCTCCAGTAGCTATCATATTTTCAATATGAAATGTCGATTTTTTATAAGAACCACGAGCATTTATATTGATTGACATCGGTCCTTTATACGTCATAGCGGTTAAATTTTGGCTAGAAAGCTCAAAATGAGCAGATGGATCCTTTATTGTTCCATCAATATCAACTTTACCTATTACTGTCCCATCAAGCGCTTGTCCTGCAATAAAACCATTCGCCAAACGTGCAGATAAATTTTGCAAATTAATATGAAGATCAAGCGCATTTTTCTCTAGAGATACACGCCCCTGAGCTTGTGCTTGTACTCCTTCTCCTGTTAAATTTGCATTCACAGTAAGATTTTGATTTACAGTGTTTCCCGTAGCAGAAAGAGAAAAAGGCATAATTTTTTTATCTTGAAAAGCAACGGTTGTCAGTCCATCACCTTTTATATCGTAAGTTATATCAGGTTTTTTTAAATGACCACGAATCATAACCTGCCCAGTTACACTCCCTGCTGCTCCAAGATCGGATTTCCACAGATTGACTAAAGTAGCAGGAAGCGCATTCATTGTAAGTTGCAAATTCAGGGTATCTTGAATATGCCCTGCTAAAATGATGTTGCCTCCATTTATTGCAATTCCTAATTCATTGATTGTCATTCCATCTTTATTAAAAGCAATTATGGATGGCTTCAGCAATGTTGCATGAAAAGTATGTTGTTTTAAGTCCACAGTTTCAATTTGTACTTCTCGTTTTATACTTTCTGGAAGTTCCTCAACCATTAAATGACCAGAAAGCCGTGCATTGAGACTATCATGCAACATCGCCTGGACAGTAAAAACCGTTTGTCCATTATTCCTATCAGCGTGAGCATTTAAACGATTGACCATTACCAAAGGTGTTTGAATATGTTCTGCATTGATAACTCCTTCAAACTGAGTCATACCAAAAGGATCGAATATATCAGCATCTATTGCCAATTTTTTTATTTTATTCTTGGCAAAACTCAAATGGTTAACAGACGCTTTCACATTGGTTGTTTGTCTGCCATTTCGTTCATCAAAAATAAAATCTCCTTTTACTTTTCCACTACCATCCTGCAAAAATAACGCTGAAAGTACGGAAATATCATCGGCATCAATATGCAGCGCTCCTTTCAAAAAACCGCCAAGTTGTTGAGAAAGCTCACCCGTTATTTTTGCACTTCCCCCTCTAATATCGATATTTTCAAGTTTTCGAATTTTATGAGAATCTTCAAAAGAGGCCGATAAATGCAAAGGTTTCTTAGCAAAAATCCCTTCACCCTTTACCACCCCCGTTAAAGAAGTAACTGGTGCCGTATTATCTACAAATGCATCTATGTTAAATGTTGTGTTTTGAAGTTTCTTCCCCATGAAAAACGCTTCAGCCACATTAGCACGTGTATTGAGTCTTATATGGCGATTGCGCCCTCTCGCCGTACTTTGAATTGTAAGTGTACCACTTATCTTCGGATCTAATTTGGACAAATCAGATATTTGAGCAGATAATTCCATTTTAGCGCTTTCATCTGAAAAATAACCATTAGCCTTTATGTTTGTATATTGATTTTTCAAATTCCAATGACGTAAAGTGAAGCCCTTTGTATTTCGAGCAGCTCCACCTGAAAGAGTAGTATTTCCTTTGAATAAACGATCAAAAAACTGCATGCCTATTTTCATATCGTCAGCCATTCCTGATAATTGGAGATCAAAAATGCCACTCAATAAACTGATCGTTCCTTTGGCTTTAATATTTGCACTACCAGAAAGTGATTGTTTACTGAACACTTCCAAAGGAGTTAATGTTTGAGCTTTTAAACCGAGATCGCCTTTAAAAACAAAATTCTCCATTGTCCCTTTTAACCAAGAAGAAAAACCCTGAGCCGTAACACTCAGATCATGAATCAAAATTGGTTTATTCGAAACAATATCCGTATCTAAATGCACATGAACCGCTTGGCTTAAGTTTTCTACTAACGCTCCCTTAATCTTTTTAACCCCTTGAAGCGTCCCTTTAACCTGAACACCAACATGACGAGAAGCTGCATTATCAAGATTTTCGCTTACTCCTCCCATATCAAAAATTGCATCACGAATATAAATATTTTTATTGCTTAAATGACCTACAACCAACCGCCCATTCCAAGATTGTTGCCCTTCGCGACCATAATCAATGTTCAAAGCAAGAGTATTCGCAGGTTTTGGCATATCTGATACAGGTAAATGAACAGACTCTTTTTCGTTATCAAGAGCCATTTTGCCATCAACAAAAAGCCGTCGCAAGAATCCATCGGCGGTTATTTCAGCATTGGCTATAACATTCATTGCTTTGTTCTGAATAACCATCTGATCAAGGTGTGTCACACCTTCTTTTGTTCTTCTTGCCTTTGCTTTTAATGTTATATCAGATTCGAAGAGACTACGATATTGAACAGGTATTAAAGGGCTTAGTGTTCCCTCTAATTTCGTAGAAAAACTCTGTCCTTCTGGAACGCTTGCAAGAATAACATTACCATCTAAAATAGAGTGATGATCGGATTCTAAAGAAAGTTTGATAACCAAATCATCAAAAGTACCATCACCTTTCACGACGAGACTTAATGCTGGACGTTGTTCAATGTTAAAAATATTCGCCAAAATACCATTTTGTGGTTCGTTAGCAGAAATATCAATTTTAGCTGTACGATTACTATCAGATATCTTGGTGAGAACAGAAAAAGAACCCGGTGTATCTAAACGATGCGCCGCTATATCGATATCAAAATTACCACTAGCCAAAGTGAATTTGCCTTTTAAGGACATATCAGCAGAAAAACCAAAAAGATTCTGTTCAAATGTCACATGTTGAGCTGTAAGTGTATTGATAGAAAGAGCAAGCGGCAATTTTGGTAAAGAAAACTTACCCGCCTCAAGGGAAGAAACAAAAGAAGAATTGCCTTGCGGTTTGCGTAAAAATGTAACCTGTTCTGCCGAAAGCTGGTTAATATCCATCCGCCCTCTCAGCAACGCTAGACGATTCCAATCCATTTTAGCATTGGTAATTTTAAGCCAAACTCCTTTTTTATCACTGACAGTAATAGCATCAATTGATGTTTGAGAAGATAGTGTCCCTTGCATATTGTATAAATGAACTTGACGATTAGGTGCTGAAAGCTTTCGTTCAATTAAAGAAACAAACCATGAGCGATCACCTGTTCTCATTTCGCTAGAGGGAAGAATGTCTCCTCTTTGCGCAAAAATAACACCACCCACCCAAAAAAACAAAAATACAAAGAAGAAAGCTGATAAACGTACACCTTTTTTCATTAAAATGCTTGCCCTATACCCACATAAAAACCAATGCGAGGGTCACCCTTCTCTCTCTTTAAAGGAAAGGCTAAATCAACGCGTAAAGGACCAAGACCCGTCATATAACGACCTCCTATACCGGCTCCCCATTTAATTTTTTGAGAAAAATCAAAATTCGCCTTTTCCCCTACTAAACCTCCATCAAGAAAACCGACAAACCCTATTTTATCATTTAAAGAAACACGCAATTCTGCCGACCCCTCAATAAGCGACCATCCACCAACAACCGCATCATCTTCTGTTTTGATACCAATATTACGGTAAGCATAACCACGAACAGAGCCCCCACCACCAGCAAAAAAAAGCGTACTTGCGGGGACTTGTGCTGTATCATTCCCAAGAATTGTACCAAGCTTCGCCCGTGCAGCAACAACAAAACGATCCCCTTCATCCAACGCCCAATAAGAACGACCTTCTGCTGTTACTTTTGCAACAAAGTTGCTAAAACGCATCTCATAAAAAGGCTCAATGAAAACTTCACCATATAAACCTTTTGTTGCATTAAACTTATTATTACGACTATCGTAAATCAAACCGCTAGGGAAACCTATTGTTGTAAAATTACGGCTCCCAAAATAGATATCACGTGAATAACCATTTGAAACTTCTACAGCAGCCTGTCCCGATAGATTACCATTGAAAATATGCGTAATACCTAATTTTCCTTTGATGGCTTTTGTCGTATAATTTTCTAAAACATCTTGTTGTATTTTTAATTCTGACCTGAGATCTGTATCTGGCGTGAGTACACCAGGCTTTATAAACGTACCACCGAAAAGATAATCAAAATTTTTAAACTTATACGATTGCTTTTTATTGCTACCAACACCAGTTATTTTTGTTTCAATTTTAAGAATCTCTGCATGACCCAAAAGATTGTTATGCATCCAATAAGTCTCAAAACCAGCACCATCTAATGTTGAATAGCTACCACCTACACCAAAACGACGCGGTTTACGTTCTTGTACAACAAGCGTAAGCGGTAAACGTCCATCTAGATTAATGGTATCTGCCTCACGTATATTGATAGCACGAAAAACACCAAGGCGCGCAAGACGTTCATTTGCCTTAGCTAATGCATCGGAATCGTATATCTGTCCTGGTTTTAATCCGGTCATCCACGCGATATAAGCTGAATCTACACGTGGTTTCTTACTTATATTACGCACACTTAAAGGACCATAATAAGCCTTTTGTCCAGGACTAACAACAATCCGTCCTTCAACACGCAACGCAGCATGGTCAGCCACAACCTCACTCTTCATAATTTCAGCTTTAGCATAACCTTGTTGACGCCATCCTTCTATCGCCCATTTTTCTGCTTTCAAAATGGTTTCAGATTTAGCAATAGCCCCAACTTTATAGCCCAATTCTTCAATTGTGGGCATTTTATGCGCTTTACGTTTTTCAAACGGAGCTACTTTATCAATATTTGCAATACTAAAAACATATTGTGGACCGGCATTAATTGTAATAACGATATTCGATTGTGCTGGAAGTTGAGTTACCGGACTTAAATCAGCAACTTCTAAGCCATTAATTTTAATACTAATAACACCACCGTAGCGTCCATCAGCATAAAGAGCAGAAAGAATTGCTCGATAATCTGAACGCGCCTTCGCTAGCAAACCAGAAGAACTGGCAGATGCTTTCTCTTTATCAGCAACAAGAGAAGAAACAGATTTAACTATTTTTATACCTTCTAATGGCGCACCTGGCGGTGCAACAACATCAACTTTATAAAATCTCTCTGTACTTTTGGCATAATGTGAAGAAGAATTTGCTTTCTTTTGACCAAAAAAAGGGATGCCAAAAAAATCAAATGCAGCAAGTGGCTGTGGAAAAGAAAAAGTGAAACACAAGCCTATAAATACACAACGCACAGTCCCTGATTTTAACAAAATTCTTGTCTGGTATACCATAAAATCAGATACCTTATAATACACTTTATAATACACTTTGCATCTACTACGCTTTAAATAATATAAAAATAAGAAAGGTAAATATAATTACTTTGCACATTTTACACGTTTTATCACATAAAATAACACTCTGCGATACATAACGCCACCCTCCCCTTATGTTTTCATAAAATTCTGCACTGTTGTATAACACAAACAGCCTCATTCTTTTTTTCTTAACATATTTATTTAATTTATTATAAATGTTTTATTGCGTCCCATATCATCATGGTTAAATTTGTACAAATGACTTTCCATGGGAATGCTAAAAACTGCTCATGTATATAGATCTCTCTATAAAAAAAGCTATAGAGATGCTTCTTGATTTTTATAAATAGATATGATTGTCTCTACTAAGTCTAAAGGGGGGAAAATAAATAAATGATCGCACGTATTACAACTGTTGCTTTTCGCGGTCTAGAAGCTGTCCCTGTCGATGTACAAGTTATGATTTCGTCTGGTAAAATAGGAATGGCTATTGTTGGATTAGCCGATAAGGCAGTCGCAGAAAGCCGTGAACGTGTACAAGCAGCCCTCCACGCTTGTGGACTTTCTATGCCTACTAAACGAATTACGATTAATCTTGCACCAGCTGATTTGCCTAAAGAGGGATCGCATTACGATTTGCCGATCGCCGTAGGCTTAATGCTTGCTATGGGAATTCTCCCTCCCGAAGTAGCACAAGACTATATCATTTTAGGGGAATTATCGCTGGATGGTTCACTTACCGCTGTTAATGGTGTTTTACCAGCTGCCATGACAGCTTTATCACTCGATAAAGGACTGATTTGTCCCTTCCAATGTGGACCTGAAGCTGCTTGGGCAAATGCAGAAATAAATATTCTTGCCCCAGAGACTTTGCTCACTATAGTCAACCATTTCAAAGGAACCCAAATTCAAAAACGTCCACAACCGCGCCAATATACTATCGAAACTGAACTTCCAGATCTTTGCGAAATCAAAGGACAAAAAACAGCTAAACGTGCCTTAGAAGTTTGTGCTGCTGGACGCCATAACCTTTTGTTTGTAGGTCCCCCTGGTGCTGGAAAATCTATGCTAGCGCAACGCTTACCTTCCATTTTGCCACCTCTTGATAGCCGTGAGCTTTTAGATGTCTCTCTGATTGCTTCTATTACAGGAGAAACGGTTCATAATACCATTTCACTTCATTGCCCCTTTCGTTCCCCACATCACTCTGCTTCCATGGCCGCAATGATTGGTGGAGGACTTAAAGGACGACCAGGAGAGGTCTCCCTTGCTCATAATGGTGTGTTATTCCTTGATGAATTGCCTGAATTTTCTCCACAGGTTCTTGATTCTCTTCGTCAACCTTTAGAAAGTGGGGAGTCAGTTATCGCCCGCGCTAATCACCATATTAGCTATCCTGCCCGCTTCCAGCTCATTGCCGCAATGAATCCTTGCCGTTGTGGTATGGCAGGCGAAAAAGGCCATGTTTGCGCTAAAGGAATACGCTGTCAAATCGATTATCAGTCCCGTATTTCTGGTCCTCTGCTTGACCGAATTGATTTACGGATTGATGTCCCTGCTTTGACGGCTATGGACCTTATGCAACCAGAAAAATCAGAAAAAAGCTGCGATGTTGCCAAACGCGTCGCACAGTGCCGTACCATTCAAGCTAAACGTTTTTCAACAATGGGGTTTGATCATATTCGTACCAATGGCGATTGCCCTGCCAAAATTATAGAACAGATTGCCATTCCTGATAAAAGTGCGACCATACTCTTACGAGATGTGAGTGAAAAAATGCACCTCTCTGCACGCGCTTATCATCGCATTCTCAAAGTTGCACGCACAATTGCTGACCTTGACGGATCAGATACTCTTTCACGCTATCATCTCGCAGAAGCTATTTCCTATCGACTAGGCGCAGAAAGATTAACAGCCCTTAATTAAAAAACTATTCATCAATAAAAACTTATTGGAAAATAACGCAAATAAAGTTCTGTAAGTTTACCATCCTCTTCTAGTGATTTCAGCGCATAATTGAGTATATCAACCAATTTTTCATTCTTTTTTGCAACAGCAAGCTGCATTCCTTGTCCCAATAACTGTGGTGCCATATATGCCCCCCCAACAAAATGGCAGCAATCAACAGATTTTTGTTTTTTGAACCATAACGATAAAGCAAATCCATCATCAAAAATAAGGTCAATTTTACGCTCTTGTAATGCTTTATAAAGCTCTTCTCTCTTTTTAAATCCTTGCCATTTGGCTTCAGGAAAATAATAATGAAAAAGCTTTTCGTGAACACTTTTTGACAAAACACCACTGGTTAAATGTACTAATTGATCGCTTATTGGCTCATCTAGATTTAAAAGTCGAGAAGCAACAAATCGCGTTGGAAAGCGCAAATATGACTTTGTAAAAACAAGATCTTGCTGAGTTTCACTTGTTTCTTTTAAACCCGCAATAATAACTTCTGCACCACCATTTTTCACATGCTCCACGAGCTCTTTCCAAGGAACAACTTCTACCTCACAAAGTTTCTCTAATTTTAATTTTGAGCAAATAGCACGCAATAAATCGATATTATAACCTGCAAGATGCCCCGTTTGATCAAGAAAATTAAAAGGAGGAAAATCAAAAGTTGTTACAAAACGCAAACGAATAATATCCGTTGTATCAGGTTGTACAAAATGTTCATGCGAATCAAAAAAAGAAGGTAAATTTCCAACTATTTCAGCTTCTGCATAAGAGAAAAATAGAAAACCCCCTGCTACAAATAAAATACGAATAAAAATATTGTATAAATTATTGAGTAAAAAGTACCGTAAACGCAATTGAAGAAGTTGTTTTACATATATAGGTTTTCTTATTTTCAAAATCTCTCCCCCATTTTCAAAGCTAAGATGTAACTCTTCTCAGTTATTATCTAATGCACTTCACCAAAATATCTGGCGCTTAATCAATAAAATTCTTGCACTTTTCTAAAACTGTTAAAAATTTTCATATATTTTTTTAAAATACATTGAAAATGCTTCTAAAAAAGTGCGTGAATAAGCCGCACAATGGTGTTTTATTTTGAATAAGAAATGTAACCTCCATGGATAGGAATAATGCAAACAAATATACACAATATTCTCACCTCAATTTAACATACAAAAAGTTAAAAAACTTAGAGAACGCGTAATATTAACTTCATTAAGATTGAAGATTGATTTATAAGTAAGAAAGTAAAAGCTTCGTTAGTGTAACATAAAGATGCACAACTAATTTTGAAATATTATGCATATGCAAAAATAAACAATAATATCACTCTTCACATAATTTTAAAATTTACGTTTAAAGTTTACGTAAAGCGTAATTGACCTCATCCCGAAATTTTAAAGGAAAAGGATTCGTACCAACGTTGTTCTGTAAACAGTCAGCTTCTCTCGATAAATTACGCTTTTAATTTCTTTAGTCTTCCCATTGTAATTCACTTAACTAAAGGCTTTCAAGCCCTGCCCTGAATATTTACCACGCACTGTAAAAATACTTAAATATATCAAACAGTTGCTTACTTGTCTTATATTATCACCCTAAATGACGATATTTTACTGTATAATGGTGTTATATCATTTCATCATTCTTTCCATTATATATCGACAGATATTGAATCTAGATCTGATATACGGTAAATGTTTAATGTGGTTATTCCATAAATAACTGATCAGAACATTGAGCTTTAAAAAAAGCGGATAAAATATTGTAAATTGAACACAGGAATGGACTAACTTATGAGTGATGAAATAACCTCACCAGCACAAAGCAATAACTATGATGCCGCGTCTATCAAAGTTCTCAAAGGTCTTGATGCTGTACGCAAACGTCCTGGTATGTATATCGGTGATACTGATGATGGATCGGGTTTACACCATATGGTCTATGAAGTTGTAGACAATGCTATCGATGAAGCTTTAGCAGGTCATGCTACTCTTGTAAACGTCACACTTCATGCTGATGGTTCTTGTTCTGTTCGTGATAATGGACGTGGAATTCCGACAGATATTCATCCAACAGAAGGTATTTCTGCCGCTGAAGTTATTATGACACAGCTTCATGCCGGCGGAAAATTTGATCAAAACTCTTATAAAGTTTCAGGTGGATTGCACGGTGTTGGTGTTTCTGTTGTGAATGCATTATCCGTTTGGCTTAAATTGCAAATCAAACGCAATGGTAAAGTTCATGCAATATCATTTACCCACGGGGTGGCTGATGCTCCATTAAAAGTTGTTGGCGATTGCGATCAAGAAAGTGGAACAGAAATCAGATTTTTACCAAGCTCTGAAACCTTTACTATGGTTGAATTTGATTTCGAAACTTTGGAGCGCCGTTTACGGGAATTGGCCTTTCTAAATTCTGGGGTTCATATTCTTCTTGTTGACGAGCGTCATGCTGATATTCAATCAGTTGAATTGCATTATGAAGGTGGATTAACGGAGTTTGTCAAATATATTGACCAATCAAAAAAAGCTCTCCTTGATAATCCCATTTATATTGCAAGTGAAAAGGATGGTATGAGCGTTGATGTTGCCCTATGGTGGAACGATTCCTATCATGAAAAGGTTTTGTGTTTTACCAATAATATTCCTCAGCGTGATGGTGGAACTCATTTGATAGGTTTTAGAAGTGCTCTTACACGCCAAATTAATGGCTATGCTGAATCTTCAGGTATTGCCAAAAAAGAAAAAGTGAACTTAACCGGTGATGACTGCCGTGAAGGATTAACAGCTATTCTTTCTGTCAAAGTTCCTGATCCGAAATTTTCTTCACAAACAAAGGACAAATTGGTTTCTTCTGAAGTGCGCCCTATTGTTGAAAATTTGGTCAATGAAGGGCTTTCGATATGGCTGGAAGAACATCCTAATGAAGCAAAGCTTCTCATTAGTAAAGTGGTGGAAGCTGCAACAGCACGTGAAGCAGCACGCAAAGCACGTGAACTCACAAGGCGAAAAGGAGCGCTTGATATCACTTCTCTACCAGGAAAGCTTGCCGATTGCCAAGAACGTGATCCTGCAAAATCAGAAATCTTTATTGTTGAGGGGGATTCAGCTGGGGGGTCAGCAAAAAGTGGGCGTTCTCGTCAAAATCAAGCAATTTTACCCCTCCGTGGTAAAATCCTCAATGTAGAACGAGCACGTTTCGACCGCATGCTCTCATCTGATATGATCGGAACACTTATTACAGCTCTTGGAACGTCTATCGGTAAAGATGAATTTTCACCGGATAAATTACGTTATCATAAGATTATTATCATGACAGATGCGGACGTTGATGGAGCCCATATTCGTACTCTTCTACTCACTTTCTTTTTTAGACAAATGCCTGAATTGATTGAACGTGGACATCTTTATATTGCTCAGCCTCCTCTTTATAAAGTATCGCGTGGAAAATCTTCCCAATATATTAAAAATGAAGCAGCGTTTGAAGAATTCTTGATCGATACTGGACTAGAAGAAACAACGCTTGAGCTTTCAACGGGAGAAGTTCGTGCAGGAGCTGATTTGTATCAACTCGCGAAAGATGCTCGTATATTACGTCAGCTTTTAAATGGTCTTCATACCCGTTATGATCGCAATATTATTGAGCAAGCAGCAATTGTTGGTGCTTTTAATCTTGAAGTCTTTGCAACACAAGAAAAAGCGCAAAAAATAGCAGATGCTGTAGCACACCGCCTTAATCTGATTGCTGATGATATGGAACAAGGTTGGAGTGGACAATATACAGAAAATGGAAGTTTATGTTTTGAACGCGTTTTGCGTGGCGTTAAAGATATTATTACGCTTGATACAGGACTTATAAACTCAACTGATGCACGTCAAATTGATCGCATTGCCCAAAATTTTATCGACATATATCATCCTCCTGTTCTTTTACGACGCAAAGATAAAATAGAGCGTATTTTTGGTCCTATGAGCCTCTTAGAAAGCATTTTTACAAATGGTAAAAAAGGTGTTACTCTTCAACGTTATAAAGGTCTTGGAGAAATGAATGCTGAACAGCTTTGGGAAACAACTCTTGATCCTAATGCACGTTCTCTTCTACAAGTAAAAATTAATGATGCAACCGATGCAGATTCACTCTTTTCTCGTCTCATGGGTGATGAAGTTGAACCTAGACGTATTTTTATTCAAGACAATGCCTTAAGCGTTGCTAATCTTGATATCTAAAGGTACTCTTCTATTTTTGGCTGTATAAATGTTGCAGTTTTACACGTTGTTTTTTCGTATTTGAACATTTCATCTCTCTTTCATTTACGATAAAAGAAAAATAAGGAAGGTCATATATATGGCAGCTGAAACAGAACGTGTAGGAACTAAGGGTGGTATGGAGCACTCTTTTGGTTTTACTAGAGTTGATGAAACACAAAAACAATCCATGGTGGATGGTGTGTTTCATTCTGTTGCTGAAAATTATGACAAGATGAATGATATCTTATCATTAGGGCTACATCGTGTGTGGAAAAATTCCATGATTGCATGGCTTTCCCCACCAGCACTTTCTCATTGGAAAGTTCTTGATGTCGCTGGCGGTACAGGTGATATTGCTTTTCGTATTCTTAATGCTTCACGCCAAAAAGCCCATGCTACAGTGCTTGATATTAATAGCTCAATGCTCAGCGTTGGCAAAAAACGCGCACAAAAAAATGGTCTTGCCCCTCTGATTGATTTCGTTGAAGCAAATGCAGAAAATCTCCCCTTTGAAGATCAAAGCTTTGACGCTTACACGATTGCTTTTGGAATTCGCAATGTTCCCCATATTGATCAAGCCCTTAGAGAAGCTTTTCGTGTTTTAAAACCCGGTGGACGTTTCTTATGTTTAGAATTTTCAAATGTCGATATGCCTCTGCTAGATAAAATTTATGATCTTTGGTCTTTCCATGCTATCCCTAAACTGGGTCAATTTATTGCAAATGATGGCGATGCTTATCGTTATTTGGTTGAATCTATTCGCAAGTTCCCTAAGCAAGATGATTTTGCCCATATAATCAAGCATGCAGGTTTTTCACGGGTATCGTACCGCAATCTCACCGGTGCAATTGCAGCACTGCATTCAGGTTGGAAAATTTAAAAATGGTGCAAATTTCTCCTTACTTTCAATTGATGCGTGCAGGATGGGTTTTAACACGTGAAGGTGTTTTAAGTGCTCTTCCTCATGATGATCTTCAAGGATTTCCAGCACTATGTCATCGTATAGTGGGCGCATTAGCACGACGCAAAACAAAAAAGAAACAGCGATCAGAAAATATTTCCTATGCCATTAATAAGCTTGGACCCTCTTACATAAAACTTGGGCAATTTCTTGCAACAAGGCCTGATATTGTTGGTCGTGATATTGCGGAAGATTTGGCACAACTACAAGATCGAGTCGAAACATTTTCTTGCACCGCCGCTATTGCTCAAATTGAAAGTTCCCTTGGTCGCTCTATTGACGATTTATTTGTAAATTTTTATCCCCCCATTGCCGCCGCTTCTATTGCTCAAGTCCATCCAGCTGAATACAGTGATGAAACTGGCCATAAGAAAAAATGTGCTGTAAAAGTTATTCGTCCCAATATCAGAGCACGTTTTTCTAAAGATCTTAGAGGATTCTATCTCATTGCTCATTTACAAGAGCGCTATATCCCTGCCTCTCGAAGGCTTCGTCCTGTCTGTGTGGTGGATACTTTAGCACAAACAACACGGCTTGAAATGGATTTACGCTTAGAAGCAGCAGCTATATCTGAAATGGCTGAAAATATTCAATATGATACAGGCTTTCGGGTTCCACGTATTAACTGGGAACGGACAGGACGTAATGTCCTTACAATGGAATGGATTGATGGTATAAGAATATCCGAAATTTCCAAACTTAAAGAAGCAGGATTTGATTTGAAGGCGCTCGCTATTACGCTTATTCAATCTTTTCTTCGTCATACACTGCGCGATGGTTTTTTTCACGCCGATATGCATCCTGGTAATTTATTTGTAGACTCAAAAGGGTGTATTGTTGCTGTTGATCTAGGCATTACAGGAAGGCTTGGCAAAAAAGAAAAGCATTTCCTTGCTGAAATTCTTTACGGCTTTATTATCCGCGATTACCATCGGGTTGCACGCGCCCATTTTGAAGCAGGCTATGTCCCTTCACACCATAATATTGAAAGCTTTGCGCAAGCCAATCGCGCGATTGGTGAACCAATTCACGGACAATCAGCACAAAGCATTTCCATGGCTAAATTGCTCACATTGTTGTTTGAAGTCACTGAATTGTTTGACATGCAAACGCGACCTGAACTTTTATTGCTGCAAAAAACGATGGTTGTCGTAGAAGGTGTTGCCCGCACATTAGACCCCAATTTTAATATGTGGAAAGCTTCTGAACCCATTGTCAAAGAATGGATTGGTAAAAATTTAGGACCCATAGGCGTTGCAAAAGACTTTAGTGAAGGAGCACAAGCTCTCCTTTCGCTGGCTCGTAAAACACCACAACTGGTACAAAACTTCCAACGTATAGAAGAAGATTTCAACCAAATAAGAAAAACAGGTTTTAATCTTTCTCCTAATACCCTTAAACGACTTGCTGTCGAACAAAGTCGTAAAAACCGTTATGGTCGTTATAGCCTCTTTATTATTGCGCTTTGTTGCGTTTGTCTCACTTTTTACTTTTTTCATCTTTTCTAATCTCCTTAATATGCTAAAAATATCAACAATGAAATCATTGAAATCATTTTATTTCTTGGAGGTATTTTATGGCTAGTATTACCATTCGTAACCTGTCTCCTGAAACCAAAGAAGCTTTACGCGTACGCGCCGCGCAAAATGGTATTTCTATGGAAGAAGAAGTCCGACGCCTTTTAAGCAATTCCACTCCTCTCACCATACAACCCCTTTATGCTAGCGCTGTTGAAGCGCAATCATTGAAATCAAAATCACTTCTTCTTATTATTGGTGGAAGTATTGCATCCTATAAAGCACTTGATTTGATTCGCCGCTTACAAGAACGTGGAGCACACTTAAAAGTCGTGATGACAAAAGCAGCGCAAAAATTTATTACGCCTTTAGCCGCTGAAGCTTTAAGCGGTGGTACTGTATATACTGATTTATTTTCACGCGAAGAAGAACACGATATTGGACATATCCGATTAGCACGTGATGCTGACCTGATTATTTTAGCCCCTGCTACAGCCAACCGCATTGCAAAAATAGTCAATGGCATAGGAGATGATCTGGCTGATTGCATTCTTTTAGCAGCACGCTGCCCACTCTTGATTGCACCCGCCATGAATCCAGCCATGTGGGTGCATCCAGCAACTATTCGTAATGTTGCACAATTGCATGCAGATGGCGTTCATATTATTGGACCAGAAATCGGAAATATGGCTGAACGTGACGAGATAGGATATGGACGTATGAGCGAACCTTTAACCATTGTCGCTGCCATAGAGAATCTTTTGAATGGGCATGAAAAACCTCTCTCTGACCGCCATTTCATCGTTACCTCTGGCCCTACCCATGAACCTATTGATCCAGTGCGTTATATTGCTAATCGGTCTTCAGGTAAACAAGGTCATGCCATCGCAACCGCTCTTGCACATTTGGGTGCAAAAGTAACACTTATTTGTGGACCTGTTAATCTTGCAGACCCACAAGAAGTAAAAACCATTCATGTTGAAACAGCACAACAGATGTTACAAGCCGTTCAAACCGCATTGCCTGCTGATGGTGCCATTTTTGTTGCCGCTGTTTGTGACTGGCGCAGTCAAACCCAATCTTTACACAAAATTAAAAAGGATGCTCATAAAACACCACCATCCCTTCATATGGTTGAAAATCCTGATATTTTAGCAACGATTGGACACGCTCCAAACCGTCCTTCATTGGTCATTGGTTTTGCTGCTGAAACATGTGATATCATTGCTAATGCGCAAAAGAAATGTGTTGAAAAAGGAGCTGATTTCATTCTTGCTAATGATATTTCTCTTCAACTAGATGGTACAAGTGTCATGGGTTCTGATACAAATCAAGTTTATCTCGTGAGTAGAGAAAAAGTTGAACAATGGCAACATATGAGTAAACAACACGTAGCGCAAAAATTAGCAAACGTGATTGTATCATTTTTTGCCCCCCAAACACCTACTCCTCATGAGGGAAATATACCACTTTGCAAATAATAACTCTTCAAACGCGTTGATATTAAAACACCTTATAAAATAGAACTGACAATAGGTATTTATCTCTATTAGTATATAATATTTTGATTTATAATGATAATCTAGCATTGTTCATATTAAATTAGAATCCCAAATATCGCAAGATTCTCTCATTTCAAATCTCTCTCATGTTGAAATAATTAAAATCACTTGCTTGCACGTCACAAGCGGGTAGTCATGTGAATAAAAGTTGTACAAGAAAGAATTAAAAATGCCTATAATGAATCGTCTTAAGTGCTGAGAGCTGTTGCAACACCCACGAGCTGGCAAATATAATGATGATGCCAGCTGGTTGCGTACCAAAATCACTAAAGACTAGAATTTGATTAATGACATCCTTACACTGTGACGATTCATGAGAAAGATTTTCATTCCTTTATCAAAAGCTTTGTATCCACGCATTGGTCCTGCCTAGAATGTGCAAATAAATGATTGTTCTTATTTTGATGGTAAAGATTTTAAGAGAATATTTCTATATTTTGGACTCTTATTCAAGTTGAAGATGATACATTCTCTTCATAAATTAATGGTGTTATTACCTAAAAGTTATTTGATACAATGCACTACTTGTATGAAAAATGCTTCAATGAATTCTTACTTTATTACATTGATCGCTCTTAAACTCCAAAATCTCATCATTTTTAATCATCAGTGACATCTCGCTCTTTTCTTCTCTCAAGAAACTGCTCTTCCATGGAATATGGACAGTAAATCATTGAAGGTTCTTTCTTTCCTTATTACTATGCCCCACGAGTCTTTCCATCGCCCAAAACAAGAATATCTACAGAGCCACTATGTTACTCTTATTCCATTAACCTCAATATTGTTTTGAATAAAAGCGAAAGCCAAAGGCATGCCGCAAAATGGTAGAAAATTACAGAATATTAGGAATCATGTAAAATAAATAAGGATGTAGATAAACGAAATTAGACAGCTCTACTAGATAAATGGCAGTAAACAACTTTTCTCCCAAATAGTTCTTATTCTTTAATTTTTCCATATATCATATAAATAAAGAATCTACACTCTGTACAAAAATACTAAAAATTTCTTCTACAACAGCTGCTTTTTAAATTCTTCTTTATTTTTAAAAATCAAAATTTCTATTTATTCAAACTTTATTTTAAACAAAGAAGCCTTAGCCGTTTTTTATAATGTTCTTGAAAAAAATCTTGTAATTCAAAGAAAGAAAAAATTACACTGTACATTCTTTAAATATATTTCTTGTTTTTTTTGCTTCTTTCCTTAGTTCATTAATCTATGATTTTTACTGCTGCTTATCGTGCTTTACAACGTCTTCTGACCTCGCAATATCGTACTATGATACTGAAAGCATTAGGGGTTACTTTTTTCATTCTCACCATTTTATGGTTATGTGTACACCAACTTTTTGTGTCTTACTTTTGGCCCTGGATTGCTCAATTTCTTCCTGGACTTCCTAGTTGGGCGGGATGGATTGGTTTTAGCATGCTTATCATCTTTAACCTTGGGTTGGCTCTTTTGTTGGCTTTTTTGATTGCACCCATCACAGCTATGATTGGTGGTTTTTTCATTGATTCTGCTGCTGAAATCATTGAAAAGGAGGATTATCCAAACGAGCCTATTGGACAAGCTTTGTCATTTAAGCGTTCTCTTATTATTTCCTTTAAATTTGTTATTTTAAGCCTTCTTGGGAATGGAATTGCTTTTATTTTATTCTTCATACCAGGTGTTAATTTGATTGCTTTTTATGTTATTAATGGTTATTTGCTTGGTCACGAATATTTCTTGTTTGCTGCTTACCGTTTTCGAACAGAGCAAAATGCGCGTGCTTTTTTACATACTCATTACACAACGGTTTTTGGTGCAGGATTATTGATAGCGCTTTTTGTTTCGATTCCAATTCTTAATTTAGCAACACCGCTTTTTGCAGCCGCCTTTATGACATATTTACATAAAATGCTTTCCCAAAAAACCATAGCACACATTACACAAAAATAATGCTCCTTAACTCTAAGCGAATCAAACCTGCCAGTGAAAAAAGCATACGATAAAATTTTATGCTTTTCCTTTTATTAAGGCAACATATTGATTTATAACGATAATTTATTATTTTACAACATAAGTAAAAAACTAAATATTATGCGGTTTTCTCATTTTAATCCTATTCATATTGGATCAATTGAAATCATTTGTTAATATGTCACAAGCAGAGTTGATGTGTGGACAAAAGCACTTAAAAAAGTGTAAAATACTTTTCATAACCCTTCTTAAATGCGAGAATTATTGTCACATTGGAAACTGGTAAAGAGTAGGATGATCAGTTTGTACCTTATATTTCAGTAAAAATGGAGAGCATAGTGGATTTTATACCATTCATAGAGAACAAGGTATTATACTCTTCACGGGCACTGTTATGAAAAAGTTTTGGGGATACTAAAACTGTTAAATCTAACAATGCGTGAATACATAACAAAATAATATTTTGTTTTAGACATTCTATTTTATGTGAAAAGCACGTGCTCTAAAGAAACCTTTTGAAAAAAATATTGCTCTGGTGTTGGTATTTCGCTAACATAACCTTATCATATCTATTATCTTTAATAGATTAGTATAGCCTTGTTAGCGCCTTATATTATAAGGTTTCTTTTTTCAAAACTGTTGATACGAATGATTAATTGGATATTCATTTTTATTAAAAAATAAGGCGTTTGTTAACCATCGCAAGGAGTGAGTTTTAATACCAAAGTAAAAAAATAAAAACATGTAAGTTCTTAAAGCTTATGAGAAATTTGTTATAGGGAATACTCTTTATGATGCATATGATTGTTATGATATGGGAAAATTTAAAAATTAAAAAACAAGCTATACGCACACTGATAAAAGTATTAAATAACTTCTTTGTTCAACCGGCAAAGCAAATGTGACTGCTTAAGTTCTATATTTTTTCAAATCATGCAAAAGATGTATAATATTTAAAGGAAGGCTATAAAGATGAACTGGATTACGAATTATGTTCGTCCTAAAATTAACTCTATATTGGGACGCCGTGAAATTCCAGAAAATCTATGGATTAAAGATCCTACCAGTGGTGAAATGATCTTCCATAAAGATCTGGAAGCCAATCAATTTGTGGCCCCCAATTCTGGCTATCATATGCGTATCAGTGCTAAAAATCGTCTCATGTATTTTTTTGATGATGGTGTTTATACAACTCTTGAAAATCCAAAAGTTGTAACAGATCCTTTAAAATTTCGTGACGAAAAACGCTATATTGACCGGTTAAAAGATTATCGTTCTAAACTTGGTGTTGAAGACAATATTTTAAGTGCACGCGGCACGATTGAGGGTTTGCCAATTATTGTAACCGTTCAAGATTTCGCCTTTATGGGTGGATCACTCGGTATGGCCTCAGGAGAAGCTATTATCAAAGCTTTTGATACTGCCATTGCCGAAAAGTGCCCTTTAGTTCTTTTTACTGCTTCTGGTGGTGCACGCATGCAAGAAGGAACACTGTCATTGATGCAAATGCCCCGTACAACCGTAGCGATTGAAATGTTGAAAGAAGCAAAACTTCCCTATATTGTTGTGCTGACCAATCCAACCACTGGGGGGGTTACCGCTTCTTACGCCATGCTTGGCGATATTCACATTGCCGAACCCGGCGCTATGATTGGTTTTGCTGGTCCTCGTGTAATTCAACAAACTATACGAGAAACCCTACCAGAAGGTTTTCAAAGTAGTGAATATCTGCTTGAACATGGTATGATTGATATGGTTGTATCGCGTTTAGAAATGAAAACAACCATTGCACGTCTTTTACGCTTGATGATGAAACGCCCTGCTGTTTTTCATCCTTCCGATCCATCCCCAACAGACTCTCAAACATCGCTTTCTACAACAAAAGCAGCTTAAATTCATGCAACAAAACCAAGTACAAAAGGTGGTAGATGGTTTACTGAAAAATTATCCGAAAAAATTTGATCTTTCTTTAGAGCGTATTGTTCACCTTTTAGAGCGTCTTGGTAATCCACACTTAAAACTTGCACCTGTTATTCACATCGCTGGAACAAATGGCAAAGGATCTGCCTCAGCAATTTGCCGCGCTCTTTTGGAAAGTGCAGGCTACCGCGTTCATGTCTATAGCTCACCTCATCTCGTCAACTGGAATGAACGTTGCCGATTAGGTCAAAAAGGAAGTGGTCAATTTGTTACAGAGAGCCAATTGGCTGAAACAATCCGTGAAATTATAAAAGTAAATCGTCAAGAACCAATTACTATTTTTGAAATTTTTACAGCCGCTGCCTTTATGCTGTTTAGTATACATCCAGCTGATGTAGTCATTCTAGAAGTTGGATTGGGAGGACGTTTTGATGCTACCAATGTCGTTAACAAACCAGCTGTATCGCTTATTATGCCCATTGATTATGATCATGAGATCTTTCTTGGAAATACAATTGCTCAAATCGCTTTTCAAAAAGGAGGGATTATCAAACCAAACGTTCCTGTGGTTATCGGGAAGCAAAACTATCAAGAAACTCTTGCTACTTTAATACCCCTTGCCGATAAAAATAAAGCATCTTATTCTCTATGTGATCAAGATTATCAAAGCTATAAAGAACATGGACGTATGGTTTTTCAAAACAATCAAGGTCTCATGGATCTCCCCCTTCCTAATCTTATTGGAGACCACCAAATTGCCAATGCTGGTGCATCTCTTGAAGCAGTCTATCAAGCGGGTTTTCAACTTTCAGAACAAACCATAAAGGATGCTTTGAAAAATATTTATTGGCCCGCACGAATGCAACATCTTACTCATGGACATTTAGTTGATCAACTGTCTCCTAATATTGATTTATGGTTGGATGGAGGTCATAATCCTGCTGCAGGAAAAGTTATTGCAGCAGAACTTACACAATGGAGAAAAAAAACAGACCGTCCCATTATTATGATTGCTGGCATGCTTAATACCAAAGATGCTGTAGGTTATTTTCGTCCTTTAGCTAACCTTGTCGATAAAGTATATACGATACCGCTGCGTGACAATAATGCCAGTATCTCTCCAACAAACTTAGCTGAATCAGCCCAAAAAGTAGGAATCCTTGCTGCCCCAAAAGCGCACCTACAAGATGCTTTGCATAAGATGAAGGAGGAATATAAAGAAGCGATTGTTCTTATTGGTGGTTCTCTTTATCTTGCGGGCGATATTTTGCGTGACAATAAAACACCACCATGCTAAAAATTAGCCATTTTTAAAACTTTGAAAGATAGACTTTTTGATCATGCGACTTGATTGTGCACTTTATCAACATCCTAAACTCATTACTGTTTTTGGCGGATCTGGTTTTGTAGGACGACATGTCGTTGAAACTTTGACTAAGCAGGGATATCGCGTTCGCATCGCTGTTCGTTGTCCACAAAAAGCTTATTACATGCTCCAAATAGGAGAAGTAGGACAAACCCAAATGCTTAAAACAGATATCAAGCATCGTGCTTCTGTTGCACGTGCATTGCTTGGAGCTGATGCAGCAGTGTTTTTACCCGGTAGCTTAAAACAAGCAAATCAATCGAATTTTAAAAACACACAAATTGATGGTGTTTACAATGTTGCTGAATTAACAGCAGAAACTGGTATTCCGCTCATCTATATGTCAACACTTGTGGCTAACGAGAATGCTTCATGTTTTTATGCACGTATTAAGTTTATGGGTGAGCAAATCATTCATAACAAGCATCCTCAGGCAATTATTATCCGTCCATCCGTTATCTTTGGACCAGAGGATTGTTTCTTTAACACCTTAGCTGATTTGTCGCGTTTTTTACCAATTATGCCTCTTTTTGGAGGTGGACAAAGTAAATTGCAACCCGTATATGTTGGTGACGTTGCTGAGTTTATCGCACGCGCTTTAAATGGACAGGTTACTTGGGGAAAAAATTATGATCTTGGTGGTCCCCAAATTATCACCTTCCAAAATGCTCTTGAAAATATACTCAAAATCATTCATCGTAAAAAAATACTCCTATCCATGCCTCTTTCTGCCGGTCTATTGATTGGAGGAATTTTAGGAACAATTGGTAAACTGCCTTTTGTACCAACACTTGTAACAGCCAATCAGATACGCTTTTTGCAAATAGATAACATAGTTTCTCAAGAAGCTATTGAAAATGGATGTACTTTAGAAGGGGTGGGAATTACTCCCAGAGCAATGTCTGCATTCTTGCCAAGTTATCTCTGGCGATTTCGTCCACATGGTCAATTTTCCCAAAACCTACTCGTTTAGAACAAATCCTTCCAAAACTGAGTTAATTATTTGATTTATAATTCATAGCGCGTTGTTCGCGGTTTTAAAATCAGAGTGTTCAATAGAGTGATGTTTATACATTTTTAATGCTCTGTTCAGTATCACAAAAAATGTTTAATCGTATATCTATAGGATTTTGATAAAATCGTTGAAAACAGGAGAAAAGTACTTCTTATAAACTGTCTTTATCCAAGAGCAGCTGCAACATTGGAATCCTAAAGAACCGATTCTGAATTGCCTATTCATAAATATGATAATCTATGGCTTTGCATTATATTATTTTGCTAAAAAGCTTAATAATGCAATTAAAGTAACTCTTCCTTTTTTAACAACCGCATAAGTGAGGTAGAATACGAGTATATACTTTCGATATTATCCCATAAAATAATCGATATAAAAACTGTGAAGCAATGCACCATTTTTATTATTTAAAAGGTATTTCCTCTGGAGATTTTTAAAAGCTTTAAAGTTACGTGAAAAGGATAGAATTTTGTTTATATAATAAGACTTATCATGAAGATCTCTTATTCTGTCAGTAACATCATTACTCAGATCCATAAATGCATATTTGTTGCACAAATTTATGGAGATTTTAAAAGAGCTTTTTCACATAAAGAAGTCCTCTTCTTGTCTTGCATTTTTTTTTAATTTCTCCTACCGTCTTGGAAAAACTTATTTTAAAGGAATAAAGAATGGCAGCTCAAGATTTTGTTGTCAAAGATATTGCTCTTGCCGCTTATGGTCGTAAAGAACTTGACATTGCTGAAACTGAAATGCCTGGTTTGATGGCTTGTCGCAAGGAGTTTTCCTCTAGTCAGCCTTTGCGTGGAGCGCGTATTTCTGGCTCATTGCACATGACAATTCAAACAGCCGTTTTAATTGAAACATTAAAAGCGATTGGCGCCGATATACGATGGAGCTCTAGCAATATTTTTTCTACACAAGACCATGCAGCAGCAGCTATCGCCGCAACTGGTATTCCTGTATTCGCAGTTAAGGGTGAAACATTGGAAGAATATTGGACTTATATAGATGCAATCTTCCAATGGCCAGATGGTCATCCTTCCAATCTTATTTTAGATGATGGCGCTGATGCCACAAACTATATTTTAATGGGAAGTCGTGCAGAACAAAATAAAGATATCCTCTCGCATCCAAAAATAGAAGAAGAAGAAATTTTTTTCAAACAAATACAAAAACGTATGGATGCAACACCAGGATTTTTTACACGACAATGCACAGCAATCAAAGGTGTAAGTGAAGAAACTACAACAGGTGTAAACCGTCTTTATCAATTACAAAAAGAAGGGCTTCTCCCTTTTCCTGCTATTAATGTCAATGACAGCGTCACTAAATCAAAGTTTGATAATAAATATGGATGTAAAGAATCATTGGTCGATGGTATTCGACGTGGAACAGACGTGATGATCGCTGGTAAAACTGCCATTGTCTGTGGTTATGGTGATGTAGGAAAAGGTTCAGCAGCATCCCTTTCTGGTGCTGGAGCTCGTGTTAAAGTAACAGAAATTGACCCTATCTGTGCTCTTCAAGCAGCGATGGACGGCTATGAAGTTGTTAATTTGGATGATGCTGCTTCCAGTGCTGATATTATCATCACCACAACAGGCAATAAAGATGTTGTTCGTTTAGATCATATGCGACAAGTAAAGGATATGTGTATTCTTGGAAATATTGGTCATTTTGATAACGAAATCCAAGTCGCTGCCCTTAGAAATTTGCCATGGACAAATATTAAACCACAAGTTGATATGATCACTTTTCCCGATGGAAAACGCATCATTTTGCTTTCTGAAGGACGTTTGTTAAACCTCGGGAATGCGACTGGGCATCCTTCTTTTGTCATGTCAGCCTCGTTTACTAATCAAGTTTTAGCGCAAATTGAACTTTTTACCCGTGCAGAACACTATACAAATGAAGTCGCTGTTTTGCCTAAATATCTTGATGAAAAAGTTGCACGTCTACATCTGGATCGGTTAGGAATAAAATTAAGTGTTTTATCAGAAGAACAAGCCGCTTATATTGGAGTTACACCGCAAGGACCTTATAAACCAAACCATTACCGTTACTAATACGTTTCCTTGGATTAAAAAAGGGAAAGATGCCGTGCTCAGCTTTGGTGACTATAACCCCAAAGAAAAAGCTCAAAAAGTGATCCGAATCTATACGTATATATTTTGCCTTTTTTTCTTTTTTTCTCCAACATGCGCTGTTGCTCAGTCATTGGAAAGTTATTTACCATTTTCTTTCACTTTGCCCAATGGTCCATGGCTGCTTTTAGCACTATGTGGGGGGATTTCTTGTGCTTCACTTCTCTCGTGTATGGCTGTTACCGTGCGTGCAAAAAAAGCAGCACAGAAACCTCTGAAGATAATTCAAGCAGATTTTTCTGAAAAACTTAAATATTATGAATGGCTTTTGGAAGAAACCGAACAATTCCTTCTCATTTGGGAAAATCCAACGACCTTACCCCGTGTAGTTGGTACCCTTTCCGCATTGCAAAAAATAGGAATTGATCAGCAAGATTTTCAGCGTTTTGAACTTTGGGTTGAAGAAAATTCTCTGCGAGAACTTGACTATGCATTGACTCAACTCCGTTGTCAATGTCACCCTTTTGAACTTTCTATCACCACCACAAATAATGTGCTGCTACAAGTTACAGGGGTTATTGCAGGAACGGTCGCCATTGCTCGTTTTCAAAATATTTCAAAACAACAAAGTGAAAACGCTCGTTTACAGAAAGATATCGCCCGCCTTCTTACTGAACTGAGAATGCAGCGCAATCTTCTTGATCTTATTCAAGAACCCGTATGGATAAAAGATTGTGAAGGAAAAGTTTGTTTTATCAATCGCGCCTTTAGAGAGATGACAGATTTTCGTGAAGACAATGATGAAGTGGGGGATCTCTTCAATGAAAACACACAATGCAAAACAGGTAAAACAGAAACAATTTTTCAAGAACATGTTCATACAGTTATTAATGGAGAACGGCACCGTTTTCATCTCACACGGATTACAACGGCCGAGGGGATGGCAGCTTTTGCACGTGATGACAGCGCATATGAAAATCTTGCTCATGAATTAAAATATATTCTTAAAAGCCATTGTGAAACACTTGACCAAATCTCAACAGCTGTAGCCATTTTTGATACAAACCAAAAATTAAAATTTTGCAATCATGCTTTTAAAATTTTATGGCCGTTGGAGAGTTCCTTTTTAGAAAGTGAACCAAGCCATACTTTGTTTCTTGAACATTTACGTGAAAAGGGGCTCATTGCTGAACACCCCGATTGGCGCGCGTGGAAAGAAGAACTCTTTAAAGCCTATCGGCAAACAGAATCAAACCAACAAATTTGGAATCTTCCAGATGGGCGTACGGTGCGTGTTGTCTCTAACCCTCATCCACAAGGAGGCGTCACTTGGCTTTACGAAAATCTTACTGAAAAAATTGATCTTGAACGCCGTTATAACACACTCATAAAAATACAAGGTGAAACACTTGATAAACTTTCCGAAGGCGTGGTTGTTTTTGGTACTGATGGACGCCTTCGTTTATCGAATCCTGCCTTGTCGAAATTGTGGTCGCTTCCTTACAATTTACTGGTAGAAGGAACCCATATTACACAGTTCCAAAGCCATTGTTCAACCTTAACATCGGGGCAAGAATGGGATGAGTTTACAAAATTCATTACCGGTTTTGCTGAAAAACGTGAAACATATTCGGGTCGTATAGATCTCAAAAATGATACGATTATTGACTATACTCTGGTCCCTCTTCCCGATGGGCAAACGATGCTTACTTTTGTGAATGTTACAGACACTGTTCATGTTGCACGTGCTCTTCAAGAAAAAAACGAAGCATTAGAAAGTGCTGATCGTTTGCGTAATGAATTTGTCCAACACGTTTCCTATGAATTGCGTACACCTCTCACCAATATTATTGGATTTTCTGATATTTTACGTGATCAAATTTTCGGTTCTATCAATGAACGTCAACAAGAATATCTCGGGCACATTCATTCAGAATCAGGAACTCTTTTAAATATTGTTAACGATATTCTTGATCTTGCCACCCTTGATGCAGGAATTATGGAGTTGGACATAAAATCGGTTAATATTGCCGATGCTATGATACAAGCAGTAGCACGTGTGGAAGATCGCCTTAATGGGCGTCATATTACACTTTTACAACAAATTTCCCCTTCCTTAAACTCTATTTCTGCTGATGAAAAACGCTTGCATCAAATTTTTGTGAATGTCCTGAGTAATGCTATTAATTTCGCAACAGAAGCGAGTACTATTGAATTTTGCGTCGATGAAGAAGATGATAACATTGTCTTTAGCGTTCACAATGAGGGCTCTGACATTCCTGAAGACATTCTTGATCGTATTTTTAAACGTTTTTCTTCTCATTCACACCATGGTGGGCGTGCGGGAGCAGGTCTTGGCCTTTCCCTTGTGAAAAGTTTCGTTGAACTGCACGGTGGACATGTTGAAATTCTGACCGGTTCTGGAAAAGGAACAACCGTTAAATGTTTTTTCCCACTTCCCAAAGGAGATAAGATTTTTTAATTTTAGCCTTTATTATAATAAAAATTTTTCATCCATCTCATGGAACTCTTAATGAATTTTAGTTTTTTTCTTGAAAATGAAGAGGCCACAAAGCTTTTTGCACAAAATTTAGCTCTTTCTTTAAAGCCGGGAGATCTTGTAACGCTGCAAGGAGATCTTGGAACTGGAAAATCAACCATTGCACGCACAATCATCCAAACACTTGCAAACGATAACACTATGGATGTTCCAAGCCCTACTTTTACTCTTATGCAAAGCTATCAACTTCCACAGTTTGAAATTATTCATGCTGATCTTTATCGCCTTTCTATGGAAGAAGAAATTGATGAATTAGGGCTTTATGAAGCACACGAGAAAAACATTTTACTTGTCGAATGGCCAGAAAGAAGTGCCGCTCTTTTAGAGCTTTCCACTTTTGCACTTACCTTACAATATGAAATTCATGGGCGCCATGTAACAGTTAGATCAGCACAACATTCCATTGAACGTTTGCAACAGTCTTTTGCAATCCATACATTTAAAAAAACATAGATATAATCATGAGCATCATCATTTTTTAGTTGGTAATATCTCAGGATATACCTATGAAATTTGAGATAATGAACAACATAAAGAAGTCCCTTATAGATGCTGCAACCATGAAGATGAAACTCTGACTCTTTCATATAACAATGACATAAATTGCAAACGACATCCGTTAATTTATAGAAATTCATCAATTTATTTTAGAGAATGTTTTTTGCCTTTCATATTTTTGTTTAAGGCTTCGAAAAAATTTTTTTGATTCTAGAGAATAGTATAAGAGAATTTTAAATTGAAGTGGTAACCCTTTAGAAGAACATTCTATAACCTGTAGTGAATTGCTTGTTTCTTTCTGCTTAAAAATTGTGAGCTTCAGAAAAGTAATTTGCAAAGTTTTTGCTTAAAATTTTCTTATTGCTAGAGTGGTATTTGCTTTTTTATGTGTTGGCCCCCTATCTTGATAGCCTTATCCAAGAAGAAAGACCTTTATGAAATTATCATTCACCCAATATTTTTGACGCGCATATAAGGAAAGAATTGCCTATATTCTTCATACAAAGCAATTTTTTATAAAAATGGTCAATTAAATCATGCATAACAGTGTGGATTCTTAAAATCATTTAAATTTTTGATTTAATTGAATTGCTATTATAGAATGTTTAAAAAAATCAAAAGGAGAGACTAAAATTTCTCTCCTTTATCGTTACTGAGTATGGCATCAACTAAGTCCATTTTTTATCCACTCAGAAAGACGTCCTTTAGGGGCAGCGCCAATCATATTCGATGAAACATTTCCATTTTTAAACATTAATAATGTAGGGATAGAGCGCACTCCATATTGGGTAGCAAGTTCCGGATTTTCATCAATATTCACTTTGGCAATTTTAACTTGATTTTGCATTTCTATTGAAATTTCATCCAAAATCGGTGCAATCATTTTGCAAGGACCACACCATTCTGCCCAAAAATCAACCACAACAGGGGTGGAAGAAGTTAGAACTTCACTTTCGAAGTTGTCCTTATCAACTTTTATACATGTCATTGAGTTATCCTTTATATTCATTTCTATACATTGGTATGATAACAATTCATATCAAGTTATTGCAAAGATAAATTATTAAGAGACTTTTCTACACCAAAGATTGTATAGGGTGTTTGTTTGAGTAATTTTATGAAAGTAAAAAAGCCTAAAGACGCTTTGAAGAGAAAAAGCAACTTATAAAGCAATTTCACCAAGAAATGCCTCAAGTTTTTCTGGAAGAAGTTTAAAAATTTTAGCTTCTTTACTGTAGATAAGCAGAGCTTGGACATCTTTATCGGGATGAATGGCTTGCAACAATTTTCGGTAAAGAGCCATTTGCAACCAATGATGGGAAGCAATAGCAGCTTCATTTTCTGGTGGAGTTCCGGTTTTAAAATCGGCAAAGATAATGCTGTTTTGCGTGATGTAGAGACGGTCAATTTGACCAGAGATTGCTTGTTCTTTTCCACGAATTTTTACAATACCCATTAAGGAAACCTCAGCACGTGAATGCTCAGAAAAAAGGGGTTTGAGATAAACATGATCTAATATTTTCCAAATATGGCAAAGAGCATCTTCTCTTTGGCTCTCATGCCAATGAGAGGCTTTGATATTGAGATAGTTTCGAGCATAATCTCGACGTTTTTGTGGGGGACAATCGGGTAAATATTGTAACAATCGATGAACGAAATTACCATATTCAATGGAAAAAGCTCTGTTTGTGTTCATGGCTCCTAAAACAGGTGAAGTAGTAAACTGTTTTGGATTTGAGAATAGCTCTGTATCAGCTTCAATGGAAAGGCTCGCCACTGACGGTTTTAACGGTTTTGGGAGCACCGGTTCTGCTGGGACTTTATGGGAGAAAAAGTCTGGTAGAGGTGGAAGTGTTTGGCACTCAACGGAAGAAATTTTTTGGTTTATAGAAGTAGAAGAAGGCGGTGTAATGCAATAACGCCAAGCTGCAATATCTTCCGCAGGACCTTTTATAGCTACCGCATGCGGTTCGAGAGCTCTCTTTACCAGTTGTAACCATGTATGAGATGGCGTTTTCTGATTTGTATACCCGCAAACAAACAAGCGATCTTCAGCGCGTGTCATTCCTACATAAAGAAGGCGCCTATACTCCTCTTCAGCACGCTCTTTTAAACGCAAAATTGCTTGTTTAGAGGGCATTGTATCGAATTCTGCATTAGGGCGCCAAATAAAAGCTTGTTGGTCACTCAAATATGCATTGTTCAAGGGAACTTCAAGCAAGTGAGGTGAATGCTGAGGATGCCAAATCGCACTACCGGGATCAACTAAAAATACAACAGCAGCCTCCAGTCCTTTTGCGGCGTGAACAGTCATGATGCGAATTTCTTCATGATTTTGGTCAAACTCACGTTTAATTTCTGGTTCACTGACACTTAATGTTTCCAAAAAAGCTTGTAATCCTGGTAACCCCGTTTTTTGAATCGCGAGTGTGTAGTCCATAAAAGCATCAAGCACATCATTGGCTTCCGAGCCTAAGCGCGCTAAAATTTTTTGTCGTCCCTTATCATCATTTAAGATATGACTATAGAATTCGAAGACTGGTATTTTATCCACTAAAGTACGATATTGACTCAAGCTTTCAAAAGTATCTTTAAAAGGAATATGCGACGATGCCTGTTCACAAAGGCTTTTCCAAAGGGAGCCTGTACGGTGAGCGGCAAGTTGATAAAGCTCCTCTTCACTAAGCGCAAAGAGTGGACTTTTTAAAACACAAGCAAGAGACAAATCGTCTTGTGGTTGCAAAACAAAACGTCCGAGTGCCATTAAATCACGCACACTCATATGTTTTATAAGCTGTAAACGGTCTGCACCAGCGACGGGTATATTGCGTTGTTTAAGGGCACGAGAAAGCGCTAGGGCAAATTGATCACGCTTACGAACCAAAACCATAATATCACTAGCACGCAATAACCGCCCTTTTGCTGGAAGCATTTCTCCTTTGTGTAACCAGCCTGCAATCGTTTCAGCAACTTTTTCTGCCAAACGTACTGCTGGTATATCTAAATGATCAACAGTTACATGCCAATCATCAGGAAATTCGTCTTTTTCTTTAGAAATGGCATCCCATAAAATAACTTCACCTGGACTGTGAGTACGGATAGCTTCGTGTATGGTTTTTGTATTTTCTGCTGAAAGCCCTTTATAATTCTCTGGTGTTTCAAAGACAAGATCCACACTTTTAAGAACATCGGCTGTGGAGCGAAAAGAGTAATTCAATTGTATTTTTTCAAATTTCTGCTTTGCTTGTTGTGCTTTTTTTTGAATAATTTTGCCATTTGCAGCAAAATTTTCTGGTGCAGCGCCCTGAAAGGAATAAATAGACTGTTTTTCATCTCCAACAGCGAAAAGAGTACGTATATTGTCACGTTGACTATGACCTGTAAAAAATTCTTGCGCTAAAAGTTGAATAATTTTCCATTGATCAGGGTTCGTATCTTGTGCTTCATCAAGCAAAATATGATCAAGACCCTTATCAAGTTTATAGTGCACCCATTGGCTTGCACCTTCACGTTGCAACAAATGGAGTGTGCGCTCAATGAGATCATCAAAGTTTAAAAAACCATTGGCTTTTTTTAAATTTGCATAAATTTTGAGATAAAGGGCACAAAGCTGAAAAGCAGCCATATTGAGGGTGGCAACTTTTGCACAGTGATATTTTTCTAAAAGAACAGAAAGCTTGTTCTGTTTATCTTCAAGCATTTGTTGAATAAAAGGCCAAATTTCATCTGATTTTTTACGAGATAAATGTGAAAAACTACGTGGCTCACCTTTTGTTGTAAAATAAATATCAGAAACAATATCAATGATAGTTTCTTCATCACAAGCGGTTTCTAATTGGGGAAGTTTTTCAATGATACTCTTAGTGTTTTTATTCCCATGGGTTTCACAATGGTTAAGAGCATAAAGAGGAAGACGAGCAGTCTGTTGAATTTTTTCTAGTAATTGCTGATTTGTATCATCAGGTGCTAAATTAAACAGCGCCCGCAATTTTTCTTCTCCATTTTCAGACAGAAGAGAAGACAAAAAATCAGACAGTTTATGTTGCTTTTCAGCTGCTTCATACAGCAATTGGTTAAAAGTATGTTCACTGATAACCTTAAGCAGCTGTTTTAGAGCAGGTTGTATATCATGATGCTTTAAAAGTTGGCAGCGGGCTTCTTGTAGTAATTTCTTGCGGTTGATATCATCTATGAGTTCGAAATGTCCAGCAATATTGGCTTCTAGCATAAATTGATGCAAGAGAGATTCGCAAAATGCGTGAATAGTCTGTATTTTCAAACCACCAGGTGTTTCTAAAGCACGAGCAAAGAGTTGGCGCGCATAGGTTATTTTTGTTGCACTGATAGGTTTGTTTTCAAACTTCGATAAGATTTCTTTAAGCTGTGCATCATCGAGTTCATTCCAGCTGGAGAGTGTGCAAAAAATCCGCGATTGCATAACAGCGGCGGCGGCTCTCGTGTAAGTAAGGCATAAAATACGTGCTGGAGAAGTACCGTTTAAAAGCAAACGAATAACGCGTTCGGTTAGAACATGGGTTTTTCCAGATCCTGCATTTGCAGAAACCCATACATGTGTTTTTGGATGTGTTGCTGTTGCTTGTGCATCAAGGGCTGCTTCAGGAATAGAAAAAAGAGTCATGATTGATCTCCTTTATGAAATCCATTTGACCATTCCCATAAGCGTGCCAGATGATCATAGTCACTTTCATATTGTTTTAACATAGGGACTGCGTGTGAAAGATAGCCTTGTTGTGGATTTTGATAATACTCCATTAACGCGATAAGATGTTCCCACGCCCTTTCACCAAGATTAATAACATTTTGGTGATCTTTTTCCGCTTTTTCTGAAAAAATTAATTGAGGAGTAATCTTACCTTTTCCATTAAGAGGAATATAAAATAGTTTTGAGGGGGACAGATTTTGAAAATCTGTAAAAGCTCCTCTCATTAATAGAGCGGTTTCCAATGCTAATTGTGGAAATAATAATTCGCGAACCTGTTTTGATGAAGGGGGTGTACTCGTTTTAAAATCAAGTATTTCAACCGTTTTGTTTGGCAATATATCAATACGATCAGCACGTCCTGAAAGAGTTACACCTGTTGTACCTATGGGTATTTTTTGCGATTCCACTTCCGAATGTCGTATTCGGGGTTCTAGACTTTGTTCCCATTGCAGAATAAAGGGAGCAAGATTTTCAAATGTATTCCACCAGATTGTTTCAACATCAGCAGGCAAATTAAACTTATCAAATTCTTTACGTCCAATAGCGAGCAACACATCTAATGCATTTGCAGCATTTAGATTTTTTATTTGTGTGCAAAAATCTGCAAGAATAGCGTGATAAAGTGTTCCGCGTTCAGAAGCACCAGGGTCATGAATAAGGGCTTTAAGTGGTTTGAGCCTTAAGATTTTTTTAGCATAAATGGCATAAGGGTCATGGCGTAACGTTGTTATTTCGGTGATGGAAAAATGACGTGGACGCACTGCAATGGGTGGCACAGGGCAAGGGCGTGTTGCACAAGCAGACATGTCCGTATTGTCAAGCATCTTTGCCCAATGGCGTATCTTTTCACCTCGTGCACAGATTTGTTTCCAAACTTGTTGTCCTACGACAGTTTCTAAGCGTTGTAGCCAGCGTGAAGGGAGAGAAGGAACATGATCAACTCGTAGTGCTCGGCTCATCACCACTTTATCCATTCCCATCGCCCATTGAAAATCATGCGCGGAAAGACCAATACGCTGTTCTGGTGGTTCCAGAGTTAACATCATTTTCATCGGTCGCGATAAAAAAGCATCATTTCGGGTTGATATCGGCCATGATCCTTCATTAAGACCACCAATGACCACTGTATCAACCGTTTGCAAACGCGATTCCAAAGTACCCCAGATGAATAAACGTGGATGTCCTCCAGGCGAAGGTGCGACGGAACGGGTTGCTATTATGGCAGAAAACATAGCGGGCCATTCACAAAGATGAAATGTTAATCCCGATTGATCACTGACCAATTCACGCAAAAAATTTGATAAGGCTTGTCCTGCTTCATGTTGATAAAGATGTGCAAGAGAATTATCCTCATTGCGACCAAAATTTTCAAAAACCTCAACAGTTGCTATTGCAGCCTCATTGATGGTGCATTCTTTCTCTTGTTTCATAAGAGACGTTAAAGGCTCAACAGCTTTTTTTAAAAGATGACAAAAGAGACGTGCTTCTTCACATTTCTGCTGATCAAGGATGTTATTTTCAGAACTATTATGAAAAGATGTTTCAATCCATTTTTCAAGAAATTGATCACATTCGCAAAGATTAATACGCCCTGTATTCCCTCGAAGAACAAAAAGTTCAAAATTTTCTGCCATTTCTCGTAAACGATGACGGTTTTGTTGAAGTGTTGTAAGGGGATGTTTAAGAAGAGAAAGAAAAGCAATAGGATCATCAGGTTGCAATACATTTTCTAAGATAAGCCGCAAAAGCGTTACAGGCAATGTTTGTGCAAGTGGTATACCACCTGAATCATTTGCTTCAATTCCAAATCGTTGTAATTCCGCAGAAACACGGCGTGCTAAATTACGGTCATTTGTAATAAGGGCTGCAGTTTTTTTGGGTTCTTCAATAGCTTTGCGTAAAGCAACAGCAATAGCAAGAGCTTCTTCACGTTCGTTTATAGCTTCAATAAATGACCAGTCTGCACAAAGAGTCTCATAATCATCACGGACAATTTGTACCCATTTATCTGTTGTAGAAGCTGGTCGGAGTGCTTCTGATAAAAGAGCCATTCGTCTTTTCTTTGTGCTACTCTGTTGGCCAATTTCGCAAACATGATGACGTTGACTCTCCATGAGAGAAAGAAGTTTTTTTAAATGATATTGAGGATGGCTAAAAACATTTTCTGCAGGATCAAAAAAATCGCAAGCTGTTTTTTCTTTATTGCTTGTGCTTAATGCATTCCATTGTTCTTCATCCATATGAAGATCAAGACCAGGAAGAACAACAGCCCCTTTGGGCAGAGAAGCTATAACCTTTAAAAGATGAGAAACTGCGGGCATAGAACCTGACACACCAGCAGCAATGATAGGTTTATCAGGCTGCATGCATCGCAAAGTCTCTGCATGCATTGTGAGTACTTGATTACGCCATTCAGCGGGATTGCTTCGTTGCCTTTCGGTCAAGATTTGTGGCCAATTTTGCGTAACAATAGTCAGAAAGTCGAGCGTTATTTGCCACCATTCAGCAACCATGTCAGGTGCAATATCTTTAAGCTTCGACCAATCTGCTCCTTCTGTTTCAATTTCATCCATCAAATGTGCTAAATCTTGAGCAAGCCAAATTGCATCAGCACTATGAGCCGGAATAAGCACATCTTCTGTACCAAACATGGCACGCAGATGCGCAGGTAAATTTTCACGCCATGGGCGAATAAGGCGCGCTAAAAGCAGTAAGCGTTCACTTTTTCCAATAGGTGGATTCAGAGTGCTGGTATGATTTTCAACAAAAAGGAAACTGTCTTCATCGACATCTCCTAGAGCACGAATGGTTGGTAAGAAAGTTGATTGTGTATCGCTTCTTTCAACAAAGGCTAAACGTAAAGCGCGAGCAGCGCGACGTGTCGGAACATAAATAAGGCTATCGGCAAGAGCAGTTTGAATATCTCCATTGGGAGCGAAATTATCAATAAGGGTACCGGAGAGCAGTGCCTCAACAAAGTGAGGCAAAAAAGCCATTCCAGAAGATATAGAAAAAACACGTGGTTTATACGTCATATGATCTCATATTGGGAATAACAAATTTTAGCTTATTGATTATTTGTATTATTTTGACTGTATACAATTTTCATACAAGAAAAAACTGAAAAGCTCTATTTATACAGGAGATTTTTAGCTGACATTCAAAATACTGAAATATATGACCTTGTCTTAAGCTATTGTGAAAAAATATATCAAAATTTTAAAAGACGTTACAATTACAAATATATTATAAATAAATTTACCGTATTCTTTATACAGTGCAATCTGAAAGTGTTCTTTACAGACTCCTTTTGTTTTCAGAAAAAATAACAATATTCAGATCCCTAACTCAATATGAAAAATCATTATCAACCAAATTGTTACATAAAAAATTCTTCTTTACATTAAAAGCTTACTTGATAATCTTTAAAAGTAGAAAATTTTATCTTAGGAGCTCTTTCTGCTTCATAATTTAATGAAAAATGGTTCTCCGCTAAAAAAACTGGATCACCTTCTAAATCATACGCAATAGCAGAGCGGTGATTGCTGAGAAACTTTTGCAACTCATCTTTGCTCTGCGCTGAAATCCAACGGCATAAATTAAAGCGTGCAGACTCAAAATTCACTGGCAAAGAATATTCTATTTTTAATCGCTCTTTTAAAACATCAATTTGCAAAGCACCAATAACACCAATGAGAGAAGGCGACCCATCATCAGGAATAAACAATTGCACAACCCCTTCTTCAGCCATTTGTTGCAAAGCTTCTTTGAGCTTTTTTGCTTTCATTGGATCGCCCAAACAAACACGACGCAAAATCTCTGGTGCAAAATTGGGTACCCCCTTAAAGAGGATATCTTCTCCTTCAGTCAAAGTATCGCCAATACGCAATGTTCCATGATTAGGAATCCCTACGATATCACCAGCATAGGCTTGATCAGCAATTTGGCGCGAACGCGCAAAGAAAAATTGTGGAGCCGAAAGTGTCATCGGTTTTCCTGTTCGGACCAACTTTGTTTTCATACCACGTTCAAGTGTTCCCGAACATACCCGAAAAAATGCAATACGATCACGATGATTAGGATCCATATTCGCTTGAATTTTAAAAACAAATCCTGTCATTTTAGGTTCAGTTGCTATGACATTGCGCTGATCTGCACTTTGATCACGAGGACTTTGACCAAAATCTATAAGCGCATTGATCAAATCACGAACACCAAAATTTCGTAAAGCTGAACCAAAATAAACCGGTGTCATATGACCTTCACGGAAAGCTTGAAGATCAAAATTCTTGCAAACACTTTGAGCAAGTTCTACCCCTTCAATAAAAGTGGAACGTTGATATTCAGGGAGTAAATGGACAACCTCTCTGGGATTTGAAACTATTTTCTGTGTTATCTCATCATCTTTTTGACGAAACCGATTATGATGAAGGTCATAGGTCCCGACAAAATCTTTACCCGACCCAATGGGCCATGTTATGGGGGCGGTATCAAGAGCAAGCTTTTCTTCAATTTCATCTAAAAGCTCTATAGGATCACGTGCCTCACGATCCATTTTATTGATAAAAGTAACAATAGGAATATCCCGCATCCGACACACTTCAAACAGTTTTAGTGTTCTAGGCTCAATCCCGCGGGCCCCATCCAATACCATGATAGCACTATCAACAGCTGTAAGCGTGCGATAAGTATCGTCTGCAAAATCTTCATGGCCTGGGGTATCTAGGAGATTAAAAATATGATTTTCATATTCAAACGTCATCACAGAAGTCACAACAGAAATACCACGATCACGCTCAATATTCATCCAGTCAGAACGGGTTTGAATACGATCTTTTTTGGCTTTTACTTCTCCTGCAAGTTGAATAGCACCACCAAACAATAAAAGCTTTTCCGTCAATGTTGTTTTCCCAGCATCTGGGTGAGCAATAATTGCAAATGTACGGCGTCGCTTTACTTCCTGCACTCTTCGTTCCATTATTCCTCCATAGGTCGTGCAAGTGTTTCAGCAATCAGTGCACGCATTTCATTAATCCCATAAAGCGCTATAAATGATCCCCATCGTGGACCTCGCTCTTGTCCAAGAAGGACTTCATACAACATTTGAAAAAAAACATTGGAAACACCAGGCCCACCTTCAGGGCTTTTTTTGCTATGATCTTGATAGCGTTCCGTTAACCGTGCAACATCAAGAAGCATATTTTGTAATATGTTGCCATCAACAGTTTCAGGTAAATGAGCTAATTTTTCATCAATTTGTGCTAATGTTGCTCGTTCGCTGTCATCTGGTATACGAAATTTTTTGTTTGGTTTAACAAAAACATCAAAATACTTAATGGCAAACTTCACCAATTGATCAAGTTCTGGATACGTTTGTGCATTTGCTCCTTTAGCGTAACGAGAAATAAAACCCCAAAGAACTTCTGCATTCTCCGCATTTGAAGCACTTACCAAATTCAAAAGCATCGCAAAGGATACAGGCAAATCAACCTGCGGTGGACAACCATTATGAATATGCCATACAGGATTACTAAGCCGTTCTTGCCAACTTTGACGACCATAAGCAGAAAGATGCGCATAATATTCATCCACAGCTTTAGGAATAACATCAAAATAAAGCCTTTTTGCTGTTTTGGGTTTTGAAAACATATAAAGCCCTAAACTCTCTGTTGGGGCATAAGTAAGCCATTCATCAATGGTTAAGCCATTTCCCTTGGATTTGGAAATTTTCTGCCCTTTCTCATCTAAAAAGAGCTCATAATTAAATCCTTCTGGAGGCTTTCCACCTAGTACTTTACAAATTTTAGAAGAAAGATTTGTGGAATCGATAAGATCTTTTCCTGCCATTTCATAATCAATGCCAAGCGCTGTCCAGCGCATTGCCCAATCAACCTTCCACTGACACTTAACTTTTCCCCCCGTAACCTCTGTTTCTATAGTTTCTCCTGTTTCAGGTTCAATATAAGTGACTGTCCCTTTTTCAACATTCCGCGCAATCATCGGCACCTGTAATACTTTTCCAGAAAAAGGGGAAATCGGTAAAAAGAGAGAATAGGTCGCCTGTCGCTCTTCACCCAATGTTGGTAAAATAATTGCCATCACCTTGTCATAACAAGCAAGGATTTTTAAAAGTGTTTCATCAAAACGACCGGAACTGTAATAATCCGTAGCACTTGCAAATTCATAATCAAAACCAAAACGATCAAGAAAAGCCCGTAAACGTGCATTATTTGCCGCCCCAAAAGAAGGATAATCATCTCCAAAAGGATCAGGTACACGGCTCAAAGGTTGACCAAGATAATGTTCCATCTTTTTGCGATCTGGTACATTTTCAGGAACCTTGCGCAAACCATCCATATCATCAGAAAAACAAAGCAATTTTGTTTTTATTTTATTCTCCGTGAGAATATGAAATGCATGACGCACCATGGTCGTACGTGCAACTTCTCCAAAAGTTCCAATATGCGGTAAACCAGAAGGTCCATAACCGGTCTCAAATATTACACTGTCTGGATAACCCGTCTTTTCATACCGTTTGATAATCTTACGTGCTTCTTCAAATGGCCAAGTTCTCGATTGAGCAGCCGCATCCTTTAATTCAGGCGTAAGGCTAAGGGCATCACACTGATTACGCATCATTATTTATCCTAAAAATTATAATCTTTCAAAGTAGGGTGTATGGTTCTTGAATTTATTCGTCAATAATAGCAAGCAAAAAGATGAAAATTTCTTTATACTCTTAAGTCACAATACAAAAACCGCCTTCGTTATAAACATATTTTGTTCTGATAAAAATCAAAAACATTCAATATTATAAAGCAAAATTGACTTGTTTTGATTATCGAAGCCTTCATTGCTATGATTATCATGGGTTTTGCTTATTATATTTATTAGCGCAAAAGATAAGCTTCTAGTATTGAACGAAAGAACTGTAAAAACCAACAGAAAAAATGCTTAAACTAGGCATTTCATACAAAAGCATTGCCCCACATGATACTTATCAAAGTATTTTTTATTTCTTTTCTTTATCACCTTGATGACGCTTTGCTAATGTACGTAAACGTAGGGCATTTAATTTAATAAAACCAGTTGCATCTCTTTGATCATAAACACCTTGATCATCCTCAAAAGTTACCAATTCACTCGAATAAAGTGATTTTTTACTTTGGCGCCCTTCAACAATCACGTTCCCCTTATAGAGCTTTAACGTGACTTCACCTTCAACATGCTCTTGAGATAAATCAATCGCTGCCTGTAACATCTTACGTTCGGGAGAAAACCAAAAGCCATAATAAATGAGTTCTGCATAACGCGGCATCAATTCATCTTTCAAATGAGCGGCACCCCGATCTAGCGTTAAAGATTCTATAGCTCTGTGAGCCGTCAAAAGAATGGTCCCCCCTGGTGTTTCATAAATACCCCGCGATTTCATACCTACAAAACGATTTTCTACCAAATCCAACCGACCAATACCATTATCCCGCCCATAATGATTCAATTCTGCAAGTAAAGTTGCAGGAGATAAATTTTTTCCATTGATTGAGACAGCATCGCCTTTTTTAAAGCCAAGAGTGATGATGGTCGCTTGATCTGGAGCATCTTCCGGCGAAAGAGTACGCATATGGACATATTCAGGAGCAGGAAATGCCGGATCTTCTAAAATCTTTCCTTCTGATGAAGAATGTAATAAATTTGCATCCACTGAAAAAGGTGCTTCGCCTTGCTTATCCTTTTCTATAGGAATTTGATGCATACGCGCAAATTCAAACAGATCTGTCCGACTCTTAAAATCCCAATCACGCCATGGAGCAATAATCTTTATATCAGGATTAAGCGCATAAGCGGAAAGCTCAAAGCGTACCTGATCATTGCCTTTGCCCGTTGCTCCATGAGCAATTGCATCTGCCCCTGTTTCCTTAGCAATTTCAATAAGACGTTTTGAAATAAGTGGACGTGCAATTGATGTTCCTAAAAGATAAGTCCCTTCATAAACGGTATTGGCTCGAAACATCGGAAACACAAAATCACGCACAAATTCTTCGCGCAAATCTTCAATGTAGATTTCTTTAACACCTAGCATTTCAGCTTTACGACGAGCAAGTTCTAGCTCTTCCCCCTGCCCCAAATCTGCTGTAAAAGTTACAACTTCAACACCTAGCGCACTTTGTAACCATTTGAGAATAATTGACGTATCCAATCCACCTGAATAAGCCAAAACAACTTTTCTAATATTTTGCCACTTTTTCATTTTAACGTTCTATATGAGCTACTTTTTGTATTTCTACCCAAAAATCAAAACGATGCAAGAAATATAAAAATAAATTCTTTTTAAGCAACATTAAAAAGACGCAAAAAGCGTAAATAAAGGTGCCTCAAAGTATAAATAATGAACACTGCTTAAAAATAAAAGGAGATTTACGTGTCATTTCTACCGGAGTGGTCTATTGTTGTACAATTTGCTTTAGCATCGTTGATTTTAGCACTTATTCCAGGACCAGATATGATGCTTTCTGTAGGACGAACCATTACACAAAGCAAAAAAGCTGGAATTATGTGCGCCTTGGGTAGTGCAACAGGGTTTGCCATTCAGGTTACCGCTGTAGCACTTGGCTTATCAGCGCTTATTTTTGCTGCACCACATACTTTTGTTCTTCTGAAAATTGTTGGCGCCTTTTATCTTTTATGGTTTTCCTTTCAAGCGTTACGGAGAAATCCGACATTTTCCTTTGAACCAACATCTTCTAAATCTCAAAGCTCTAAACGTAACTATCTTGCTGGTATTGGAATTAATCTTCTCAATCCTAAAGTTATACTCTTTAACGCGACATTCTTACCACAATTTATCAATGCGAATGATCCTATGGCAACACAAAAGTTACTCTTCTTAGGACTCTCTTATATTCCTATTTCTTTCCCCATTACAATTGCAATCGTTTTTACAGCGCATAAACTTACCAAAATTCTCAAAAAAAAACCTCTTTATATTCGTATTCTCGACTGGCTTATCGCTGGTATTTTTACCAGCTTTGCCCTCCATCTCCTTATAGTTACAAAACATTGATTTATACGTGTAATGTATCGCTTTTAATTTAAATAAAACACAAATATTGTAAGATTCTCTCATTCTGGAACTGTTTATGTTGAATTAAACAACACCTTTCCCCTTAGTAATCACAAGCAAAGCTGGAATTTTCGTATGGACAAAAACTATCTAAGAAAAGAATAAAAATACCTCTTATGAACCATCTTAAGTGCCAAAAACTGTTACAATATTGGGAGCTGAAAAATAGAATGGTGCTACTAACTTACGCCTTTGTTAAACGTAAAGATGGGACAGTATATACATCTTCACAGAAGCTTTTATGTTATATTCCTCAGGCATTATCGTGATATGAGGAGTGCACTAAGAGATACTTAAAAAACATATCAATGGGCAACTCAATGGTATTTATATTTTAGATCCTCTGTTTTGCTTGTGAAGCATGATCTCATTAAAAAACGTCATAAACAAAAGCATGAGGCAATGCACAATTTCCACTCTTAAAAAATATTATCGTAGATGCTTTTAAAAATCATAAAACCGAATTAAAGAGTATGATAATTAGTTACGATCCTTAAGACTTTATGTTCCCTCTAAATTAGGCTTTCTCCTCTTTTCAGAGATTACAAAAACAGACTGTAAAGAATATCTTTCCCCCTATTTAACATATAAAAGCTGGAACTGTTCGTCTAGTACTTATCCATTTTAATCTCTATCTCACATATCCCATCGCATGAGGTTTGGATATTAAATTACAAACAAAAAAGCACAGGCTTTATATCACTATATCACTGAAAATAGCGTTAACTAGTGACCAACGGCATCTTCAAATCGCAAACGTTCAGATTTCCGTAAGCGCTCTGAAGCCGATTTAAGCTGTCCACATGCCGCTAAAATATCGCGTCCACGCGGTATCCGAATAGGAGAAGCATAGCCCGCTTGATTAACGACATCGGCAAAACGCTCGATTTGCTCCCAATCAGAACACTGATAATTACTCCCTGGCCACGGATTAAAAGGGATTAAATTAATCTTAGCAGGAATCCCTTTCAATAACTGAATCAATCGCTTAGCATCATCTAAACTATCATTGATATCTTTCAGCATAACATATTCAAATGTGATTCGTTTTGCATTGGAAAGACCAGGATAATTACGGCAAGCATCCATTAGTAAAGCAAGCGGATATTTTTTATTAATGGGAACAAGCATATCCCTTAGTGTATCGTGTACTGCGTGGAGTGAAATCGCCAACATAACACCAATTTCTTCTCCAGTTCGGATAATTCCAGGAACCACTCCACTGGTCGAAAGCGTAATACGACGTTTTGATAAAGAAAGCCCATCGCCATCAGAAGCAATTAATAAAGCTTTTTTTACAGCTTCAAAATTATAAAGAGGTTCTCCCATTCCCATCATAACAATATTGGTAATTTTGCGCCCTTCAACAGGAACAATTACCCCATCAGGGATATTCTTATCAGGAAAATCACCCAAACAATCACGTGCAACCAATAGTTGTGCCAAAATCTCTTCTGCGGTCAGATTACGAACAAGCATCTGCGTTCCCGTATGGCAAAAAGAGCAGGTTAACGTACACCCTACTTGCGATGAAAGACATAAAGTACCACGTCCTTCTTCAGGGATATAAACTGTTTCAATTTCAACAGGTCTTCCAGCTCCACGTGCAGGAAAACGTAAAAGCCATTTACGTGTACCGTCTTTTGATATTTGTTCTCCAACAATTTCTGGGCGCGCAATGGAAAAATGGCACTTAAGTGTTTCTTGCATTGCTTTAGAAATATTCAGCATCTCATCAAAATTTGAAACACCACGCACATAAAGCCAATGCCAAAGCTGACGCACACGCATACGCGTTTGATGCTCTGGTACACCAACTGTCTTTAAAGCTTGCGCCATTTCATCTTGCGACAAACCAATTAAAGAGAGCTTAGAACTCTCCTTCACGACCACATTATCTGTTTTTCGTGCAAAACATGAACCAACTGGTCTAAGGTCATAAGAAATGGCCATTGCTTTCCAATTCACATCACTATTTTAGAAGTTATCAAAACCTTAATGGCACTTTTGAGCTGCATTTAATGCAGCAGTAACCCCTTTTAAGGAATAAGTATAGGTGGTATGCGTTCCTCTTTTTGATATCGCTTGCACTGTCATATTGTTTCCAGCACGCATAGCAGAAACAAGCTGCTTTTCTAGCTCTGATGACGCCAACCAAGCTGAGGAATCCTTCGTGAAAAAATCAAAGTCCTTATTTCCAATGGTCACTGTCACTCTCGACCCTTCTTGAAGTGTATAACCAGCCATGAACTGCGGTTCAAACAAAACAGGTGAATGAGAACGCTTGGTAATTAAGAAAAAGTTATCACCATGATTAACCGTCGTTGGAAGAGCCTTCAAAGGTACCGATAACACATAGCAAATCGTATTTTTGGGCGATTTATAAGAATAGGCCCCCCATGCTTCAAATTGATTTAAACGATTTGGCGTTTGCGCATACACGGCCCCAGCTGTAACCAGAACCATTACAGATGCAGCAATAACAGTTTTTTCAAACATCTTTATTTAGCTCTCTTCTTTAGTCTCTAACAAGATTCTCTGCATTGGAAAAATTCAAAAAAAACTCGATACTCATGGTATCACTGTCCTAATTCCTCCAATAAGCGAAATTTTTCACACCAACCAAAATAGATTTCTACGTTTCATTGTGACCTTTTAGTTGTTACCAAAATATAAATTTCTTATTCAATAACCACATTAAAAAATAACATTTTAATTTTACGCTACTCATTTCGTTTTTGTATAAAAAACGATTTCTTTAAGCAAATAGAACTTCAAAACAAGATAAAAATATACCACCACTCTGTTAAGAAATAAACTATACTCTTTATATCATAAGCAATCTGCTGCAAAATTTCGAAAATACCCCCTGTACTCCCCAAAAAATTTCATAGCCTTGCGAATATCACTTCTCGACCTCACACATTCAATACATTTATTTCGTAAAATCGTAAAATACCCCACCTTTCACTCATTATAGTGTATTCATACTTCGTATTCAATATCGTCTCGATATCGCTTTTTCATAATCTTCAAAATATCTTGAGAAAATAATAAACTATTATAAATATATTAATCATAAAACATAAAGAATTTAAATTCTGTCTTAACAACTACATGCAACTTTGTTTTTTTCGTTCCTATCAACTCTTCCTATATATTTCATCTCCAATTGTTAATTCCTAAAATGATTTTAATCGCTTATAATAGCTTAAACATATTATTTTAAATGTATTAGATAATACCTTTCGTCCTGTTACCAAAAACTTCTTAAGAATTTTTTGACAAGTTCCCTTATCTTATTTTTAAGTAATTTATAAAAAAAATATAAAACTTTTTTCTACAGAAATTCTAACATTATCGTTTTTTCAATAACATTTTAATCAATTAAAGCACACTTGAATAAATCTTTCCACGCACAAAAAACTCTTTCTTCCAACCTAAGATTAATTTTCATTCTTGCCGTACAAAATTATTTTTTAATTGATCTCTTTGAATTATGAAGAAGCAGCTGGTACTATTACACTATTTGCCAGCCCCAATGTTGCAACAACTCTTGGCACTTGAGACAGTTCATTAGAAACATTTTACTTCTTTCTTGTACAGTTTTATCACCACGCTAATTCCGCTTATAACGTACAAGCAAATGGTTTTGATTAATTCAACATAAATAGATTTGGAATAAGAAAATTTTACGATATTCAGGTCTCTCATTCAACATGAAAAATAGTTAATTATCTTTATAAATCAATATATTGATATACAGATAATACAATATATATCTTTCTGCTTGATCCTTAATAATATTATCCCTAAACACTCAAACTCGATTTACAAACAAATTCAATACATGAATAAACTTTCCTATTGATTTTATCCCCCCTAAAAGGATGAAGATTCTTAACCCAATCTGGCCTGTAAACAGTTCGAATTCTCGTCGAGCGAGCTCCTTTTGTCTTTTCCACTCATGTGATTCACTTAACAAAAAGCTCTACAAACAAGTCCTACTTAAGAATATTTATCATATATTCTAAAAGCATTTAATGTATTAAGGAGACTTACAGTCTTTATCTCACCACACTTCAAATGATAGTGTTTTACAGTATATAGGATAACTGAATCCACGAACATAATGATTGTATGCTTTAATATAAGTACAAGTACTTTGTTTCTGTCGCTTGCTCTTTAAAAAGAAGGTTCGCTTAGAAACGATTTTTTAAAACTGTATGACTTAACCTTTTATTATCTGTTCTTTAATATAAAAATTATATTATTTTCTACGCTCTGCGGTGCATACCTCGCAATTTATATACTCATAATACCTTTTAAGCCGCATTTGATTCTGAAGTTTGAATCAATAAAGTATAAAGCGCATTGGCATTATGCGTATTACGCAATTTTTGCACAACATCAGCATGACGCAAAATACGTGCAATCTGTGATAAAGCTTTTAAGTGATCTGCACCAGCATTTTCAGGTGCTAAAAGAAGAAAAACGAGATCTATAGGTTCGTCATCGAGAGCCTCAAAATCAACAGGACTTTCAAGACGTGCAAATATACCAATAATCCGATTAATATCAGGTAATTTCCCATGAGGAATCGCAATACCACCACCTAGCCCCGTTGAACCAAGCTTCTCGCGTTGCAAAACAACATCAAAAATTACATGCTCACTAAGACCTGTTAGCTGAGACGCTTTTTCGGCTAAAATTTGTAGAACTTGTTTTTTCGAATTAGCTTTAAGGGCCGGAATGATTGCTTCCGGTGCTATTAACTCACTCAAATTCATCCTTTAATTTTCCTTTTACACGCTTAAATGCTCACCTATAAACAGTACAGATACTTAAAGTTCTTCCTCGTGCATCATCGCATGTGTTTTTATTTTTTAATTTATAACGGGTGATGGATTAGTACATGTCATAATCACTTTTAACACAACAATAAATAATATTTATCTCCTCATTAACAGCAGAGAAAAGAAAGAAATGAAGCTGTTCACAAAATTAATTTCCTTAAGACACTAAAAAAGGTCATTATTCATAAATTTATTAAACTTGTCACAAGAGTTTAATGTATAATTCCCAATAAAATTTTTTCTCTCTTTAAAAACGGACTCTTAATAGAATGAGAAGCATATTGAGCAAAAATGATTATTTTAAAAGATTTATAGATTTAGCTTGATATCTATAGCCGAGCTCCTATTTTGAAATATTCCATACAAACCAATAAAACACGACAATCCCTCTTGAATAACCGCAATATACAATTGGTGCTCCCATCAAAATATCCGAACAGCATCATCGATATGTTCTTTGATTCGACAAAGAAAATATGATGAATATCTCTTACCTTTCAATAACACATGTATTTATTTACAGCCTCGTTTATCACTCATTTTTAAGTTAATCTAGTGATATCTTTCCTATGATACAATCATGAGTAAGTTAACCAATAAAACAACAAACCTATCTTATAGTGATGAAGCCTTTTGCACCATTCAATAAAAATATTTCAAGATTATAGTCATAAAAGAAGTTTTGACATAAATAAGGAAATTTTCAATAATAATGTCTAGTTAAACTTAAATGAAAGCTCGTGAAAGCTGTAAAATCAAAGAGAAAACTGATTTCCCAAATAAATCCTGCGTACATCAACGTTGTTGATAATATCATTAGGACAACCGTGAATTAACACCTGACCTGTGTGAATAATATAAGCGCGGTCAACAAGCCCTAATGTCTCGCGCACATTATGATCCGTTATTAAAACACCAATGCCACGCCTCGTTAAATGACGAATAAGTTGTTGAATATCGAAAATAGCGATAGGATCAATTCCTGCAAATGGTTCATCAAGTAACATAAAATTAGGACGAGAAGCTAAAGCGCGCGCAATTTCAAGTCGCCGACGTTCACCCCCAGATAACGAAAGTGCAGGCATTTTACGTAAATGATCAATTTTAAATTCATGTAAAAGGCTATCTAACTCTTCACGTTGTTTAAAGCGATCTTTTTCAACAACCTCTAAAACAGCTTTAATGTTATTTTCTACTGAAAGACCACGAAAAATAGAGGCTTCCTGTGGAAGATATCCAATACCTAAACGTGCACGTCGATACATCGGAAAATGTGTAATATCAAATCCATTAATTTTAATGGATCCTCCATCAGATTTTATGAGCCCCATAACCATATAAAAACAAGTTGTTTTACCTGCCCCATTGGGACCTAAAATACCAACGGCTTCTCCCGTACGAATGCTAAAAGAAACACCGTTAACAGTTCGTCTTCCCCGATAAACTTTAATCAAATGGCTGGCAATCAAGGTCCCTTTTAAGCGCTTTTTTGAAGCTTCACTTGCAAGATCATACCTATCAATCTGTTTTTTTCTTTTGATTCCAAACATGAAATCTTAATGGCCATTCTTTTGATTTTGTTTTAAAATAATAGAAACACGACCTTTTTTCTTAGGCGTCTCACAGCCTTCTAAAAAAGCCTTCCCGCTTTCCATATTTGCCGTTAGTTTGCACCCTGTTGCCACATTGTCACCATCAGTTAACACAACATGATTCCCTGTCAAGCTCATCATTTTTGACTTTCCATCAAAAACGCCTTTATCACCCGTAGCAATTTGCGTAGCAATTTTTATATAGACTTTTCCTAAAGCCTCCATTTTTTTTATGCTCGACGACCCCAATAAAGCAACAGATAATGTCTTTGTATCTTCCTTGTTTCTATCAGTTTTTTTATAGGCTTTATCGTAGTAAACAACTAATTTTGCCGTTCGTAAAAGACGTTCACCTTGCATTACTGAAACATCACCCTTAAAAAGCGCTATCCCTTCTTTTTCGCGTATTTCTAAAGAATCTGCATGAAGTTCTACCTGTTCTTTGCCGTTTGATAGACTTATTCCAAAATGAGCTACTTCAGCATATCCTAAAATTGCTCCTCCTTCTAACATTCCCATGCTAAAAGCCAACGTCATACCTATCCATCTTTTGTATGATCCCATTATTTCAATTCTTCTGTTTATATATAGACATACTTCTCTTTTAAATATCCCTTTAAAGATCCGTATTGATATTCCGTCATTGCTTTCGAATCACTAAATGCACACCACCATGAAAATACATGTTTTTTCCTTTTTCTCGAATTTGCAAGGCATTTGCTGCAAGATGAAAACCTGCTCGTTGAATATTAACACGTTGATCTGTTTTTAACTGTCCCTCGGATAAGTTAATACTAGCTGACATAAATTGTACCATCATCCCATCGTTCGTCGTAATGGTGAATGGCTTATCCAACTGTAAAAAACCATTAATGTTATCGTAAACCCCCCCTTGTGCTGCGAGAAAAACCTGTCTTTGTTGGCCCATAAATGCTCTAGCTGTAATGTTTTGCAACCCAATCATTCCAGCGTGTGCATGGTCTTGAAATGCCTTTTCTGCTTTAAGCCAATAAGGCTCATGAGCACGCGTATACCCTTCTAATTTTGGATTAAGCATCGTCAAATTCATCACGCCACTTTCTCCATTATGCAAAGGCATAGAATCAGAAGTAACGGGAATCAAGAAAAACGTAAACCAGCAAAAAACCAGCGCTGAAAGCAACGCTAAGAGAGGTAAAAAAATTTTTAATATGCTAATACGACGCGAATGACGGGATGCTTTTTTTAAAACATCTCCAAAAGATAATTGCGTTGAAAAGGCTTCATAATGTTTGTGTACGGACATACTCTCCTGATCTCTTAAATACTCCGCATTTTTAATTTGTATAACCTTTATAGAAGGTATTTTCAAATTTTGTTTCTTGCAATTTGTTTTTTCTTGATTTTATTTTGCTTTTATCCGTTTATATATTGTAATATGCATGGAGTGCACAATTACAAAAATTTTTTTGTGTGAAAGTGAGGCTATTGTGGTAAAATCAGAGCTTGTGCAAATTATTGCTCGTCATAACCCGCATCTTTTTCAACGTGATGTGGAGAATATTGTAAACGCTATTTTTGAAGAAATTGCAACAGCACTTGCAAATGGCAATCGTGTTGAACTTCGTGGATTTGGAGCTTTTTCTGTAAAAAGCCGTTCAGCCCGTAATGGACGTAATCCACGAACAGGTGAAGCCGTTTCTGTTGAAGAAAAGTGGATTCCTTTTTTTAAAACTGGCAAGGATTTACGCGACCGTCTTAATCAGTGAGAAACTTATGATAATTAAACGTATTCTTCTAACAAGTATTAGTGTGATTCTCGCAGCGGTTTTGATTGTTTTTATCGTGGCTAATCGTCAAATGGTCCCGTTAACCCTTGATCCTTTTCGAGCAAATCCTGAAAGTTTTACTTATCATGCTCCCCTCTTTATATGGCTCTTTATTTTCTTTGGTTTTGGTGTTTTATTAGGAAATCTGATCAGTTGGTTTTCCTATCACAAATACAAAAAAGCTCTCAAAAAAAGTGAAGCTGAGATTGAAAAATTGAAAACATCTATCACAAATCTTGTGTAATGGTATTTAAATGAAATCTTTTCTCTCTGTATTTTATATTCAGTACAGAGTTAAAAGTGCTCTTTTTCTTTTTTATACATGTTCTAATTGACTTTAGCTTTTTTGCACTTTTACGAAACATTTAAGAGCTTTATAATATATTTTTATACCTCATATACCATGATACAAAACATGCCCACACAATGCTTTCAATCATCCCATAACAATAGATATCCGCAGGAAAAGCTGCCCCTTATTTTAGAAACGGGTATAAGCGAAAACTATGCTCTCATTGATTCTGGTCATGGACAAAAATTAGAACGTTATGGAGCTTACCGCATTATTCGACCAGAAGGTCAAGCACTATGGAAACCCGCTTTACCACAAAAACAATGGGCTGATGTTGATGCTATTTTCACAGGAAACCTTGATGAAGAAGGGGTTGGGCGTTGGCATTTTCCTAAAAAGCCACTTGATGAAACATGGGCTCTTGCTTGGAATGGATTGTCTTTTCTAGGCCGTTTTACTTCCTTTCGTCATGTGGGGGTTTTTCCTGAACAAGATGCCCATTGGCGCTCTATGGAAGAACAAATTGTTAAAGCCGAACGCCCTATAAAATTGTTGAATCTTTTTGGCTATACAGGTATTGCCTCTTTGATTGGAGCACGAGCGGGGGCGAATGTTACCCATGTTGATGCTTCTAAAAAAGCCATTGCGTGGGCAAAAGCTAATCAAGAAAGAGCAGGATTACCAGATCGTTCTATTCGCTGGATTTGCGATGATGCTATGAAATTTGTCGAGCGTGAACTGCGTCGTAAGAAAAGCTATGATATGATTCTTCTTGATCCCCCTGCTTATGGGCGTGGACCCCATGGTGAAATTTGGCAACTGTTTGATCATTTACCAGCTATGATCACAAATTGTCGTAAACTTCTCTCTGATAAACCGCTCTCTGTTGTCCTTACAGCTTATTCTATTCGTGCTTCCTTCTTTGCACTTCATGCTTTAATGCGTGATGCATTTGTAAATCTTGGTGGTACAGTCGAATCAGGAGAACTCATTTTGCGTGAAGAAGTTGCAGGACGTGCTCTTTCTACTTCTCTTTTTAGCCGTTGGATTGCTTGAATATGTGTAGACCCAAAACTGGTAGAGTGAAAGAAATTACCTCTCTTAGCAACCCCATCATAAAAGATCTTAAAGCACTTAGCCAAAAGAAAAACCGTAATAGAGAAGGTCTTTTCATGGCAGAAGGATTGAAATTGGTCATTGATGCTCTCAATCTTGGCTGGACAATACAGACGCTTATTTTTTCTAAAAGTGAAATCGGTAATGCTACCATCGAAAATACTGCCGCACGTGCTGTAGCCAACGGTTGTTTTGTGATTAAAGCCTCACAAAAGGTTATGGAATCACTTACCCGACGCGATAACCCACAAACAGTTATTGGTATTTTCAAGCAAAAATGGCACTCTTTTGAAATGATAAAAGGACAGATTAAAGATGTTTACATCGCGCTTGATCGTGTGCGTGATCCTGGAAACCTTGGTACCATTATTCGAACCGCTGATGCTGTAGGTGCTAAAGGTGTTATTTTAATTGGCGAAACAACAGACCCTTTCTCGCCTGAAACGGTCCGTGCAACCATGGGGTCAATTTTCTCTGTACCACTTTATCGTTTTGATGAAAGCGCCTTTTTAAATTGGTCTGCTCACTTTAAAGGCATGATCGTTGGCACACATCTCAAAGGGTCTCTGGATTATCGGACTCTTGATTTCAAAAATGGTCCTGTTATCCTTTTAATGGGAAATGAAAAACAGGGATTATCAGATATTCTTACAAGTCGGTGTGATAAACTTGCGCGTATTCCACAAAGTGGACGTGCTGACTCGCTTAATCTAGCAGTAGCAACAGCTGTTATGCTTTATGAAATACGTCGCCCTTATTTAACACTAGAACCATGCGAGGAAAAATATGATCCGTAAATCACTCCCTTTTCTTCTCCTTGGCTTAGTTTTTACAATAGGACTTGACCAAGCTGTCAAGTACTGGGTTATGCACAATATGCCTTTAGGAACAGAAATCCCCTTCTTTCCTTTCCTTTCACTTTATCATGTACGAAATTCTGGCATTGCATTTTCGTTCTTTTCTTCCTTTTCTCACTGGGGAATCATTACCATCACAATCATTGTGATTACCTTCCTTTTATGGTTATGGAAAAATACTGAATATAATAAATCTTTTATGCGCTTTGGTCTTATCCTTATTATTGGGGGAGCAATAGGCAATCTTATTGATCGTATTCGCTTTCATCATGTCACTGATTATATCCTTTTTCATATTGATGATATCTTTCATTTTGCTATTTTCAACCTTGCAGATAGTTTTATCACTCTTGGTGTTATTGCCATCCTTATTGAAGAATTGCGTACTTGGATGAAAACAAAACGTCATTCTAACCGCACATCTTCTCATTGATATTCTCATCACCTTAAAAACAAGGGATTCTTGATCATCACAAACCTGATTACAAATTGATTTCTCTTAATCAATTCTTGTTACTCGTCATTCCACGTGTTTCTCTTCCGGAACTATAAGATTTTACTTTCTTTATTTTTTATCCATGTGTCCTAATTTTTGAGGAAATATTTTACAGAATTTAAAGTTCTGTTTATTTGATTAGAACAATTACTTTTCGTATGTTTTTTAGTTTTTACAGGTGTCGTTTTTTACAGTGTTTTTCTTAAACGCTTCGTTTAAAAGCACTCCTTTTTATTTTTATATATTGTTTAATAAACAACATTTTTTCAACTATTTTCAATGTCGTTTTGTTAAAATAACATATTGATTATAAGGATAATTTACCGTTTTGCATATTGAATGAGAGTCGTTAATACCCTAAATTCCTTTTATTTCCAACTTGTGCAGGTTGAATCAATTAAAATCATGTCTCTTGCACGCCAATTCAGCTTGTGTAATGATCTTGATTGATTTTTAATATAACAGATTTTAAATCGGCGAATATCACGATATTAGGGAATATCATTTAGTATATAAAAAGATTATTGACCATTATATATCAATACATAATCTAAAAACATTCAATTCAACAGGTCTTCTAACCGTGCAGAGTAGATACAAATATTAGAGGTTGGAAAATAGTGTGATGACACTCACTTCTATCTTTATCAATGCAAAAATAGATCAACGCAAAGATAGTGGATAGTTTATAATATATTACATAATTCCTATGAATAATAAAAACTCTTAAATATAACCTTTTTATCTTGCAAAAATATGGCAAAAAATGGAAATATTTTTCATCAAAATAAACTATTTCCTTACTAATTTGTAAGGTTTCTTCTTCAGATAAATCTCTTGTAATTTTTTAATAAATCTCCATAATAAGAGCAGATATGCTGGAATTCCGCCAGTGATTCTTAGGTTTTTTGTATTAGCCAATTTAAGGCTTATACGAAGTTTATGTCTGTGATGACAAAAACACTTTAAGACCCAATAATCTGACGGAACATATGCTAAAGGATTTTATATTATGGCTAATTTTAAAGATTTACGTTCGGCACCTGCTTCTCATGCCGATGCATCAATTGATCAGGGATTACGCGACTATATGTTGGGTGTCTATAATACAATGGCCATTGGTTTGCTTATTACAGCTGCTGCCGCTTATGCAATTGTATCATTAGCAACGACAACAGATATGAGCCAAGCAGCAGCTCAAATCAATAGCAGTATTTATCTAACACCATTTGGAGTAACATTTTATACATCGCCCTTCTCTTATATTGTTATGTTTGCACCGCTCATAGCAGTTTTATTCCTCAGTTTTAAAATTAATACATTGAGTACAAATGCTGCTCGTAGCCTCTTTTTTGGTTATGCTGCTCTGGTTGGCCTTTCATTGTCTTCAATCATTTTGCGTTATACGACAGAAAGCATTGTGCAAACCTTTGTCATTTCCGCCGCAGCTTTTGGAGCCCTTTCGCTTTATGGATACACAACAAAACGTGATCTTACAGCAATCGGTTCATTCTTATTTATGGGATTGATCGGCTTGTTGCTTTCCATGATTGTGAACATTTTTCTTGGATCAAGTGCTTTGCAATTTGCTATCTCCGTAATTGGTGTTTTTATCTTTGCTGGTTTAACAGCTTACGATACCCAAAACATTAAATTGATGTATTATGAAGGAGATGAAAGCGATACTAGAGGACGTAAAGTTATTATGGGCGCATTGAATCTTTATCTTGATTTCATCAATATGTTTGTCTTCTTACTACAGTTTCTTGGCTCAAACCGTGATTGATTGCAAAAATCATAACTTAATTAAAGAACCTTGTTTCTAAAAGAGACAAGGTTCTTTTGTTTTTAGTATAAATCTTTACCCTCCGCTTCTTAGAGACTACTCTTTTCGCAAAATGACAAAAATCCCTTATAAGCAAAAATTCCCTTGGTTTACCGGTTTTATCCAACAAAAACTCCATAGCTCCTTTTTAAATACAATTCACAGCCGCTCTCATCATCAATCAAACATCGTCAATCAAAATAGTAATTATGATCTGACCGTTGCTTCCTATAATGTGCATAAATGTGTAGGTGTTGATAAAGTTTTTAATCCTACACGTATTGTACGTGTTATTACTGAGTTACAAGTTGATATCCTTGCTCTTCAAGAAGCAGATAAACGTTTTGGAGAACGCATTGGCTTGATTAATCTTCAGCTATTAAAAGCTGAAACCGGTTTGATTCCTGTGCCTCTGAACACCATGTCACCTCATGGTCATGGTTGGCATGGGAATGCTCTTTTTTTACGAAAGGGATATGTACGTGACACTTTACAAGTCACTCTTCCTGGTATTGAACCACGTGGGGCTGTAATTGTAGAGTTGGAAATGGCAGTAGGCCCTATTCGTATTATTGCGGCTCATTTTGGCTTATTACGTTATTCTCGTAAACAACAAACAAAAATGCTCCTTGCAATTTTGCAAAAACGCTCCCTCATGCCTACACTCCTCATTGGAGATTTTAATGAATGGCGGATAGGTAAAGGATCATCTTTAAACCATTTTTTTCCCTATTTCGATAACACACTTGAAGTTGTACCAAGTTTTCCCTCTCGCTTTCCTTTTTTAGCCCTTGATCGCGTTTTTGCTTTTCCCCACCAATTGGTAACAAGTGTTGAAAACCATCATTCACCGCTTGCACGCATTGCCTCAGACCATTTGCCTATCAAAGCTTACCTTAATCTTGCCAACGCAATGAACATCCTTAAAAAATAAATGAAAAACGTTAATGTGCCTCATCCCAATTTTGAGCCGTCATGACTTTCACTTCAAGTGGTACAGACAAAGATAAAACCGGCATTGTAGCATTTTCCATAACATTTTTAACAACAGCCATGGTTTTTTCACTCTCTTCTTTTGGTACTTCAAAAATCAACTCATCATGCACTTGTAGCAACATTTTTGCTGATAGGCTTTCTCCTTTTAAAGCATCTTCCATCTGTATCATAGCACGGCGAATAATATCTGCTGCAGAGCCTTGAATCGGAGCATTGATAGCTGCTCGCTCATTAAGAGAACGAATTTTTACATTCTTTGCTTTTATTTCTGGGTAATGGATACGACGTCTAAAAATTGTTTCTACAAAACCATTTTCACGTGCAAAGGTTTTTGTCTTTTCCATATAATCTTTAATTCCTGGAAATCTTTCAAAATACAATTGAATATAACGACCCGCTTCTTGGCGTGAAATTCCCAATTGATTGGCTAACCCAAAAGCTGAAATACCATAAATAATACCGAAATTAATCGCTTTTGCACGCCGTCGTATATCCGAATGCATTCCTTCTATCGCAACGCCAAACATTTGTGATGCCGTTATAGCGTGAATATCATGCCCTTTAGCAAAAGCTTCTTTTAATGCTTTTATATCCGCAATATGTGCAAGAATGCGCAATTCAATCTGACTATAATCAGCAGAAAGCAATACATGTCCTCTAGGTGCAATAAAAGCTGTTCGAATTTTACGTCCTTCAGCAGTTCGCACTGGAATATTTTGCAAATTTGGCTCTGATGATGATAACCGACCTGTTGATGTTATTGCCAAAGAATAATTCGTATGAACACGCCCTGTTTTTGGAAAAATATAAGAAGGCAAAGCGTCTGTATAGGTAGATTTTAGCTTTGCAAGTTGACGCCACTCAATAATTTTACGCAGTAAAATATGACCTTCAGCAGCCAACTCTTCTAAGGTTTGTGCAGAAGTTGACCATTGTCCACCCTTAGTTTTGGCGCCTCCGGGCAATCCCATTTTGCCAAAAAGGATATCACCTAATTGCTTTGGCGAAGCAAGATTAAACTTTTCATCAGCTTGTTTGTAAATTTCCTCTTCTAGAATCAAAGCGGCTTGCGCTAACTCTCCTGAAAGACGCAACAAAATCTGCCGATCAACAAGAATCCCTCGCTCTTCCATTCTTGCAAGAACTTCTATAAGTGGTCGATCAAGGCGCTCATAAATTTTTACCATTCCTTGAGCGACAAGTTGCGGTTTCAAAATTTGCCAAAGGCGTAGGGTTATATCGGCATCTTCCGCCGCATAAAGGGTAGCTTGTTTTAAATCTACTTGCGCAAAAGAAGTAATTTTTTTTCCTTTATGCGTTAAATCCTTATAGGTAATTGGTTTATGTCCAAGCCAACGTTCAGACAAATCATCCATATTATGGGTTAAAGTTCCAGCATCTAGAGCATATGACAAAAGCATAGTGTCGTCAAAAGAACGTATAACAATGTCGTATTGCTTCATCACTAACCAATCATATTTTATATTCTGACCAATTTTTAACAGTGCTGAATCTTCTAATAGCGGTTTTAAAAGTGCTAAAGCTTTTTGGGTCTCAATTTGAGAAGTAATGCGCCCGCCCCTCAAAAGATCTTCTTTTTCCTCAAAATGTTCAAGAGGTATATAGGCTGCCTTTCCCGGCTGTAATGCAAGTGAAAAACCAACAAGCTTTGCTTGCATCGGATCAAGAGACGTTGTTTCAGTATCAAAAGCAAAAAAACCCTGCTCTTGTGCTTGTGATAACCACTCTTTTAAAACTTCCTCATCAAGAATTGTTGTGTAAGTATCTCTTGTAATTTTTTGAGTCAGTGCTTGATCTTTACGCTTTTGTGCAAAAACTTGTGGAGAGTTTTCAGAAAAATTATGAAGTGATATGTGTTCAATGTTTTTTATATCAGAATCATGCCCATCGCTTGTTTTTTCCCATTCAACATTTATATCAAGTGCATCAATAATAGCGGCATCGCATGTCGTTGCCTCTGCTACGCGACGCGTTAATGTTGAAAACTCCATCGCTTTCAAAAAAGCAATTAAACGTGGACCATCTTGTGGCTCCAAAATAAAATCATCTAAATCACTATCTATAGGAACATCTGTTTTAAGCCTAACAAGTTCACGAGAAATTTTAACTTGTTCTCTATAGGCTTGAATGTTTTCACGCCGTTTTGTTTGTTTAATTTCTGTTACGCGTTGCAATAAAAGATCAAGAGAACCAAATTCATTTAACAACTGAGCTGCAGTTTTGGGACCAATGCCTGGAATACCTGGTATATTATCCGTTGAATCTCCAATCAAAGCTTGTAAATCAATCATTTTTTCAGGTGCAACACCCCATTTTTCTATAACTTCTGAAATACCTATATGCTTGTCTTTCATTCCATCATACAAGGATACATGCGTATTTACGAGTTGCATAAGATCCTTATCAGAAGAGATAATGGTTGTTTTTGCCCCAACCTTTGTTGCCAATTTTGCATAGGTAGCAATTAAATCATCCGCTTCAAAACCTTCCTTTTCAATACAAGGCAAATTAAAAGCCTTTGTTGCTTGGCGTATCAGAGAAAATTGAGGAATTAAATCTTCAGGAGGCTCAATGCGATTCGCCTTATATTGAGGATAAATTTGTTTCCGAAAAGTATCAGATGAATAATCAAAAATAACAGCAAAATGTGTTGGAATAATACCAGTAGCTGTATTACGAGCATCACAAAGTAATTTCCATAACATATTACAAAAACCAGCTACTGCTCCTACAGGAAGTCCATCTTTTTTACGTTTTAAAGGCGGCAAAGCATAGTAAGCACGAAAAACGTAGCCTGATCCATCAACCAACAAAAGATGATCTGTTGTTTTCATGACAATTTTATTTCTCCATTTCAGCTAAAAAACAAATTACCCTTATATATTTTTTTCACTTTTATTTTAATTTTTTTTACTTTGCCTCTAAAAAGCCATTTTTTCTTTTCATAAGACGTGAAGTCGTTGCACTTTATATTAAGTACCTAGAGCTTTTCTTTGCTGTTACAGGATTAATAGCTTTCATTTTGCTCCTCCTATGATAGCTGAGGTACAATGTAGCGACAGGGTCGTTGTGGTGTTCCCCTCCCCACAACGACCGTTTTTTTGATATTGATATTCTTTAACTTCAATCGTGATTTTTTTAGAAAAAAAGTAAGAATACTATTTATAAACTTTGAAGTTATTCCACAGAGCCTTTTCACCCATTTTATTGATAAAATCAGCATGCAACCTTTTTTCTTGCTCACTCAATCTTGAAGGTAAAGCCTGTGGGCGAAATTTAATTGCATAAGACATATTTTTGTCACTCTGAATATATTCATCAACACTCTTTCTATTATCAAAACCCAATACGCCCTGCTTTCCACCAATCAGTTCAATATAAACATCGGCTAAAATCTCCGCATCAAGTAAAGCACCATGAAGAACACGATGGCTGTTATCAATTCCAAAGCGTTTGCATAAAATATCAAGAGAATTAGGACCCATAGGAAATTTACGCCGTGCCATAGCCAATGTATCAAGAATATTATCAACACTGATAAGCGGTTTGTTGACACGTTTTAATTCTGCATTAATAAAACCAATATCAAAACTCGCATTATGTGCAATCATCGTCGCATCTTTGATAAATTCCAAAAATTCATCAACAATATCACTAAAACTTTTCTCGTTTTTCAAGCGTTCATTGGTTAATCCGTGAATCGCTACAACTTCATCAGGAATAATAACGCCTTCAGGATTTAAATAAACATGAAATTGGCGTCCTGTGAGATAACGATCAACCATTTCTACACAACCAATTTCGATTACGCGATCTTTCTCTTTATCTAAACCTGTTGTTTCTGTATCAAAAATAATTTCCCGCATAACTTCAATTCTTTAGCAAATTTTTTAGCACATTTAAAACCTGTTGACGTGTATTCTCTAAATCTTTTCCTGTATCAATAACAAAATCAGCACGTTCTCGTTTTTTTTCATCTGGCATTTGTTGAGCATTGATAAAGGCAAATTTTTTCTCATTCATACCTTGGCGAATCATAACACGTTCTTTTTGTATTTCTGGTGGAGCTGAAACAACAATAACGCTATCCACACGACTTTCACCATTTTTTTCAAAAAGAAGTGGAATATCAAGAATAACTAATTTTTTCCCTTGTTCACGCGCTATATCAATAAATTCCCTTTCTTTTTCTTGCACCAAAGGATGAACTATTTTTTCTAATGTTTTTAATTTTTCCTTATCACCAATCAAAATTTCAGAAAGTTTCAAACGATTAACTTCACCGTTTTCAACAACACCAGGAAAAATACGCTCTATGAGTGACAAAGCTGGCTCACTTTTATAAAGCTGTTGTACTGCTTCATCAGCACTAAAAACAGAAATACCCGCTTGCTTGAAAAAATCAGCAACTGTTGATTTTCCCATAGCAATTGATCCCGTTAATCCTATGATCTTCATTCTCTTTTTTCACTCATATCCTCTAAAATAGCTGTCCTTAACGCTTTTGTTACCTGTGGTCTTATTCCAAACCACTGTTCAAATCCTATAACAGCCTGATGTAGAAGCATTCCAAGTCCATCAACCGTCTTGAGATCACAAGCTTTTGCCTGTTGTAAAAAAGGGGTTATCAATGGTGTATAAACAATATCTGTTACTAACGCCGTTTTTTTTGCTTTATGAAAATCACAAAAAAAAGAATCACTTTTTTCTTCCGAATTTTTTATGCCAATAGAGGTTGTATTAACAATCAAATCAGCTTGATGAAGTATTTCATGGATTTTATGCCAATCGTAAACTTTAATGATTTTTCCAAAATGCTGAGCTAAATTATCAGCGCGTTGTTTTGTACGGTTAATTAAATAAATCTGTTCAAATCCGCGTTTTTTTAAGGCATATAAGATAGCGCGCGCGGCACCACCTGCTCCAAAAACAAGAGCTGTTTCCCCTCCCCAATCAGATGCAAAATCATCAAGATTAGCGCTAAAACCATAGGCATCGCTATTCGTGGCACAAAGCTTATCTCCTTCATACCAAAGTGTATTAACAGCACCAATCATTGTTGCTATCTCATCTTTATAAGATGCTAAACGAAAAGCTTCCTGTTTATAAGGTAAAGTAACATTTCCTCCACAAAAGCCTATTTTTTGTAAAGACGCAATAAAATGACTGAACTGTCCAGATGTTACTTCTTGTGCAAGATATTCTCCTTGTAAACCATATTGTTTAAGCCAAAAATTGTGAATTTTTGGCGATTTTGAATGATGAATTGGAGAACCAACAACAAAAGCACGCGGATAATTTGTTTTTTTTATTGTTAAGTCAACCATCAATAATTCCTAAGTGGCGCAGTTTTATGAGTAGAGGCAGTAAAGGTAAACCAACAATGGTAAAAAAATCTCCATCAATTTTTTCAAAGAGATGAATCCCTTCCCCTTCAATTTGATATACTCCCACGCTGTTTAGAACATCTTTTCCTACGCGTGCTAAATAACGTTCAATAAATTCTGACGAGAGCAAGCGGACGGACATATGTGCACTAAAAGCTTCAACCCAAATTTTTTGACCATTTTTAAATAAAGCTACCGCACTATGAAGAGAATGGGTTTTTCCTGATAACTCACATAAACGTTGATGTGCTTCTTTAATATTTGTTGCTTTATGAAAAACTTGACCTTCCAAATCAAGCACTTGATCACAACCAATAACGAAAGAATCAGGAAAACGGTCTGAAACATTTTTTGCTTTTGCACTCGCGAGAAAACAACAGAGTTCTTTAGGTGTTTTTTCTTTTGCTGTTTTTTCTACTTCTCTTTCATCAAAAGAAGCTCCTTCAATGGAAAAATTTAAACCTGCTTTTTTTAATAATTTTGCACGATAAAAACTAAGAGATGCTAATATTAAAGTATCTGCGTTCATGAGAATTTTCTCTCATTTCCTTCACGAAATCGTGATAACAGTTCAAATATTGCAGCAGCAGTTTCTTCAATAGAACGTCTTGTGACATCAATAATAGGCCAACCAAAACGTTCACAAATGCGTTTAGCATAGATTAATTCTTCAGCTATATTGATACGATTTGTATAATTATCAAGAGCAAAACCTTCTCCCAAATCTCTATTTTGGCGAATATGTGAGATTCTTTCTGCTGAAGCGATTAAGCCAATAATTAAAGAATTTTTTGCCTCTAAAAGAGATTCTGGCAAATCAATATTAGGAATAAGAGGAATATTAGCCGTTTTTATTCCGCGATTTGCTAAATAGATACTTGTTGGCGTTTTAGAGGTTCTTGAAATTCCTACAAGAATCACATCTGCTTCAGATAAGCTACTGGAAGACTGTCCATCATCATGTTCTATTGTAAAATCCAGTGCCTCAATACGACGAAAGTAATCTGCATTAAGATCATGTTGTGCACTAACACGTAAATGAGTTGGCATTCCGAGGTAAGACTGAAAAGCATTTAAAACAGGATGCAATATATCAATACAGGGAACTTTTATTTTTTTGCATCTTTTTTGAAGAAGAAGTTTAAGTTCTTCATCAATCATTGTGTAAAGAACAATACCTGGCTCTTGTTGTATTTCATCAAGAGCTTTTTGTAACTGTATTCTATTACGAATCATAGGATAGATATGCTCTGTTGCCTGACTCATTGCATACTGGGATGCTACAGCTCTTCCAACAGAGATTAATGTTTCTCCCGTTGCATCAGAAAGCATGTGTAAATGAAAGAATTTTTTTTCTTTTGTCACAAAAATTTTAACTCCTTGTTAAGACATGTGTATATATCTTCAACGTTTTTTATAAAACTAAAATTTAGGAAAAATTCTCCTTTTTTATGCACAAATTAAATGCTTGTGATAATTTAATCCCTCTTATAAAAAAAGAGGGGATAATATCTTTAAGATAGTGTTATTTTTATTCTTTTTTCACTTCCTTTTGTGGATAAAATTGAGGATAAATAATAATCCACACTAAACACAGTTATAAATAAGAATAATCCTTTCTTTAATATAAATTTATTAATATAAATTTCTGTAAAAAATACTTTTGAATAGCATTTCATTAATGCTATAACTTTAACTTACATTTTTGTTATTAAAATAATTAAATACTATCTGGATTTTATATTTTTTCAAGTTTTTCATACAATTACTTAATATTACAGGAACAAATTTCATATAAATGGTACTTGCAGATTTAAAAAATTGAGTGTAGGATATCTTTTCTTAATAATATTTCACTCATAAATTTCCATAAATTCTTTAGAATAATCTTCTCCTTAATTACAAAGAGCATATTTCATGCAAAAAATGAAACTACAAGAACTTAAAAGCAAAAATCCCGTTGAGCTTGTTTCTTTTGCTGAAACATTAGAAGTTGAAAATGCTTCCCTTATGCGCAAACAAGAATTAATGTTTGCTATTTTGAAAAAACTTGCTCTACAAGACGTTGAAATTATAGGAGAAGGTGTTGTTGAAGTTTTACAAGATGGATTTGGATTTTTGAGATCTGCTGATGCTAATTATCTTCCTGGTCCTGATGATATTTATCTTTCACCTGCACAAATACAGTCGTTTTCTTTAAAGACAGGCGATACAATTGAAGGTCCTATACGCAGTCCAAAAGAGGGAGAACGTTATTTTGCTCTCCTTAAAATTAATACAATTAATTTCGAAAAACCTGAAAAGATTCGTTATAAAATCCACTTTGATAATCTTACTCCTCTTTATTCAAATGAACGTTTCCAAATGGAAATACAAGATCCTACAGAGAAAGATATGTCATCACGCGTGATTGATTTGATATCTCCATTGGGAAAAGGACAAAGAGGATTAATCGTTGCGCCACCTCGGACAGGAAAAACAGTTTTACTTCAAAATATTGCTCATTCTATTACCACTAATCATCCTGAATGTTATCTCATTGTTCTTTTAATCGATGAACGACCAGAAGAAGTTACTGATATGCAGCGTTCAGTAAAAGGAGAAGTGGTTTCTTCTACTTTTGATGAGCCTGCAATACGTCACGTACAAGTGGCAGAAATGGTCATTGAAAAAGCCAAACGTCTTGTTGAATATGGACGTGATGTTGTTATTCTTCTCGATTCTATTACACGTCTTGGGCGTGCATATAATACGGTTGTTCCTTCTTCAGGTAAAGTCTTGACAGGTGGTGTGGATGCTAATGCTCTCCAGCGCCCAAAACGTTTTTTTGGTGCAGCACGTAATATTGAGGAAGGCGGGTCTTTAACCATTATAGCAACGGCTTTGATTGATACAGGAAGCCGTATGGATGAGGTTATTTTTGAAGAATTTAAAGGAACAGGTAACTCAGAAATTGTTCTTGATCGTAAGGTTGCTGATAAGCGTATTTTCCCTGCTATGGACATTTTAAAGTCAGGAACACGTAAAGAAGAGCTTTTGGTAGCACGACAAGATTTGCATAAAATTTTTGTTCTTCGTCGTATTTTAGCACCTATGAATGTAACAGATGCAATTGAATTTTTGATTGATAAATTGAAGCAAACAAAAAATAATAGTGAGTTTTTTGATTCAATGAATACGTAGAGTCATTAAAGTTTTTATTAGGATAAAACCTGTGGATACAATCTTTGCTGTTTCGAGTGGATTGTTACCTTCAGGGGTTGCTGTCATTCGGCTTTCTGGTCCTCATGTTGTGGATATAGTTAAAACGCTTTGTGGTTGTTTACCTAAAGCACGCTTTATGCATTATGGAAACCTTACTGCTCGTGATGGTAGTTTTTTAGATTCTGCTTTAACTGTTTTCTTTCCTGCTCCTCATAGTTTTACGGGAGAAGATTGTGCAGAATTCCATTTGCATGGAGGAAAAGCTGTTGTTAATCGTTTTCTCGATGAATTGTCGACATTTTCTGGATGCCGTATTGCAGAGGCAGGAGAATTTTCACGCCGTGCTTTTATGGAGGGAAAATTAGATCTTGTTCAGGCAGAAGGTCTTGCTGATTTAATAGAAGCGGAAACGGAAAGCCAGCGTCGTTTAGCTGTTATGGGTACAAGTGGACATTTAACGACGCTTTATCGTGATTGGCGCCATAAACTTATGAAGGTTCGTGCTTTTATTGAAGCAGAACTTGATTTTGTGGATGAAGCAGATGTTCCAAACGCAATATCTGATAAAGTTTGGAAAGATGTTAAAGATCTTTGTACTTCTCTTCGAGAACATATTATTGAAGGAGAGCGTGCGAGTATTTTACGTGATGGATTAAAAATTGTTATTGCTGGTGCTCCTAATTCTGGAAAATCAAGCATTATGAATCGTCTTTCAGGAAGATCTGTTGCTATTGTAACAGAAGAAGCAGGAACAACCCGTGATGCTTTAGAAATAAGACTTATTCTTGGTGGTTTACCTGTTTTTTTAACCGATACTGCTGGTTTTAGAAAAACAGAAAATAAAATAGAACAGATGGGAATAGAAGTTGCTAAGCAGCATGTTAGGGAAGCTGATTTGGTTATTTTGGTTTATGATATAGGAAATCCTGAGAAAGTTGATTTACCAGAAACATCGGCTGAAATATGGTGTGTTGGCAATAAACTTGATCTTTATGAAAAAAATGATCAACGTTGGTCTATACAATTTTCTGCATTAACTGGTTTAAATTTTGATTGTTTTATCAAAGAACTTGAATCATTTTGCCATCATCGTGCTTCTGAAGTTGGAAATCTTGTTCCAGCACGTAAAAGGCAACTTCAACTACTAAAGGAAGCTGTTAAAGAGATTGAACATTCTCTCAATTATCATTCTCTTGATCTCAGTTTACGTGCAGAACATCTCCGACGTGCAAGTGATTTTCTTGGAAAAATTACGGGAGATATTGATGTTGAAGATTTGCTTGATATCATTTTTTCAGAATTTTGTGTTGGTAAATAATGATTCACGTGAAACATTGATTATTTCATAGACAGATTATAAATATTATGTAATTTATGTTCTGTTTCACGTGAAACCTTAGAATATTCTCTATGGAATAAATTGAATGCAATCATATGATGTTGTTATTGTTGGTGGTGGTCATGCTGGCTGTGAAGCAGCTTCAGCTTCAGCGCGTGTAGGAGCACAAACAGCGCTTATTACACATAAAATATCCGCATTGGGAAAAATGTCATGTAATCCTGCTATTGGTGGTCTTGGAAAAGGGCATCTGGTTCGTGAAATAGATGCGTTGGATGGTCTCATGGGAAGGGCAGCAGATGCTGCTGGAATTCAGTTTAGACTCCTTAATAGACGTAAAGGACCGGCAGTAAGAGGTCCACGGACACAAGCAGATAGACAACTCTATAAGGAAGCAATTCAAAAACTCTTAAAAGAACAAGAAAGTCTTACTCTTATTGAAGATGAAGTACTTGATTTGATTGTTAAAGATAATTGTGTATCAGGTGTTATTTTAAAAAAACAAGGAACAATTTTTTCTGGTGCTGTTGTTTTAACAACAGGTACGTTTTTAAATGGCTTTATTCATATTGGTAATAAAACATGGGCCGCTGGTCGTATGGGAGATCAGTCAAGTGTAAAACTTGCTGAACATTTGAAAAAATATCATATAAAACTTGGACGATTAAAAACAGGAACCCCTGCTCGTTTGAGTAAAAAAACAATTGCTTGGGAAGCTCTCCAAAAACAACAAGCAGATGAAAATCCCATACCCTTTTCTCTTTTAACAGAGAAAATTGAACAACCACAAATTGAATGTGCAATAACACGTACAAATGAGAAAACACATCAAATTATTCGCGAAAATATCTATCGTTCTGCTTTATATTCTGGAAATATTGAAGGATTAGGACCACGTTATTGTCCTTCAATTGAAGATAAAATTGTTAAATTTGGGGAACGTGATGGACATCAGATTTTTTTAGAACCAGAAGGATTAAATGATGATACCGTTTATCCGAATGGTCTTTCTACTTCTCTTCCTGAAGATGTGCAAATTTCTCTATTGAAAACCATTGAAGGATTAGAAAATGCTAAAGTTTTGCAACCTGGTTATGCTATTGAATATGATTTTGTTAATCCTCAACAATTAACAAGAAGCTTAGAATTACGTTCTTTATCGGGTTTGTTTTTAGCGGGACAAATAAATGGCACAACAGGATATGAAGAAGCAGCTGCACAAGGTCTTTTGGCTGGATTGAATGCTGCGCGTAAAGTAGGTAAATTAGATGAAATACTTATAAGTCGTTCTACGGCTTATATTGGTGTTATGGTTGATGATTTGGTTTCACGTGGTGTTTGTGAACCTTATAGAATGTTTACATCACGTGCTGAATTTCGTTTATCTTTACGATCTGATAATGCTGATACGCGTTTAACACCTTTGGCACAAGAATGGGGTATTGTGAGTAAAGTACGTTGGGATTGTTATCAGGAAAAACAACAGCGACTTGATCAAGCACGATCAATGTGTCAAAATCTTTTTTTAACACCTAATGAAGCTTCTGCTCGTGGATTACATGTTAATCATGATGGAATTCGTCGTTCAGTTTATGATTTTCTTGCTTATCCTCATGTGACTTTAGAGTGTCTTACAGATTTTTGGCCACAATTACAAACAATTGATTCTAAAACAGCAGAATCTTTAGAAATTGAAGCACAATATGCGGTTTATTTAGATAAACAAGCACAAGATATTGCCTCTCTTCAGAGAGATGAACGTTTAGAAATTCCTTCTTCTCTTGATATTCAAGCAATTTCAGGTCTTTCAAATGAACTTAAATCAAAAATTCAAGAAATATCGCCACGTTCAATTGCTGATGCACAAAAAATTGATGGTATGACACCCGCTGCTTTATCGCTTATTATTACATATATTCAACGTCAACGACGTGAAAAGGCTAAAACAGCTTAATGGATTTTTATACAGAACAAAAATATCAACAACTATTAAATATTATTCCTTCTGTTTCACGTGAAACGATGGAAAATTTAATTCAGTTTGAGTCTTTAATCATTCAATGGAATGCGCATATTAATTTAATATCTGCTGCGACAATACCAGATCTATGGACACGACATATTTTAGATTCAGCACAAATTTTTCCTTTGTATGCTCATTCTTTACATTGGTGTGATTTAGGATCAGGAGGAGGTTTTCCTGCAATTGTGATTGCTATTTTTCTGAAAGAAAAAAAAACAGGGCATATTCATCTTGTTGAGAGTAATGGAAAAAAAGTCGCTTTTTTGCGAACAGTTATTGCTCAACTTAATCTTCCAGCAACGGTTTATCACGCTAGGATTGAAGATATATATCAAAAAATTCCTATATCTGATATTATAACGGCACGAGGATTAGCGCCGCTCAATGTTCTTTTACAGCTTATTTTTCCTTTATCAACAGAAAAAACAGTAGCTCTTTTGCAAAAAGGTCGGGATTACGCTACAGAAATAAAAAATGCCTCTGCCAATTGGCACTTTGATCTGTTAAAACATAAAAGTAAAGTTGATGAAAATTCTGTTATTTTGGAAATTTCTCATATTCGATCATATAGAGGGTAGAGCAAAATGAGCGAAACACGAATTATCGCTATTGCAAACCAAAAGGGTGGAGTCGGAAAAACAACCACAGCGATTAATCTTGCTACAGCTTTAGCGGCTATTGGTGAAAATGTCCTTATTATGGATGTTGATCCACAAGGTAATGCTAGTACAGGTTTAGGGATTGATCGTAATAGCCGTCCTTTATCTTCTTATGATGTTTTGGTTTCAGGTGTTTCAATTACACAGGCCGCTTTAAAAACAGCCGTACCCAATCTTTATATAGTTCCCTCTACACTTGATCTCTTAGGTGTGGAAATGGAAATTTCTTCATCAAAAGATCGCATACAACGCTTACGTAAAGCTCTCTATGATGATCCGGAAATGGAAAAAAAATTCAATTATATTTTAATTGATTGTCCACCATCGCTTAATCTTCTTACTCTTAATGCTATGGGAGCTGCAGATTCTGTTTTAGTGCCTATGCAATGTGAATTTTTAGCGCTTGAAGGTTTAAGTCAATTACTTGAAACAGTAAAACAAGTGCGATCCGTACTTAATCCCTCTTTAGAAATTCAAGGTATCGTTCTAACAATGTATGATGGACGTAATAATCTTTCAAATCAAGTTGTTGAAGATGTACGCTCTTTTATGGGAGATAAAGTTTATCGTACTGTTATTCCACGAAATGTAAGAGTATCAGAAGCGCCTTCTTTTGGTAAACCTGTATTGCTTTACGATCTCAAATGTGCTGGTAGCCAAGCTTATTTACGTCTAGCATCTGAAATGATTCAACGTGAAAAACAAGCACGCGCTGCTGCTTAGAAATATAAAAAATAATCTAAAAATTCAAAGAGCAAAATTATGAATGATGATCTATCAAAAAAAAGACTAGGCCGTGGATTAGCAGCATTGATTGGAGATATCAATTTAAACAACAATTTTGCACGTTCACCAAGTTTTGATAAATTAACCGAATCCGGTGGCATTTCTGAACAGTTTATCCCTCTTGAATCTATTTCATGTAATCCTCATAATCCACGGCGTCATTTTACTGAAACAGAACTTGATAATTTGGCACAATCAATTCGTCAGCACGGTGTGGTTCAACCTGTTATTGTCAGACCTTTAAGAGATTATCCTCATCGGTTTGAATTGATCGCTGGTGAACGGCGTTGGCGTGCTGCACAACGTGCAAATTTAAGTCAATTACCCGTTATTGTTCGTGATGTAGATGATAAAACTGCTTTGGAATTGGCTATTATTGAAAATGTTCAGCGTGCAGATCTTAATCCTATCGAAGAAGCAAAGGGATATGAGATGCTTATAAATGAACACGGTTATACGCAAGTAGATTTAGCACAAGTTATAGGAAAAAGTCGTAGTCATGTTGCAAATACACTTCGTTTGTTAAAACTTCCAGAAAAGGTACAACAATTCTTAACTGATGGGCAACTTTCCGCAGGTCATGCACGTTGTCTTATAACCGTTGATAATCCACAAGATTTAGCTGAGAAAATTATTCGTGAAGGGCTTTCTGTACGTCAAACAGAAATACTTGCATATGAGCAAGCTAATCCTAAAACTAAAAAACGTACCAATATGGAGAAAGATGCTGAAACAAAATCTTTAGAAAAATTACTTGCAGATGTGATTGGAATGAAAGTTATTATTCGACATGGTAAAAAAGGTGGCGATTTAAAAATACATTACTCTTCATTAGAACAATTAGATGAAATTTGTCGACGTTTACAAAGTTAACCAATTGTTCTAAAAAGATTTTTTAACAGTTATCTTTTAAAATTTTTATTATTCTATACATATGCTCTTTAGCAAATTCTATATTACTTGAAGGTAAAAAGTTTTTTTCATAAGTAGAATTTTCTTTATCAGTAAGTATATATAATGTCGCTTGAAGTGCGAAGTGAGCGATAACAAAATCTTTCGGTGTTATATTATTTTCTGTTAAAATATTTACAAGTTTTGGTTTACTAGAAATATAGGCAGTGTATTTTTCAATATTATCATTATAAGTATTGAGATCACTTTTTGTATTTGTTTGTTCTGGTTCTGAAGATAAATTTTTACATTCTGCTTTGATTTTTTCCAGCTTTAAAAGAAGATCTTCTGTTAAGGGATAATTTACAATGAAAGGCGGTATAAAAGAAGTATTATCTATTTCTTGTTTTTTTTCTTGAGCGTATGATACAAAAGGAAAAATGCAGAAAAAGCACAATAGAAGTTTAAACATGACTAAAAATTATCCTTTCTTTTTTGGATTTCAATAAATATTTTCTCGTCTATTATTCCTTATTGTTAGAAAAACATTTGTAAATATAATCGAAATAAAAACAATTATTAGGAATGATAAAAACACGGTGATTTTTTAATGCACGGACTTTTTTATTAGATTAATGGGATGATATTTTCTAACGTCTCATAACTGATTAGTTTCTCAAAATGAGTTCTTCACAGCTCTCTAAAAGAATTGTCGCTTTGTAAAAATGTTTTTTAACAAATTCAAGATTGTTTAGAAATATAGTATTTTTCTCAGTAGAATATTCCTTTTCAGGTACAAATATAAGAAGCGTTGATATTTCTTTAAGTGCTAAGGTTCCAGCAGCAAAATCTTTCGGTGTGATATTATTTTCTTTTAAAATATTTACAAGTTTTGGTTTATTAGAAATATAGGTAGTGTAGTTTTCAATACTAGAGTGGATACTAGAATCATAAGTGATAAGATGATTTTTTGTTTCTGGAAGTAACTTTTTGCATTCTTTTTCAATTTTTTCCAGCTTTAAAAGAAAATCTTCTGTTAAGGGATAATTTGCAATGAGAGGTGGTATAAGAGAATGATCTGTTTTCTTTTCTTCTGCCATTGTTTGTTGAATATGTATCACGAAAAGAAAAAGGAGGAACAAACGTAATACGAACTTAAGCATGATTAAAAATTATCCTTTCTTCTTCGAACTTCAGCAAAAACTTCTTCATCTGTTCCTTCTTCCATTACAAGATTTCTTCGCAACACACTATCATCCCAGCGGAGAAAGGGATTGGTGGCTTTTTCTTGCCCTAAAGTGACAGGTAAAGTCATAGCGTTTTTTGCACGTAGCAAAAAAACTTCCTCTATTCTTTGGTGGAGTTTTTTATTATGTGGGTCAATTGTTAGTGCGAAAAGAGCATTGTTTTTTGTATACTCATGTCCACAATAGAGAAGTGTTTTATCAGGAAGTTTACGAAGTCTTTTTAAAGAATGTAGCATTTGTGCAGGTGTTCCTTCGAAAAGACGTCCACAGCCAAGTGAAAAAAGTGTATCCCCAGCAAAGAGTAAACCCTTTTCAGGAAAATAGTAAGATAATGCGCCTAAAGTATGACCAGGTGTTGAAAGAGCTAAAAGAAGATGTGCGCCAAAGAAAAAACTTTCATCAGGCTGAAGTGTTTGATCAAGATGATTGATTTTTTCTTTTTCTGCTTCTGGCCCGATAATCGTAGCGTTGTAAACTTGTTTTAATTCTGATAGAGCTTCTACATGGTCGTGATGATGATGGGTTACAAAAATAGTGTTAAGTGTCCAATTGTGGCGTTTTAAAGCATTATGAATTGCTTTGCTTTCAGGAGCATCTATTGCAGCTGTCATGCCGCTTTTTTCATCATGAATGAGTACACCGAAATTATCTTTTCGACAGATAAACTGTTCAATCAACATATTTTTTCTCCTGAACAGTGTTTAGCGATGAATTTATAAAATAATCGGTAGTGGTGAATTTTTTAAGAATCAGGTTTGTCCTCTTCTGTAAAAAGTCCTTTTGAATGTTTTATAATGATAGGCATTTGGGTAAGCATGAAAAGAATTGTTATAGGCATGACGCCAAATACTTTGAAATTAGTCCAGAAATTATCGCTAAAATTGCGCCAAATGATTTCATTCAAAATAGCAAGAAAAACGAAAAAAAACGCCCAACGATAGGTCAGTTTTTGCCAACCTAAATCATCAAGTTTTAAAGTAGAATCAAGAGCATAACGCAAAAGTGGTTTTTTAAAAAACATTCCACCCAAAAGTATAAGAGCAAATAAGCTATTAATGATTGTTGGCTTCATTTTTATGAAAGTTTCATTATGAAGCCAGAGAGTTAAAAAGCCAAAAACTAAAACAAATATTCCCGAAATAAGAGGCATAATAGGAATTTGTCTTACAAGTATCCATGATAAGCTTAGAGAAATAATAATCGCTCCCATGAAAATAGCTGTTGCAGGGAAAATAGGTTTGTTAAAATTTTGAAAAAATACAATGTTTTTTATTAACCATTCTCCTTTGTAATTGGCAAAAAAGAAGGCAACTAATGGGCCCATTTCCAAGAAAAACTTAAATGTCGGTGAGAGAGAAATTTTCTTATTGTTATTCATATTTTTTTCAGAATTATTGTGTGAATTAGGGTTAGATAAGGGCTGTTTCATGCATGTTTTCCTGCGATAGTTTCGGCAAAGTCAGAAGCAGAAAAGGGTTGAAGGTCTTCAATATCTTCTCCTATACCGATAAAATAAACGGGTAATTTGTATTTTGCTGCGATAGCGACAAGAATTCCTCCTCGTGCAGTTCCATCTAGCTTTGTCATGACTAAACCATTAACACCAGCAATATCGCGGAAAATATCCACTTGGTTGAGTGCATTTTGTCCGGTTGTTGCATCAAGCGTTTGAAGGATTGTATGGGGTGCTTGGGGGGTGTGTTTTTTTAAAACACGAATAATTTTTGCCAACTCATCCATTAATTCAGATTTATTTTGTAAACGTCCTGCTGTATCAATAATTAATATATCACTGTTTGCTTTTTTTGCTTTCTCAAAAGCATCAAAAGCTAAACTTGCGGCATCTGCACCCAATTTTGTCGAAATGACAGGAGAACCGGTGCGCTCACCCCAAATATGCAGTTGCTCAATAGCAGCGGCTCGGAAAGTATCACCAGCTGCAAGCATAACTTTTAATCCCCCTGCTGTTAATTTGGCTGCAAGTTTTCCAATAGTTGTCGTTTTTCCAGTGCCATTTACACCTACCAGCAAAATAACATGAGGCTTATGGCTAAGATCAAGTTCTAATGGTATTGCAACAGGTTCTAGAACTTTTTTTATCTCATCAGCTACAATAGTATGAATGTCATTTGGAGAGAGGTCTTTTCCATAACGGCTGGAAGATAAAGTATTTGCGATGCGTGTTGCCGTCTCTACACCTATGTCAGCTTGGATAAGAATATCTTCGAGCTCTTGCAATGTATCTTCATCAAGTTTTCTTTTAACAAAGAGATCGCCAATTGATCCGCTTAGGCGTTGTGAAGAAAGGGATAGACCTTTTTTTAGGCGCCCAAACCACGCTATCTTTTTTTGTTCAACAAAAGGTTCAGATAAAATTTCTTCATTCTTTTTTTCATAGATGGTGTTTGTGACAATAATTTTACCAGAAAGGGGAATTTTATCAGAATGGGCTTCTAAAGATGAGGATTTTTCATCACATTTTGTAGGTGTTGTCTTTTTATTTTTTGTTTGTTCTTCTTTTTCTGTATCTATAGAGATTTCATTGTTTTTTTCTCTTATATTGCTTTTATCAGGAATAGAAATCTGTTGTTCAATTTCTTGCTCTTGAGATTTGTTAAAAGAGAATATTTTTTTTATAAAAGATTTCGTCATAAGAATTTTCCTGCTCAAGCAGCGTTTAACTTTGGAGGGACAGCAATCAATTTATCGCCATCATGATCAACGATAAGGGCTTGAACAATTGTTCCTGCTTTTGCACCTTTAACTTGTACAAGGGTATAATCTTCTGTTCGTCCGATTTCATCTTTTTCAACGAGAATTGTTTGTAGACTGTTTTGTAAATGAGCAAGATGCTTTTGGTAAGCCATTTCACCTGCTTTACGCAATTTTTCAGCACGCATCTTAACTATTTTACGGTTGATTTGTGGCATACGTGCGGCAGGTGTTCCTTCTCTTGGACTAAAGGGGAAGACATGGAGATGGGTTAAATTACAATCTTTGATTAAAACAAGACTGTTTTGAAACATCTCTTCTGTTTCTGTAGGAAAACCAGCAATTAAGTCAGCACCATAAACCATTGTAGGACGTTTGGCACGCAATTCTTGGCAAAATTGAATGGCATGTTCGCGCAGATGACGCCGTTTCATCCGTTTTAAAATCATATTATCACCTGCTTGCAAAGATAAATGCAAATGGGGCATGATTCTTGTTTCATAAGCTAAAAGATTGATGAGTTCTTCGTCTGCTTCAATAGAGTCAATAGATGAGAGGCGTAAACGCGTTAAGTCAGGGACATGATGCAAAATTGCTGAAGTTAATTTTCCTAGAGTAGCTTTTCCAGGAAGATCGTGGCCATAACTTGTAAGGTCAACACCTGTAAGGACCACCTCTTGGATACCCCCACCTATAAGCTTTTTAATTTGTTCTATGACAGCACCCATGGGAACTGAACGAGATGGTCCTCGTCCATAAGGAATAATGCAAAATGTGCAGCGATGATCACATCCGTTTTGTACTTGTACAAAAGCGCGGGTGCGCTCTTGCATTGCATTGACCATATGTGGAGCAATTTTTTGTACTTCCATAATGTCATTGATACGCACCTTTTCAGAATGATTAATACCAAAATCAGGAAGTTGACGATAAGAATGGGCGTGAAGTTTATCTTCGTTTCCTAAAACGAGATCCACTTCTGTCATTGAGGCAAAATTTTGTGCTTCTGTTTGGGCTGCACACCCTGTTACAATGATACGTGCATGGGGATTTTCACGTCGTGCTTTGCGGATAGCTTGTTTTGCTTGTCGTACAGCTTCGGCAGTGACAGCGCAGGTATTAAAAATAATTGCACCATCTTTGAGCTGTTCTAACCCTGAAGAAGTACTTTCTTTGCGAATGATTTCCGATTCGTAGCTATTGAGTCGACAACCAAAAGTTACAATTTCTATTGCCATCAGGAGTGATCCTTTTTGTAGTCCCCTGTTAAAGCGCTTAAAAAACCACTAAATTGATATTTTATTGGTCCTGTCATAATAATGTGATTGTCTTCTCGGTAAAAAATATTAAGTGTTCCCCTTGGTAAGTTTACATCGATATGGCGCTCTGTAAGACCACGTCGATAAGCAGCTACTGCACTTGCACAAGCAGCACTCCCACATGCTTGTGTTAATCCAGCTCCTCTCTCCCATGTGCGTAAATTTAGACTTTTATTTGACGTTATGCAAGCAATGGAAATATTGCACCGTTCAGGAAACAGGGGATCATGTTCAAGTTTTGGCCCATATTTTTCTAATGGAATATGTTCAATATCATTTTCAACAAAAAAGATAGCATGGAGATTGCCAATGGATATGAGACAAGCATCTTTTAGGGGACCAGCCGTAATTTCTACGTGATTGGTATCAACTATTTCACGTGAAACAGGCATCTCTTTTGCATTGAAATTTGGGCACCCCATATCAACAGAGATGAGATTGTCGGTTTGGCGTTTTCCTTCAATAATTCCAGCAGGGGTTTCTAAACGAAAATTTTCACCAAAATTGTGGTCTATAAGCCATGCAATAACACAACGCGTACCATTGCCACAAGCTTTAGCCTTTGATCCGTCGGCATTCCATATTTCTATGCGGAAGTCGGCTTTTTTCTGGGTTGGTGTGTGGATAGCCATGATTTGATCAAAATGCATTTCGGGATCTGCTGATAAAGCAAGGATTGCTTGTGGTGTAAGAGCATGTGTGCTTTCACGCATATCCGCAACAATAATTTGATTTCCAAGACCGTCCATTTTGCTAAATGGCGTTTTCATGAAATTTCTCTATTTCTAATGATTACTTATCAAGGGATATATGACTGAAAATCTTATAAATTTCCAGTGTTTAATTAATATAAAACTGGGTACATAAATTATTTCGTTAAAAATAAGAGGTTTTAAACCTGTTTTTTTTAATTTGTTAATTTATCTTTGTAACTATAATGAATATTCATTTAATTTTTTTGTGAGCTTATTTTTTATTTATTGTTGTGGGAGAGAGTGTAGATATGTCGTTTTCAAAAATTTCATTTTTCGTTGCAATATCAACTGTAATGCTTTTAGAGGGATGTTCAGCAACGCGGTTTGACAGTAATGACAGTAGTAACGCATCAGAAGTTTTTTATCCATCTCAACAAATGACAATATTGGAAGCGTCTGATCTTTCATCTACTTCTTCGTCGATATCTGAAGATGCAAACGCTTCGATGTATGAAAGAGGAGATTCTCAGAGCGATGGACGAATGGCTAATCTCGAATTGCCAAGCAATGCCTCTGATTTATTTCCTGCAAGTATTGCTGGAGTATGGAATCTTTCTATGGGAGGTAAAGTTTGCCGGATTGCAACGCCACAAACAAAGTTTGGACAAGGGTACCGTGCCGGTCCTTTACACTGTCCAGGAATTGCTTCTCAAGTGAGATCGTGGGCTGTTAAAGGAAAAAGATTATATTTTTATAATAATTCTGGACGTGTTATCGTTTCTCTTTATTCTTTAAATGTTGATCGCTTTGAGGGACGTACACTTGATGATCGTCCAGTTGTTTTAAGCCGTTAGGTCTTTTTTGACCGTTTATGAAAAAATAAGCTATAGAGACAGATTCGTGAAAAGAATTTGTGTTTTTCATTGAAAGCGGTTTGAAAAAGGTTTTTTGGATGATTCTCGTTTCAACACGTTATAAGGAGCTTGTCGATAAAGGAGAGGTTTGTTTCGATACCGCTCAATTAGCTATAACAGAAAATTTTGATCATTTATTAAAAAAAATTGCGGAACAAAATATCTCTCGTCCTTGGCCTTCTATATTTTGTTCTTTCTTTAATAGAATATTTAAAAGGAAAAAACGAAATATTTCTTGTGTTGTAAAACAAGGAGATGAAACAGGTTTTTTTCAGGGATTGTATATTTATGGTGAAGTAGGACGGGGCAAAACCATGCTGATGGATTTGTTCTTTTCTTGTTTGCCGAAAGGTCATAAAAAGCGTGCCCATTTTAATGATTTTATGGCTGATGTGCATGAGCGTATTAATTTTTATCGTCAATCATCTGGGTGTGCAAAATTTAAACAAGATAATCCTATTTTAGCTGTTGCTGAGGATCTAGCACGAGAAGCAAAGGTACTTTGTTTTGATGAGTTTAGTGTAACAGATATTGCTGATGCTATGGTATTGGGGCGGCTTATTTCTGCTTTGTTTGATAAAGGTATTTTCTTTATTGCGACTTCAAATGTGGCGCCGGATAACCTCTATTATAATGGTTTAAATCGTGAACTCTTTTTGCCTTTTATTCAAGTTTTAAAAGCATATGTTTGTGTTGTTAATCTTGATGCAAAAACAGATTATCGTCTTGAAAAATCAAATCTACAGCCCGTGTATGTAATACCTTTAGGGAAAAAAGCAGATGAATGCATGGATCAAGCATGGGCACTTGTGTTACAAGGACATAAGGAGATATCTGATGAACTTTCTATAAAAGGGCGCCTTATCCCTATTCCGCGTTTTGGTGCGGGGTGTGCACGCTTTGATTATCGAGACTTGTGTGCAAAGCCTTTGGCTGCGGCTGAGTATTTGGTATTAGGCGAGCGTTATCATACGATTTTTATCGATAATGTACCGGTCATGGATGATACATGTCGCAATGAAACAAAACGGTTTATTTTGCTTATTGATATTCTTTATGAGCGCCACATACGATTATTTATGTCGGCAGCGGCAGGTGTGGAGGATTTGTATAAGGGGCATGCGCAGATTACGGAAACATTTGAGTTTCAAAGAACACAGTCACGTCTTTTTGAAATGCAAAGCTATGATTATTTGAAACTTTGGGAAGAACATTTTCTTTTGAAGAAGAAGCGTTGATTATACTTTTACCTTTACGTAAACTGTAAAAACAATAACTCTTTGAAATTAAAGATATGTAATAATTCTGTTGTATTTTTTTTTAATTCACTTTATCGATACATCGTGATAATTTTCTAATAGTTGTTTCTGCAGATGGTTGTTGTTTTTTTGTAAGGAGAGAAATTTGTAAATTTCATTTCTTTACTCGTTTTTATGATATTGTTTAAATATGATTGAAGTTAAAAATATTCAGTATACGGACGCAGGTGCAGTGTGCGCTGAATTATCTAACAGTTAGGAAAAAATAAAATGGCACGAAAAAAAATAGCTCTCATTGGTTCGGGTATGATTGGTGGTACTTTAGCACATATTATTGGGCTTAAAGAGCTTGGTGATGTTATTTTGTTTGATATTGCAGAAGGTATACCACAGGGTAAAGCTCTTGATATTGCTGAATCTTCACCTATTGATGGTTTTGATGTCAATTTAAAAGGTGCAAATGCTTATGAAGCAATTGAAGGGGTTGATGTTGTTATTGTAACAGCAGGAGTTGCACGGAAACCTGGTATGAGCCGTGATGATCTTTTGGGTGTTAATCTAAAAGTCATGGAACAAGTTGGTGCTGGGATAAAAAAATATGCGCCTTCAGCTTTTGTTATTTGCGTTACAAATCCCCTTGATGTAATGGTATGGGCATTGCAGAAATTTTCAGGTCTTCCTACCCATAAAGTGGTTGGTATGGCTGGTATTCTTGATTCAGCACGTTTTCGTCGTTTCTTGGCTGAGGAATTTAAAGTCTCTGTTAAGGATGTGACAGCGTTTGTTTTAGGTGGGCACGGTGATTCAATGGTGCCTTTGGTGCGTTATTCAACAGTTGGTGGTATTTCTTTGCCTGATCTTGTTAAAATGGGTTGGACAACACAGGAAAGAATTGATCAAATTATCCAACGTACTCGTGATGGTGGTGCGGAAATTGTTAGTTTGTTAAAAACAGGTTCTGCTTATTATGCACCAGCAGCTTCTGCTGTTTCTATGGCTGAAGCCTATTTAAAGGACACTAAGCGTGTTGTGCCTGTTGCAGCCTATCTTTCAGGGGAATATGGGGTTAATGATACCTACGTTGGTGTTCCTGTTGTACTTGGTGCAGGTGGTGTTGAAAGGGTCATTGAAATTGATCTTGATAAAGAGGAAAGAGGCGCTTTTGATTATTCAGTAAATGCGGTTAAAAAGCTTTGTGAAGCTTGTATTGCTCTTATGCCTAGTCTCAAGTAAATTGAACAAGATTTCGTTCATTAAAATAAAGTATTTAGAATATTACAACTTTAGGATTAATAATAATCCGTAAAAGAAAAGGACAAATGCATGAATATCCATGAGTATCAGGCCAAACGTCTGCTTCATGAATATGGAGCACCAATTGCAAATGGTGTTGCTGTTTATTCTGTAGAGCAAGCTGAAAAATGGGCAAAAAAATTGCCTGGACCTCTCTATGTGGTTAAAAGTCAGATACACGCTGGTGGTCGTGGTAAGGGTAAGTTTAAAGAACTTGGTTCTGATGCAAAGGGTGGTGTTCGGCTTGCACAATCTGTTGAAGAGGTTGTTGCAAATGTTCAAGAAATGCTTGGGAAAACGTTGGTAACCAAACAAACTGGTCCAGAGGGTAAGCAGGTCAATCGCCTTTATATTGAAGATGGTGCTGATATCGAACGGGAACTTTATCTTTCTCTTTTGGTTGATCGTAGTGTTGGTCGGATTGCTTTCGTTGTTTCAACAGAAGGTGGAATGGATATTGAAACAGTCGCTGAAGAGACACCAGAAAAAATATTCACGCTGTCTGTTGATTCTGTAGAGGGGGTTACTTCTGCTGATTGTGCAAGGATTTGTGATGCATTGGAATTGCGCGATAGTGCACGGGAAGATGGCGAAAGGCTTTTTCCGATTCTCTATAAGGCATTTTGTGAAAAAGATATGAGCCTTTTAGAAATCAATCCGCTTATTGTGATGAAAGATGGGCACTTGCGCGTTCTTGATGCGAAAGTTTCTTTTGATAATAATGCTCTGTTTCGTCATCCAGATATTTTAGAATTACGCGATCTTTCAGAAGAAGATCCAAAAGAAATCGAAGCATCAAAGCATGATCTTGCTTATGTTGCTCTTGAGGGCACAATTGGTTGTATGGTCAATGGTGCTGGTCTTGCTATGGCAACAATGGATATCATTAAGCTTTATGGAGCTGAGCCGGCAAATTTTTTGGATGTTGGTGGTGGGGCATCAAAAGAAAAGGTGACAGCTGCTTTTAAGATTATTACGGCCGATCCAAATGTTAAGGGCATTTTGGTTAATATTTTTGGTGGTATTATGCGTTGTGATGTTATTGCTGAAGGTGTGGTTGCTGCTGTTCGTGAGGTTGGTTTAAAAGTTCCCTTGGTTGTTCGTCTTGAAGGCACTAATGTTGAGCAGGGTAAAGCAATTATCAATGAGAGTGGTTTGAATGTTATTCCTGCTGATGATTTAGATGATGCTGCCCAAAAAATTGTTGCAGCTGTGAAGGGAGCTTAAGCTATGTCAATTCTTGTGAATAAAAAGACAAAAGTTCTCGTTCAAGGGCTTACAGGAAAAACAGGAACATTTCATACAGAACAGGCGCTTGCTTATCATGGTACGCAAATGGTTGGTGGCGTTAATCCTAAAAAGGGTGGAGAAATATGGGAAGGTTCAAAAGGCGAAACTCTTCCTATCTTTGCTAATGTTGCAGAAGCAAAAGAAAAAACAGGCGCGGATGCTTCCGTTATTTATGTTCCTCCTGCAGGGGCTGCGGAAGCTATTATAGAGGCTATTGAAGCTGAAGTTCGTTTAATTATCTGTATTACGGAAGGTATTCCCGTTATGGATATGGTTAAAGTGAAGGCGCGATTAGAAAACTCAAAGTCTCGTCTTATTGGTCCTAATTGCCCCGGTATTCTCACACCCAATGAATGTAAAATTGGTATTATGCCTGGTTCTATTTTTAGAAAAGGTTCTGTTGGAGTTGTCTCGAGGTCGGGAACTTTAACTTATGAAGCCGTTTTTCAAACGAGTCAGGAAGGTCTCGGACAAACAACTGCGATAGGGATTGGTGGTGATCCTGTTAAGGGTACTGAATTTATTGATGTGTTGGAAATGTTTTTAGCAGATGATGAAACCCAGTCTATTGTTATGATTGGTGAGATTGGTGGTTCTGCTGAAGAAGAAGCAGCACAGTTTTTGCAAGATGAAGCAAGAAAAGGTCGTAAAAAGCCAGTTGTTGGCTTTATTGCTGGCCGTACGGCTCCTCCAGGACGTACAATGGGACATGCTGGCGCTGTTATTTCTGGTGGTAAAGGTGGGGCAGAAGATAAAATTGCGGCAATGGAATCCGCCGGAATTCGGGTTTCTCCTTCACCATCACAGATAGGTAAGACTTTGATGTCAGTTTTAAAAGGCTAAAAGAAAATTTCACCTGAATAAGAATATGTTCTTAATTCAGGTGAAAAAAAATTTTAATATAAAAAGGTAAAGCTTTTTTAAATGTTCGAACCCTCACTTGCTTTGTAAGCATTTAAAGGTCGAAAAGAGATATGAGGAGACGGAATAAATGTTCCGGAGAGGTATATGGCAAGGCAGGACGAGATAAATAGTCTTTTTGCACAGACGTCATTTCTTTATGGTGGGAATGCGGATTATATAGATCAACTTTATGCCCAGTATGAAAAAGATCCTACCAGTGTTGATTCACAGTGGCGTGCTTTTTTTGCAGGCCTTCATGATAACAAAGAAGATGTTCTCAAAAATGCTGAAGGAGCAACATGGCAACATGATCATTGGCCATTAAAGGCGGATGGCGAGTTGGTTTCTGCTCTTGATGGTGATTGGTCTTCTCTCGAAAAATATCTTGGTGATAAATTAAAGGAAAAAGCAATAACCAGTGCTGCTCAAAAGGGAAGAATTTCCGGTGAACAAGATATTATTCGTGCAACACGTGATTCTGTTCATGCAATTATGATGATTCGTGCGTTTCGAGCACGGGGGCATCTTCATGCGCAGCTTGATCCTCTTAAATTGGCAGAAAAATTAGAAGATTATAAGGAACTTTCTCCAGAAGCTTATGGTTTTACTCCAGCTGATTATGAGCGTCCCATTTTTATTGATAATATTTTAGGGTTGGAATATGCAACTATTCCGCAAATGCTTGAGATTCTCAATCGTACCTATTGTTCAACAATCGGTGTGGAATATATGCATGTTTCTGATCCGGTTCAGAAAGCATGGCTTCAAGAACGCATTGAGGGGCGAGATAAGAAAATGGCTTTCACACAACAAGACAAGAAAGCTATCCTGAATAAGCTTATTCAGGCAGAAGGATTCGAACAGTTTTTAGACACTAAATATAAAGGTACAAAGCGTTTTGGACTCGATGGTGGTGAAGCGCTGATTCCTGCTCTTGAACAAATTATTAAATGTGGTAGTACTTTAGGGGTGCAAGAAGTTATTTTAGGAATGGCACATCGTGGTCGTTTAAATGTTCTTTCACAAGTTCTTGCCAAACCGCATAGAGCTATTTTTCATGAATTCAAAGGGGGATCTTATAAGCCTGATGATGTGGAGGGATCCGGTGATGTTAAATATCATTTGGGAACTACCGCTGATCTGGACTTTGATGGTAAAAAAGTTCACTTATCGCTGTTGGCTAATCCATCTCATCTTGAGATTGTTGATCCGGTTGTTATGGGGAAAGCACGTGCTAAACAAGATCAACTTGTAAGACCTACGCATACTGATTCACTCCCTTTAAGTGAGCGTTCAAAAGTGTTGCCATTGCTTATTCATGGTGATGCTGCTTTTGCAGGACAAGGTGTTATCCAAGAAACTTTTGGTCTTTCAGGTCTTAAAGGTTATCGTGTTGCAGGTTCACTTCATGTTATTATCAATAATCAGATTGGGTTTACAACATCTCCACATTTTTCACGTTCTTCGCCTTATCCATCAGATGTTGCAAAAATGATTGATGCACCAATTTTCCATGTGAATGGTGATGATCCTGAGGCTGTTGTTTTTGTTGCCAAAATAGCAACAGAGTTTCGTCAAATTTTCCATAAACCGGTGGTTATTGATATGTTTTGTTATCGCCGTTATGGGCATAATGAAGGTGATGAACCTTCCTTTACACAGCCGCTTATGTATAAAGCAATTCGTAATCATAAAACAACTCTTCAACTCTATAGTGATCAATTGGTAGCAGAAGGAATGATTACTTCGGAAGAGATTGAGCAACAAAAAAAATTATGGCGCGATAAACTTGAAGGTGAACTTGAAGCAAGTGCTTCTTATAAACCTAATAAGGCTGATTGGCTTGATGGGAGCTGGACGGGACTCAAAGCTTTTAGTAGTTCTGATGAGCAGCATTCTAGAACAACCGGTGTTGAATTAAAAACTTTAAAGGAAATTGGTCAGAAACTTGTCGAAATTCCAGCAGATTTTCATGTTCACAAAACCATTCAACGTTTTTTAAATAATCGTGCTAAAATTTTTGAAACCGGTGAGGGGGTTGATTGGGCAACCGCTGAAGCTTTAGCTTTTGGTTCACTTTGTTTGGAAGGAGCGCCGGTTCGTCTTTCAGGTGAAGATGTTGAACGTGGAACTTTTTCACAACGTCATTCAGTTCTTTATGATCAAGAGAATGAAGCGCGTTATATTCCTTTGAATCATTTACAAAAAGGGCAAGCGCTTTATGACGTTGTTAATTCTATGCTTTCTGAAGAAGCTGTTCTTGGTTTTGAATATGGATATTCTCTTGCTGAACCACGAGGGTTAACACTTTGGGAAGCACAATTTGGTGATTTCTCTAATGGTGCACAGGTCATTTTTGATCAATTTATTTCATCCGCAGAGCGTAAGTGGCTTCGTATGTCTGGTCTTGTGTGTTTATTGCCTCATGGTTTTGAAGGGCAAGGGCCGGAGCATTCTTCTGCACGTTTAGAACGGTTTCTTCAACTTTGTGCGGAAGATAATATGCAGGTTGCTAATTGTACAACCCCTGCAAATTATTTTCATATTTTGCGTCGACAAATTAAGCGTGATTTCCGTAAGCCATTGATTTTAATGACACCGAAATCACTCTTACGTCATAAGCGAGCGGTTTCTCTTCTCAATGAAATGGGGCCAGAAACAAGTTTCTGTCGTGTGTTGCTTGATGATGCAGAATGTCTCAAAGATTCTGTCATTAAGTTACAAAAAGATAATAAAATTCGCCGTGTCGTTCTTTGTACTGGTAAGGTTTATTACGACCTTTATGAAGAACGTGAAAAAAAGGGTATCGATGATGTTTATCTCCTTCGTGTTGAACAGCTTTATCCTTTCCCTGCAAAAGTTTTGGTGAATGTGTTATCGCGCTTTTTGCAGGCAGAAGTTTTTTGGTGCCAAGAAGAACCAAAAAACATGGGGGCTTGGTCATTTATTGAGCCTTATTTGGAATGGGTTTTGACACATATTAATGCGCAATATTCACGTGCTCGTTATGCAGGACGTCCTGCGAGTGCGTCACCGGCCTCTGGGTTAATGGTGAAACACCTTGAACAACTGACTGCGTTTCTTAAAGACGCGTTAGGTTCTTAATTTATTACTACTCTGAATGTATGGAAAAATATTATGACTACTGAAATCCGTGTTCCTACTTTGGGCGAATCGGTTACCGAAGCAACGGTTGGCAAATGGTTTAAAAAGCTTGGCGAAGCTGTTGCTATGGATGAGCCTTTGGTTGAATTAGAAACTGATAAGGTAACCGTTGAAGTTCCTTCTCCTGTTGCGGGGAAATTATCTGAAATCATCGCAAAAGAAGGCGATACGGTTGAAGTGAATGCTATTTTAGGAGCAGTGGAGGCTGGTGTCTCTCAATCGTTTTCGCCTCCTACTACATCTGTTCCAGCAGCTTCATCTGAAGCGCAGAAGCCTACTTCGAGCAGTACAATGCCTCCTTCACCTTCAGCAGCAAAATTGATGGCTGAAAATGATGTTGCAAAAAGTGATATTTCAGGTTCTGGAAAACGTGGACAAATTCTTAAAGAAGATGTTCTTGGTGGATTAGAAAAAAGGGCAAACGTTCTAACACTTTCTTCCTCTGCGACGAGTTCTTTGGCAACTCCTGTCCAAGAAACACGTGAAGAGCGGGTTCGTATGACGAAATTGCGTCAAACAATTGCGCGCCGTCTTAAAGATGCGCAAAATGTAGCAGCAATGTTAACCACATTTAATGAGGTTGATATGTCGGCGGTGATGGATTTGCGCAAGCGTTATAAGGATCTTTTTGAAAAAAAACATGGTGTTAAACTTGGTTTTATGGGTTTTTTTACTAAAGCTGTTTGTCATGCATTAAAAGAACTTCCTGCTGTTAATGCCGAAATTGATGGAACAGATATTGTTTATAAAAACTATGTCAATGTTGGGATTGCTGTTGGAACGGATAAAGGGCTTGTCGTTCCAGTGGTGCGTGATGCAGATCAAATGTCATTGGCAGAGATTGAAAAAGAGATTGGTCGTTTAGGACGTCTTGCACGCGATGGAAAATTAGCGGTTTCTGATATGCAAGGTGGAACTTTTACCATTACCAATGGAGGGGTGTATGGATCGTTGATGTCAACACCGATTTTGAATGCACCACAATCTGGTATTTTGGGAATGCATGCGATTAAAGAGCGAGCAATGGTGGTTGATGGCCAAGTTGTGATCCGCCCCATGATGTATTTAGCGCTTTCTTATGATCACCGTATTGTGGATGGGCAAGAAGCTGTAACTTTCCTTGTGCGTGTTAAGGAAAGCTTAGAAGATCCGGAACGCCTTGTTCTTGATTTGTAAAATACAGTTTTCAGGATGAAAGGAGAAACGGATGTCTTATGATGTGGCTGTGATCGGAGCGGGTCCAGGTGGTTATGTAGCAGCAATAAAGGCGGCGCAACTGGGACTTAAAGTAGCAATTATTGAAAAGCGTACAACATTAGGAGGAACATGCCTCAATGTTGGTTGTATTCCTTCTAAAGCGTTGTTGCATGCTTCAGAAGTGTTTGCTGAAACTCAGCATGGTTTTGAAACGCTTGGTATTTCTATTGGGAAATCTAAGCTTAATCTTGAACAAATGATGGTTCATAAGAAAGCTGTGGTGACAGCCAATACGAGTGGTGTTTCTTTTTTGATGAAAAAAAATAAAATTGATACTTTTTTTGGGATAGCTAAAATTTTGAGTGCGGGTCATGTGGAAGTTGTTGCCAGAGATGGTAATAAACAAACAATTGAAACAAAAAATATTATTATTGCTACCGGTTCAGAGAGTTCAGGCATTCCAGGGGTGAATGTTGAAATTGATGAAAAGACTATTGTTTCTTCTACGGGAGCTCTTTCACTTGAAAAAGTACCAGCGCATATGATTGTAGTGGGTGCTGGTGTCATTGGTTCAGAACTTGGATCAGTTTGGAGCCGTTTGGGTGCTAAAGTGACCATTATTGAGTATCTTAATAAAGTTTTGGGCTCAATGGATGGTGAAGTTTCACGGCAATTTCAGAAATTAATGGAAAAACAGGGGATTGAATATAAAACGGGTGCAAAGGTGACAGCTGTTACACAATCTGGCTCAACTGCTCAGGTGAGCTTTGAATCTGTCAAAGGTGGTGAGGCTGAAACTTTAGAGGCTGATGTTGTGCTTATTGCTACTGGACGTTCTCCGTATACGGAGGGGCTTGGCTTACAAGAGGCAGGTGTTCAGTTAGATGAGCGTGGTTTTATTGAAATTGATGCCCATTGGCAGACGAATGTTCCAGGAATTTATGCAATTGGTGATGTCGTAAAAGGGCCAATGTTAGCACATAAAGCAGAGGAAGAAGGTATTGCTGTGGCAGAAATTTTGGCAGGTCAAAAAGGACATGTTAATTTTGATGTTATTCCTAGTGTTGTTTATACACAGCCAGAAATTGCGAGTGTAGGAAGAACAGAAGAAGAGCTAAAAACTGCTGGTATTGAATATAATGTTGGCAAATTTCCTTTTATGGCCAATGGTCGTGCACGTGCAATGCAAAAGAGTGATGGGTTCGTTAAAATCCTTTCTGATAAAAAAACAGATAGGGTATTAGGAGGACATATTCTTGGATTTGGTGCTGGTGAAATGATCCATGAAATTGCAGTTTTAATGGAATTTGGTGGTTCATCAGAAGATCTGGGACGTTGTTGCCATGCACATCCTACCTTATCAGAAGCCGTGCGTGAGGCAGCTTTGGCAACATTTGCTAAACCACTTCATATTTAAAAAGCTTTTAAAAAGTACATTTTAAAAGGCACGGGGGCAGAAAATATTAGTGAAGCATGCAACAAAAAAAGGAATATAACCAATAGTATTGGAATGTTCCATTTGTTGTATGCTTTTCGATAATTACTTTTTTAGATATCTGTTGTGCACTATCGTTTAGAGCAGTGGTGTTTAGTCTATGTAAAGTTTTATATATGGGGTAGTTTTTATACTGTTATAAAATATTTAAAATAGGATTCCGAGCTTATCTGCGTGTTTTGTGTTAAGCAAACATCTCTCAAAATGCTCAAATCTACTTCGCGAGGGTGTTCGTGAATGGTATAGCTGTAAAGTTCCTCTTGAAATATATGAAATTCATTCAAACTGTTACAAGACCTATTGTGCACCATCATCTTTATGTTTAGTAAAAGTACACACTGACATTATAATACACTTTTTCAGTTCTCAATATTGCTAAAGCTCTTTATTATTTGAGAGTTTTCATAAGAGAAATTTGTCATTTTTTACTCATACGCTTGCTTTGTTTGTGATGTGCAGACAAAAGATTTTAATTGCTTCAATGTGAGAGAGCTTGTGATTAAGAGAATCTTATAGTATTCAGCGTTATGAATCAAATTGAAAATGATGATTTATTATTATAAATCAAAACGTTATATATGAAGAGGGAAGTCAAAAGGAATTCACCCAAAGAAATTGAATTGTTTAATGATTGGTGTAGGTTAAGGATCTTTGTCATTTAAGATGAAGAGGGGAGGGATTGAATATTCTAAAAAATACCGCTCTTATTTAAAAGAGCAGTATTTTTATATCTTTTGTTTATGACACTATCTTTTTGATGATAAGACAAGTCATACAGTGTTATTAAATTAGTTTTTGCTTCTCTGTTTATCTTGATCATTGCTTGCTATGTCTTAAAAAGATGATATGTCTCTTCTTTAAGGTTGTTAAGAAATCGCAATGTTGCCAAAATATAACGAATAGCTAAAATTTTTTTGAAAACCATAATTACACGAGAATATTAAGTTTGTTTTCATAGAGCAGTTTTGTGATAACTTAAAAAATTAAGCATATGCTTTCTATAGGTATTAAAATTGTAATTTTTTATCCTCTTGTTGTTCTCTTATAAAAGTGGGAAGCCCCATATGATCAAGATATTTAAGGAAAGGGTGGGGTGGTAATTCCTCTACATTGACCATAGTTTTAACATCCCATTCGCCTGTGGCAATAAGAAGGGCTGTTGCGGCTGCTGGTACGCCGGCTGTATAAGAAATACCTTGTGCACCAGTTTCGTTAAAAGCTTGTTGGTGATCAGTTATATTATAGATAAAAACTTCTCTGGGCTTTTCATTTTTTTCACCTTTAATAAGATCTCCAATACAGGTTTTTCCTGTGTAGTCTGGGGCGAGAGAGGAAGGGTCGGGTAAGACAGCCTTCACGACTTTCAAGGGCACGACTTCTTGTCCTTCTGCTGTTTTAATGGGCTGTTCAGATAAGAGACCAAGATTTTTTAGAACCGTAAAAACAGTGATATAACGATCACCAAATCCCATCCAGAAACGGACATTCTCTACATCAAGATTTTTGGATAATGAATGAATTTCATCATGTCCTGTCATATAGGCTTTTTGTTTTCCCACAACGGGAAGATCCCATTCATGGCTGATTTCAAACATTTTGTTGGAAGTCCATTTTTTATTTTGCCATGACCATACTTGTCCTGTAAATTCACGGAAGTTAATTTCTGGATCAAAATTTGTAGCAAACCAACGTCCATGATTTCCGGCATTAATATCAATAATATCAATATCTGTGATTTTATCAAAATAATCATCGCGCGCTAATGCCGCATAAGCATTCACTACACCTGGGTCAAAACCTGCTCCTAAAATAGCGGTTATACCAGCTTTTTCACATTCTTGACGTCGAGGCCATTCATAATTGCTATACCAAGGAGGTGTTTCACAAATTTTCAATGGGTCTTCATGAATCGCTGTATCGATATAGGCGCATTTGGTTTCAATACAAGCTGAAAGAACAGACATATTAAGAAAGGCAGAACCAACATTAATGACAATTTCACATTTGGTCTTTTGGATGAGCTTTATAGTTTCTTCTACATTCATGGCATTGAGCGAATGGCTTTTGAGAACACCTTGCTCTTTCATTGTGTTTTTTTCTTTAATAGAAGCAATGATGGCTTCACATTTTTTGAGTGTTCGTGAAGCAATGTGAATTTCACCAAGAATATCATTGTTTTGAGCACATTTGTGTGCAACAACTTGAGCAACACCTCCAGCACCAATAATGAGAACATTTTTTTTCATTGTAGGTTCATCTCCTTTTTAATACTGTTGTATGACGTTTTTATGGTTGATCTTTATGAAAGGCTTTCCTGATAGTCGTTATAGCTGAATTGGCGTTGAAGTATTAATGTACCATCGCACTCTTTGAGAACAATAGCAGGCATTGTAACGCCATTAAACCAGTTTTTCTTGACCATTGTATAACCTGCTGCATCCTGAAAAGACAGTCTATCGCCTATTTTAAGGGGGGTTTGAAATTGAAATGTTCCAAAAATATCGCCGGCAAGACAAGATTTTCCACAAATCATAATTTCGTGTGGTCCTTGATTGGGTTCTAATTTAGCACTTTCACGATAAATGAGAAGATCAAGCATATGTGCTTCAATTGAGCTATCAACGATGGCTAGATTCTTTTCATTATACAATGTGTCAAGAACACTGACTTCTAATGTGGTGCTTTTAGTAATAGCAGCTTCTCCTGGTTCTAGAAAAAGAGTGACACCATGGGTTTTAGAAAATTGTTTTAAGCGTTTTGCGAAAGCTTCTAGAGGATAATTCTCAGCCATAAAATGGATTCCGCCGCCAAGGCTTATCCAGTCAACAGCAGAAAAAAGTTCTGCAAATTTTTTTTCCATATACCCAAGCATTTGGTTAAAAAGATTAAAATCAGCATTTTCACAATTGTTATGGATCATCAATCCGTTGATAAGAGGCAGAACTTCTTTGATAGCGCTTTGGTTTGTTTCTCCTAAGCGGCTAAAAGGGCGAGAGGGATTGGCAAGATCAAAATTTGATGCGCTGATTCCTGGATTTAACCTTAAACCTCTTTGAATGGTTTTTGTTGCATCAGAAAAGCGTTGAAGCTGTTGGATGGAATTAAAGATGATTTTATCTGCATAACCACAGGCCTCATCAATTTCATCATCTGCCCAAGCCACTGAATAAGCATGGGTTTCTCTGCCAAATTTTTCTCTTCCTAAACGAAGTTCATAAAGGGATGATGATGTGGTTCCATCCATGAACTCAGACATTAAATCAAAAACACTCCATGTGGCAAAACATTTTAAAGCAAGTAAAATTTTAGCTCCGGACATTTCCCGTAAACGAGAAATCGTTTGCATGTTTTTGATGAGTTTCGATTTGTCTATAAGATAATAGGGGGTTTTTATCATCATTTATTCATTCTTTTTTGAAGGATCTTATTGCCAAGATCAACGTTTAGTACAAAGAGTAACAGAATGTCTCAAGAAAAAAGAGTCTTAAGAAAAGAATCTGTTTCTGTCTAGCAAGAGAAAGGCTTTCTGTAATTACTATTGTTTATTATGTTGAGTTTTTTGTTATGAGTATGAAAAAAAAATTATCTTATGCTTTAGCTTTTGTATTTGTTAGCAGTTTTTTCATTATAACAACCACTCTTGTTAATTGGGGGCAAAATAGAAGTGATGCTAAAGCAAAACTGGTTACTCAGATTTCTGTCCACGATAGTTCGGTGCCTTTGATTTTTACGGGGCGTAGAGAACTTAATGGTTTTAAGGGTTATCATCATTATCGGCGTGGTTATGTTAAGTATAAAGATAATTGGTGGTATCCTGAAGCGGCATTTGTTACATCACCGCACTTAAACACAAAAGGCACATCATTAAAAGTTGTATCAGATGCTAAAAGCATGTTTTTAACGTCTTCTTCAGAAAAATTAGAAAAAAAAGAGCCATGGATGCTTAAGCAACATATTGAATCTTGCCGTGTGCGTTATCGCTCTTATAATAAAAAAGATAATAGTTTCCAGCCTTTTCATGGACCTCGTAAACAGTGTTTATCACGCTTTTTTAAAGGATAGAAATTAAATAAAATTTTAATTGCTTCTTGTCGTGAGCGTTATTGTTCTTACAATAAAGAGAAGACTTGTGTGGTGCGCAGTATTTTCATGCCAGCATTGTTTTTTTTTAATTTTAAATGCTTTTAAGTTTTATTAAATCTTATTATCATTAAGTGTGGAATGGGGGGTGAGAATATAAATTTTTGTTTTGTCGATGACAAAATATTAAGGCAAAATGGAGTTTAAAGAATGACAACACGGGAAGCAATGTTGGTATTGCTCGTTTTGCTTCCCTTTGGTGGAAGTGCTGTCATTGGCTTTTTTCGTTCAACAGCAAAAAATAACGAAGCCTGGTTTGCTGGGATTGTTGCACTTTTCTGTCTTATTTTTACAATAATGCTTTATCCGGAAGTTCGCGGAAACCACATAGTGCGTTTAGATATTTCTTGGCTTCCAGAATGGGGAAGCGATTTGATTCTCCGCATAGATGGTTTGTCGTGGCTTTTTTGCTTGCTTATTACAGGGATTGGGCTGCTTGTTGTCATTTATTCACGTTATTACATAGATCCAGCGGATTCTGTACCGCGTTTTTTTTCCTTTTTTTTGGCCTTTATGGGATCAATGATAGGAATAGTTTTATCAGGTAATCTCGTCTTTTTGGTTGTTTTCTGGGAACTCACCAGTATTTTTTCTTTTTTGTTGATCGGCTATTGGTACCATAATGCAAGTGCGCGTGAGGGTGCGCGTATGGCTTTAACGATCACAGGTTTTGGCGGCTTTGCCCTTTTTATTGGAGTTTTATTGATTGGGTATACTGTTGGCAGTTTTGATTTGGATAAGGTGCTGCAGTCTGGAGATATGATCCGGTCAAGTTCTCTTTATAGTCCTATCCTTATTTGTATTTTATTGGGAGGGTTAACAAAAAGCGCGCAATTTCCCTTTCATTTTTGGCTACCTAACGCGATGGCTGCTCCAACTCCCGTATCGGCTTATTTGCATTCGGCAACAATGGTAAAAGCGGGATTGTTTTTGCTTGTTCGTTTATGGCCTGTGCTCTCTGGAACAGAATCTTGGTTTTGGCTGGTTGGCTTTTCAGGACTCTCAACTCTTCTTCTAGGTGCCTATTTTTCCATGTTTCAGCAAGACTTGAAAGGACTGCTTGCTTACTCGACTATTAGTCATCTTGGATTAATTACAACACTTTTAAGTCTTGGTAGTCCACTTGCATGTGTTGCGGCGATCTTTCATATGGCCAATCATGCTACTTTTAAAGCTTCTTTATTTATGGCTGCTGGCATTATTGATCACGAGACGGGAACACGTGATATGCGTAAACTGTCAGGGCTTTATCGTTCTATGCCTATTACAGCGACTCTTGCTTTAGTTGCGAGTGCAGCGATGGCTGGGGTTCCTTTGTTGAATGGTTTTTTATCGAAAGAGATGTTTTTTGCTGAAGCTGTTGAAACGCATATGGAATCATGGCTCGATTGGATTGCACCTTATGTGGCAACGCTAGCTAGTCTGTTTAGTGTGACCTATTCTATACGCTTTATTCATGGCGTTTTTTTAGGACCAAAGCCTGACAATTTACCCAAGACTCCCCATGAACCACCGCATTTCATGCGTTTACCAATGGAGCTTTTGGTGTTTATTTGTTTAGCGGTTGGTATTTTTCCTAATTTAACAATAGGACCTATTTTAGATAATGCGGTCGTGTCTGTTTTAGGACCAATGACAATTCCTTATAGTTTGGCTGTTTGGCATGGGTTTAACACTCCATTAGTGATGAGCTTTGTTGCATTATTAGGGGGCGGATTGCTCTATGCTGTTGGGCATCGTTATTTTTTATCCTGTGATGATGGGGCTCCCTTTTTTCGTCATTTGAAAGGACCGCGTATTTTTGAACGCATTCTCGTAATTATTTCTTGGAAATGGGCCCGTGCGGTGGAATCTGCTTTGTCAACACGCCGTTTGCAGATCCAATTGCATTGGATTTTTTGGGTCTGTTTTGCATTTGTTGGTCTTTTGCTTTGGTGTGATGGTTTAATCGCAGTAGGAGGATTACCACTTTTTCCACTTGATATTCCTTTTCTTGCTCTTTGGTTAGTCGGTGGATTGTGTGCTCTTTTAGTGGCTTGGCAAGCAAAGTTTCATCGTCTTGCATCACTCATGCTGTTGGGAGGAGCGGGACTGATGACTTGTGCAACCTTTTTATGGCTTTCTGCGCCCGATTTGGCAATAACGCAATTGGTTGTTGAAGTCGTGACAGCTGTCTTATTATTGCTTGGTTTGCGTTGGTTGCCTAAGCGTGTGCATAATCCTGCTCCAACGTCTGTTCACTTTTGGGTGCGTGTACGTCGTGCCCGTGATTTCATCATAGCAATTATGGGAGGCGCTGGTGTTGCATGGCTCTCTTTTGCTGTGATGACACGTCCTCAAGGAACAACAGTTTCTCATTTTTTTCTGGAGAATGCTTATTCTAGTGCTGGTGGTCGCAATGTTGTGAATGTGTTATTGGTTGATTTCCGTGGTTTTGATACTATGGGAGAAATTGTGGTTTTGGGGGCTGTTTCACTGACTGTCTTTGCCCTTTTGCGTCGATTCCGCCCAGCTCCTGAAAGTATTGATGCACCGTTTCAACAACGGGCTCAGGAAGCTTTTGATAAGGCACAGCCGAATCGGAATGTGGGGGATACAGTATTGAATTATCTTGCTATTCCTTCTGTTATTATGGGGTGGCTCTTTTCTGTTATTATTGCTTTTTCTTTTTATTTATTCGTGCGAGGTCATGATCTTCCAGGAGGTGGATTTGTCGGTGGAGTAACTTTAGCAATAGGATTTATTTTGCAATATCTTGCACGAGATATTCGTTGGGTGGAAAGCCATTTGAGAGTTTTGCCTTTACGCTGGATAGGCTTTGGTTTATTGCTATCGGTTCTAACGGGAATAGGAGCTTTGTTTGTTGGGTACCCTTTTTTAACATCATTTTTCCAATATATTCATGTGCCGGTGATCGGAAAAGTTCCTATAGCATCTGCTTTTTTGTTTGATTTTGGTGTGTTTTCTCTTGTGTTGGGAGCAACGGTTCTCATTTTAATTGCACTTGCACATCAGTCAATACGGAGTTACCGAATCAGTAAAAAACCTACTTTGAAAGATAAGGAAAATTAATGGAAATTATTCTTTCTTTGGCGCTTGGTATTCTTGTTGGATCTGGAATTTGGCTCATTTTGCGCCCCCGAACTTTTCAAGTCATTCTTGGTTTGTCTTTGATATCCCATGGTGTCAATCTTTTCATGTTCGCAATGAGTCGACCACGGAGTAATGCAGCGCCAATTGTTGATCCTACTACGGTGATTAGTACAGCTAATTATGTGGATCCTCTTCCACAGGCTTTGGTTTTAACTGCGATTGTGATCGGTTTTGCAACGACAGCTTTATTTTTGGTTATCTTGTTGGTTTCACGTGGTTTAACAGATTCAGATCACGTTGACGGACGTGAGGTACAGTGATGGGAGCTTGCGTGCATCATCTTCTTATCTTGCCTATTCTTTTGCCATTAAGTACTGGAGCATTTCTTCTTTTCTATGATGAACGTCGTTCAAAATTGAAATCATTCATAAGTATTTTTTCTGCTGCATTGTTAGTCGTTGTTGCTATTTTATTGGTAAGGCGTGCTCTTGAAGTTGCACCAACTTTGGATGTTTATCGGCTTGGTAATTGGCCTTCCCCTTTCGGTATTGTTTTGGTGCTTGATCGCTTAAGTGCTATGATGCTTTTACTTTCTAGTCTGTTGACCACTGCGGCATTGGTTTTTGCACGGGCACATTGGTATAAAGCGGGTCCACATTTTCAGTCATTGATGCAATTTTTCATGGTTGGAATAAACGGCGCTTTTTTGACAGGTGATTTATTTAATTTATTTGTATTTTTCGAAGTGATGTTAACAGCTTCTTATGGACTTGCGTTGCATGGCTCTGGTCCGTTACGTGTGCGTGCTGGGTTGCATTATGTTGTGGTTAATCTGGTTGCTTCGTTGTTTTTTCTCGTTGGTGCGGCGCTCATTTATGGAATCGTGGGTACGCTCAATATGGCTGATTTGGCTGTAAAAATAAAATATATAGCCTTTAGCGATATGACTTTATTCGAAATAGGAGCTGCATTTTTGGGGATTACTTTCTTGCTTAAAGCAGGGGTGTGGCCATTGAATTTTTGGTTGATGCCAACCTACAGTGCAGCAGTAGCGCCCGTTGGAGCTTCTTTTGCTCTTTTAAGCAAAGTTGGTATTTATATTATTTTACGTTTAACATTGTTATGGTTTGGATCTGAAAGTGGACATTTTAGCCATTTTGGTCAAACGGTTTTGTTTTACGGTGGTCTTGCCACTATGGCTTTTGGTTTTATTGGGGTGTTGGCAAGCCAAGTCTTAGTACGTTTGGCAGCTTATAGTGTTTTGGTCTCTTCTGGGACATTGTTGACAGCGATTGGGATTGGGAATACAGCACTGATCGCAGGTGCACTCTTTTATATTGTTTCTTCAACTTTGGCACTTGGTGCTTTTTTTCTTTTGGTGGAGTTGGTTGAACGTTGTCAAGATGTAGCAGCCAATGTTCTGACGGTTACAATGGAAGTCTATGGTGACGATGAAGAGGAGGAAGAAGATGAAGTGGGGACCTATTTGCCGGTAACTTTGGCAATTCTTGGGGTTTGTTTTGGGCTTTGTGCACTTTTAATTATTGGCCTACCACCTTTTTCTGGTTTTGTTGCTAAATTTATGATGTTCGTGGCGATCTTAAACTATAGTAAAGAAAATATTTCTACCTCTCTACCCGTTTATCATGATTGGCTTTTTATTATTTTCGTTACCATATCTAGTTTTGCTGCTTTGATTGCGATGACACGAACGGGTATTCGAACTTTTTGGGTTTCTCTTGAAGAGAAGATTCCACGGGTGCAGGTGATTGAATTTGCTTCCGTTGTCGTTCTCCTTGCTTTGTGTTTTCTTATTACAATTGTTGCTGGTCCTGTTAGTCGTTATATGTTTGAAACAGCCAAAGCTTTGTATGAACCTCAAAACTATATTGGAAGTGTTTTAGATGATTTTTCTCTCAAAAATAGGGGGATGAATTAGTGAAACATTGTTATTTTTTCTCTTTTTCCAGCGTGGCAATTATTTTTATGTGGCTGATTTTAAATGGTTTTAGTTTCGGCCAATTGCTTTTAGGCGTTATCATTGCGTTGTTTGGGAGTTGGATGATGCGGCTTCTTGAGTCGGAAAAGATAATCATTAAAAGTTGGTGCGCAGTTTTTCAGTTGTTTTTTCGCGTGTTTATCGATTCTATTGTTTCAAATATTGCAGTGGCTTGTTTCGTTTTAACCAAAAGATCCCGAAAACATCAGTCCGGTTTTATTGTGGTGCCTATTTCGCTCGAAAGTCCTACAGCTTTAGCTGTTTTGGCATGTATTCTTTCTGCAACTCCGGGTACTGTTTGGATTGCCTATAATAGAAAGAATAGTGAACTTTTGCTTCATGTTTTAAATTTCAAAAATGGATATGATTACCAAAAATTGATCAAAAAACGCTATGAGCAATTACTTTTGGAGATTTTTTAATGAGTATGGTAATCCTTTATTGGGGACTTTATCTTTCGCAGTTTTTTTTAAGTTTGGCAATGATTCTTGCACTTTTTCGGTTGATTCGTGGTCCACGGGCGCAAGATCGGATTGTGGGGTTGGATTCTCTTTATATAATCACTATTCTTTTGTTTCTTACATTCGATATCCGTTCAGGAACAACCATTTATTTTGTTGCAGCTCTCATTATTGGATTATTGGGTCCTGTATCAAGTATTGCGTTGGCAAAATTTTTAATGCGGGGAGAGATTATTGAATGAAGAATGATGTATCGCTTATTGTTGCTATTGTTATTACGTTTTTTTTGATAGTAGGATCTGGTCTCACATTGATTGGAATGATAGGATTGATGCGTCTTCCCACTTTTTATAAGCGTTTACATATGCTTTCGTTAAGTACAAGTTGGGGCGCTAGCAGTATTCTTATTGCGTCGTTTCTTTACTCAATTTTTGTAGATCATCATTTTGTTTTTCACGAATTTTTGTTGATGATTTTTTTATTTGTAACAATACCCGTTGCTTCTATGCTCGTATCACAAGCGGCGGCTTATCGAAATTCTTCAAAAAATAAATTAAAAAAACCTCTGGCTCTTTTATCACGTCAGATGGAAGAAAACACATCTGCTTCAGAAGAAATATCATGTGATACAAGCCAGAGCGATTTTTAAGATATAATAAGCTTTTTTATTCTGTTTTTTGTTCTTCTACACATCGGATAAGATTTTTTTCTTCTGGATCATTAATGAGATCAGAAAGTGTGGCCTCATTTCCTTTTGTCCACCATATGTATGGTCCTCCCATATATTTTACTCCAGAAGCACTTATGCTACGGGAAGCAATGATACGTTTTCCGTTCCATTTAAAATCAACAAGTGAAATGTTACCAGCATTGAGATAGGTTGCTTCAATACGCTTTTTATTTGTGCTTGTATCGCATTGATAGGCAACAACTTCTGTTGTTGGCTCTGGATCATCTGGTACCTCAATAACTAAAGAGCCAGCAAAGGCGTTAAGTGAACCGAATAGCGGTAGGCTTAAAGCAGCGAAAAATCCTACAATAAAAGCTTTTTTCATGATATTTCCTCAGTTATTTAAAATAATAACGTTGATTCATCCTGACAGAGGATGGGATTTTTTTCTTCTGGATCTTGAATAAGATCGTAAAGTGTTACTTCTTTGTTTCTTTCCCACCAGATATATTGCTCTCCCACATATTTTGCTCCAGAAGCAGAAATAACATTCGCAGCGATAATATGATCGCTTTTCCATTTGAAATCAACCAATGAAATATTGTCAGCGTTATGATAGGTTGCTTCAACGCGTTCTTTTTTCTCTCCTATATTACATTGATAAGTTATGGTTTGTGTTTTTGGATTGTCTGATACCTCAATGATTAAAGAAGCAGCTAAGGTACAGCTGACATTGAAAAATAATAAAGAGGAAAAAAATCCTAAAATACGTAGAGTTTTTTTCATAATGCTTCCCTATATGAAAAGTAATTTGTCCTATATGATGGTGTCTACGGCAGGATTCGAACCTGCGACCCCAGGATTCATACCACTTCGATTTTCACCGCCAGCCTTATCGGCTGTTTGTGGTCTGGACTGTCTCTTCACCTTGAAGCTTGCGCTTTTTAGGTGTTGCCCGTTCAGTCTCTACACCTTCCTCTTATATGAAGAGAGGCTTGGCTCGGGATTGGCATATAGTCGCCTATGAAGCTTTCCCCGAATTTGAGCAAATCCACTTTGAAGATTTCTCCTCAAAGCGCCCAATTTCTTTAGGAATCCTGTGCTCTATCCTACTGAGCTACGCAGACATCATCATTTCTATTCCTTTAATAGAAGTATAAAAACGAATCAATTATATTCAATATGAATCAACGAATTTCTGTTAATTTTTGTTCCAAAAAGGATAAAACTGCATCTGGTGGAACATTTTTTGCAATAAATGATTGACCAAGTCCGCGTGTTAAAATGAAAGTCAAATTATTTTGTGAAACTTTTTTGTCTTGAGCAATAAGAGTCATTAAAGCTTCAGCATTTGGTAAACATCCTGGGATATCTTTTAATTGTGTAGGCAATCCTATGGCTTTAAGGTGTGCTTCGATGCGGTATATGAGTGTGGAGTCTATTAGATTTAGTTGAGCAGAGAATTGATGCGCGAGAACCATGCCAATTGATACAGCTTCACCGTGAATTAAACGCTTTGAGTCATAAGCGGTTGCTGTTTCAAGCATGTGTCCAAATGTATGGCCGAGGTTTAAGAGCGCGCGCTCTCCTTTCTCATATTCGTCACGTGCTACAATGGTAGCTTTAAATTGGCATGAGCGAACAATGGCTTCTGTTCGCATAGGTCCATTAGAAAAAATTGCTTGTCCATTTTTTTCAAGCCATTCAAAGAAATCTGGCTGGTTAATGAGTCCATATTTAACTATTTCCGCGTAACCAGCACGAAATTCACGCAGTGGTAGGGTATCAAGGATACACGTGTCAGCAATAACGCATTGTGGTTGATAAAAAGCACCAATAAGATTTTTGCCATATCGGCTGTTGATGCCCGTTTTTCCACCAACAGAGGAATCAATTTGTGCAAGAAGCGTTGTAGGCATCTGGATGAAGCTCATACCACGGCGAATCACACTTGCCGCAAATCCTGCTAGATCGCCAATGACACCACCGCCAAAAGCAATAACACAGTCACCTCTTTCTAAATGCGCAGCAAGAATTTGATCGATGACAACTTGCAAGGTGGAAAATGATTTTGATTGTTCTCCCGCTTCTACAATAATAGGGACAGTATGGATTTTATTTTTTGTTAACTCTGCTTGTAATGTATCCAAATGGAGAGATGCAACATTTGTATCTGTAACAACTGCCAAACGCGTTTGATGAAAATCTTTTTTGTTAAGAGCATGTTTAATCTGTGAAGAAGCTTGTGTAATGAGATTCGGACCAATGATGATATCATAACAGTGCTTGTCTAATTTAACGGTGACGGTTTTGGTTTGCATGCTTGTTCTTTCTATCGTTATTTTTTTGTATGGAGATAGCGCTGTACAGATCGTATGACATTTTTTGCTACTTTGGAGGGGCTTTCTTTATGACTGTTAATTGTTAAGTTTGCTTTTGCATAGAGAGGATAACGCTGCTCCATGAGTTTTTGCATAGTTTCTTTAGGATTTGCTGTTTGAAGAAGTGGTCGTGTTGGACGTGTGGAAACACGTTGCATAAGGATATCAAGATCTACTTTCAGCCAGATGGAGATTCCATTTTGATGGATGGCTTTTCGTATATCTTGATTCATGTAGGCGCCACCACCTGTTGCTAAAACAAGAGGACTTTTTTTTATGAGGTTGAGAATAATATGCTGTTCAAGAGTACGAAATTTTGCTTCACCGTAGATTTTAAAGATTTCTGTGATAGGCATTTGTGTTGCTTCTTCGATTTCTTGATCAGAATCATAAAAAGGTAAACCAAGCATGATAGCAACACGTTTTCCGATGACTGATTTTCCTGCTCCCATAAGACCAACAAACACAAGAGCTTGGTTATCGAGAGATGATAAAAGTTGTCTCTTTACTTGTGACAGGGGGGGATGTTGAGGACAATTATTTTTCATAGCTTATTTCGGCATTTATCTGCTTTAAAGTCAATTCCTGTTAATCTTTATAAGGTAGATAAGAGATAGAATGTTTTAGAAAAGTTTATTGTTTTATGCCAACATTGACCAGATTTTTGATGATTCTTTTTATTTTGCTTGCTATTCTTTTTAGTATAATGATCATTCTTGTGGTTTTTGTTGAGCCCGTAACTGTGGATATGTCTGTTGATGTTCCTTTGGATTCACTGAGTCTTTCCTTGAGAATGAATCAATGAAAAATAACATTATGATAGAGCGTTTTCTTGAAATGATGAGTGCTGAACGAGGTGCTTCTGCCCATACACTTTCGGCTTATCAACATGATTTACAGTGGGCGCAAGACGAATTGTCTTCGCATTCTATTTCGCTTTTTTCAGCACAAAAGGAAGATTTAATTGGCCTTTTATCGCTTATGCATACGTTTGGTTTTGCTGCATCTTCACAAGCGCGTCGTTTATCGACGTTGCGTCAATTTTATCAGTTTCTTTATGCAGAAGGATTAAGAGCAGATGACCCTTCCCATGATATTGATGCGCCTCGCCAAGGGCGCTCTTTGCCAAAAATTGTTAGTGAAGATGTAGTGACAAAATTTCTTGATTTGGCGCAGTTAGAAGTTAATCAAGCAGTTTATGGATCTAAAGATTATCTGCGCGCATTGCGTCTTCAACTGTTGAGTGAAATGCTTTATGCAACAGGATTACGCATTAGTGAATTGGTGAGTCTGCCGGTGCAGGCGGTTCGAGGGAAAGCATACAGTATTTTGGTTTGTGGTAAGGGAAAAAAAGAACGAATGGTGCTGTTATCAAAAAAAGCATATCAAGTTCTTTTGCAGTGGTTGAATTTACGTGATCAAGGGAAGGATGCGACAAGTTTTTATCTTTTTCCGGCGCGTTCAAAAACAGGGTATATTGCACGTCAAGTTGTTGCACGGGAATTGAAAAATCTTGCTACAAGAGCTGGAATAAAAAGGAATCACTTTTCTCCCCATGTGTTGCGCCATGCTTTTGCTAGCCATCTTTTGCAAAATGGTGCTGATTTGCGTGCCGTTCAACATTTGTTAGGTCATTCTGATATTTCTACTACTCAAATTTATACCCATGTGTTGGAAGAAAGACTTTATCGTTTAGTCAATGAGCATCATCCACTTGGCGATGAGCAAAAGGCTCGTTAAAGAAAAGGTGATGTTTTTGAAAAAGACTTTATAAAGCAAATTACTAAGTGTATAAGTGACGCTGAATGAGTTGGTACAATGTATAATTATCTTGATTTTGAAAAACCAGTTGCTGATCTTGATGGGAAAATTCTTGAATTAAAAAAAATTTCTCAGGAAAAAGGCAGTCTTGATATGAGTGATGAGATTGCTCGTCTTGAAACACGTTCCCAAACGGCTTTGCACGATATTTATAAAAAATTATCGCCGTGGCAGAAAACACAAGTCGCTCGTCATCCTGATCGTCCCCATTTTATGGACTATTCTAAACGCTTATTGAGTGATGTTACACCTTTGGCAGGAGATCGCAAGTTTGCTGAAGATGAAGCTATTCAAGCCGGGTTTGCACGCTTTAAAGGAGAAGCAATTGCTTATATTGGTCAAGAGAAAGGTCACGATACGCAAACACGTTTGCGCTATAATTTTGGTTCTGCACGTCCAGAAGGATATCGTAAAGCTGTACGTATTATGGAAATGGCTGACCGCTTTGGTTTGCCACTTCTCACTTTTGTTGATACAGCAGGTGCTTATCCTGGTGTAAGCGCTGAAGAACGAGGGCAAGCAGAAGCAATTGCTCAATCAACAGCAGCAACTTTGCGCTTAAAAGTTCCTGTTGTATCCGTTATTATTGGAGAAGGCGGTTCTGGGGGGGCTATAGCAATTGCGGCTGCTAATAAAGTTTATATGTTGGAACATGCGATTTATTCTGTTATTTCTCCAGAAGGAGCAGCTTCTATTTTATGGCGTGATCCAACCCGTGCAAAAGATGCTGCAATGAATATGCGTATTACCGCTCAAGATTTGTATCGCTTAAAGATTATAGATGGCATTATTTCCGAGCCTTTAGGAGGAGCGCATCGTGGCAAAGAAATTGCCATTGATGCAACAGGTGATATTATTTCAGAGGCTTTAAAAGCTATGGCTGGAAAAGATGGGGAAGCTCTTAAACAAGAGCGAAGGGAAAAATACCTTCAAATTGGTCGCTCACTAGCATAAGTCATTTTTTGTGAGGGGTGTTGAATTGGAGTTTTATTCGATGGCATTTAACAGATTCCTCACTGTGTGTGTTTTATTTGTAATGGGAATATTGACGGCATGTGAAGGAAGATTACCAGCTTCTATTCGTGCTAAAGTTGAGCAGCCTCTTCCGCAGGAAATCCAAAATAGAATGGCTCTGTACAATATAGACCCATATGCACCGATTATGATGCGGTTTTTTAAGGAAGAAAATATTGCTGAAATTTGGAAGCAATCTCGTTCAGGGACTTTTGTGTTGGTGGCGCGCTATGGCATTTGCAAATGGTCTGGTAAGCTTGGACCTAAATATAAAGAAGGGGATCTTCAGACACCAGAGGGGTTTTATACGATTAGCGCAAACCAAATGAATCCTTATTCAAAATATTATCTTTCTTTTAATATAGGATTTCCTAACCTTTATGATCAGGAAAATGGTCGTACAGGAAGCAATCTTATGGTGCATGGTTCTTGCTTTTCCGCTGGTTGTTATTCTATGAGTGATAGAAATATGGCTCAGATTTATGCGTTTGCACGGGATGCTTTTAAAGGTGGACAGAGAGAGTTTCAGTTGCAAGCTTTTCCTTTCCGCATGACCGAGGATAATATGTTACGTCATAGCAATGATCCTCATTATCAATTCTGGGTTATGCTTAAGAAAGGTTATGACTTTTTTGAAGAAAATCGTAAACCTCCAGTCGTTGAAGTTTATGAAAAACGTTACGTTTTTAATCGCGATATTGGTAAAACTTCAGTTTCTCTGATGCAGTGAGTGTTATCTTATCCTGCTGCGTACCATAAAACACCATCGCTTATAGTGATGATATAGGATATATAAGAACTTTATGCATGAGGTGCTTTTTTTTAGTGAGGGGTCAATATTTTAAAGCGTTAGACTTGTTCATAGAGCCTTATGTAAGTAAATTATATGAGGTGAGATGCCAAGAGGAACTTGTTTAGAAAAGTTATATTGTTTGCAGACCGGTACAGGTGGCAATATTTATTTTTTAGTGGAGAGTAAGTTAACAGAAAATGCACTTCTTTTTTCAAAGGATTTTTTTATTTCATGCTATAAAATATTGTTTTGTAGGACTGTTATATAAAATACATTCACACATCTTAAAATACGATATTGCTTCTGTCTGATTTTAGTTTTTTTGCTTCAACTTAAGTGGATTTTGTTTCAATCAACTGGAAAAATAATATAGAGTTGAGCAAAATATTTAGAACCAAGAATTTGTTCAATGGGGTTGTGCAATGAATCGCTTGAACTGATTTGTAGATAAAGCCCATTACGAGAAAAAATAATTTGATTACAGATTGGTAAATATTAAAAAAATTTATGATAACAATTTAATTTATAAGGATAATTTATCATTTTTCCAGTTTGAATCACAACCTGATTCTTTTATATGAAAATCTGTTTATGATGAATCAATCAAAATTATTTGCTTGCACATTACAAACGGGAAAAGCCTGCGTGACTAAAAAACATTAAAGAAAGAAAATGCCTCTTATGAATTGTCTCAAGTGTCAAGGTTGGTGCAACATTGGAGGTGGGTAAATAGTGTGATGGTGCAGGATTTCTCCTTCAAGAAGTGTAAAGATGGTGGTCCTAAAGGATTTATCATTATATCATTGAAGGGAGAGTAATTAAAACTTTACGCCTGGAATGACCAGAGGGTTTTCCAAGAGTGCCGTTTTATCTGCAGTATCTATTGCTGGTTTATTAAAAAAAGCATTGAGAAGTTTTTCTATCGCTTCTTTTTCAACACCATTGGCAATGATGACAAAACGTGTTTGTTTTATTCCTTTTGGCCATGCTGGCAACCTTATCGGTGGATGGAAAAATGTTTGTACGCCATGGAGTACAAGTGGGCGATAAGGGTCATCACGCAATGCGATAATTGCTTTAATACGTAATAATTTTGTACCATAACGCTCTTGTAAGAGATCTAAAAAAACTTCAATTGTGGCGTAATCAACAAGATCTTCACAGTCTAGTGAAAAGGTACGAATGGTTTTATGGGGAGTATGATCGTGTGGGGTAGTCGTAAGATTTTGTTTAAGTTTTGTATTTTCTACTTTTTCATTCCATAATGTGTTATTTATTAATAGCTGTGAATAGAAATCTTCAGAATGGGCGTCGATGATTTGTGCTGTAGGATTCATTGTTTTAAGTGTGTTAAGGAGTGCATCTGAAAGCGTTTGTGGGTCTCTAAGATCTGTTTTGGTGAGAATAATTTTATCAGCAAATATTAATTGTTTATATATTTCAGGATAGCGCTCACATATGGAAAGTGTGCTTAATGTATCGAATGTTGCAAAAACAGCATTTATAGATAGTGTTTGAATAAACAGTGGGTGGCTTAAAAGTATTTGTAAAATAGGAGCGGGGTCAGCCATTCCTGTTGTTTCAATGATAATATGGTGGAGTTGTTTGATTTGTCTTGTCTGAACGCGATTTATTAAATCAGTTAATGTATCGATGAGATCACTGCGTAAATGACAGCATAAGCAACCATTGGTAAGCTCGATAATTCCTTCTGTCGCTTTTTCAACCAGAAGGTGATCAATACTGATTGCACCGAATTCATTGATGATAACAGCACACTCTGTTAAGAGAGGGTCTTTTAGCATACGGTTGAGCAAAGTTGTTTTGCCAGAGCCTAAAAAACCAGTAATAAGCGTGAGAGGAATGCGCTTTATTTTCATGTTAATCATCAACCGTGGTTTTGTTTTAAAAAAATATATCTCAGTACGTTTAACCAATTTATAATGGTGTCCGTGAGGGATATAATGATCAATCTTCCATGAAATCCATTATACTACTACCTTTATGCTTATAAAGGTAGGTGCACGTGAGTATATCATACACTTTTTAGTGTTAATGTTATGATAATTCTTGGTTCTTGAAAGGACTTATAAGAGGAATTTTTATTCTTTGTTTTAATTTTTATCTACATGTTCATCCACCTTGTGACGTGCAAGAGACTGGTTTTTATTTATTCAACAAAGACAGATTGCAGATGAGAGAATCTTAACGATATTTGAGGTGTTACTCAAGATATAAAATAATTAGTTATCATAATCATAGATTATGGCTTACGGCTTTTTTATAGAGTAGTTTGCGCGCTTCTTATACGGAATATAGGGGTTTTTTAGTGGTTTTACTGTCATTTGAGGCGTCTGTGGCGTACGAATGAGGCGTACTGGTAAAGGATGAGAAAAAGAAGGTGCAGCAGTGATAAAAGGTGAGGTGAGAATAATATTTCCTTGATCATCATATGAATTTGCATGCATTTTTATAGCTTCAGGTGTGCATGTTTGTTGTCTCATATTGCTGGCTTGTGTTATGTTGCTCCCATAAGGTTTTAATGTTGCTAGTGTTAATTGGGGGCTTCCTTGGTGCAAAAATCCTGTTTCAAGAAGTTGTGCAGCTTTTTCTTCTCTTTCACTTATATTGTTAGCACCTAGAATGACAGCAATAATTGTACGTTTATTGCGGGTGGCTGAAGCAACAAGATTAAAACCAGAGGCACAAATAAAGCCTGTTTTCATACCGTCTATCCCATAAAAACGACCAATGAGGTTGTTTGAGTTATGTTGGATTTTTCGATTATTACCAAAATCAATGGCTGGAATAGAAAAATAATGCGCATATTGTGGAAATTCTCGACGTATTTGAACGGCTAAAAGAGCAATATCGCGTGCCGTAGAGTAGTTTTGAGGGTCTGGTAAACCACTTGCGTTCGCAAAATGGGTGCCAAACATACCTAAACGTTTAGCTTCGCTATTCATTCTGTGTACAAAAGCTTTCTGTGAACCTGCAACGGTTTCACTCATAGCAATGGCTAAGTCATTGGTAGATTTAACCATGGTGATACTTAAGGCTGTATCAAGTGTGAGAATAGAACCGGCTTTATAGCCTGAACGATGCGCTGGAGCTTTTGCGGCATATTCACTGATGGTGATATGTTTGTTTGGTGAAATTTCCCCACGGCTCATGGCGCGAAAAATAATATAAGCGGTCATTAATTTTGTTAAAGAAGCTGGATACCAACGCTCAAAAGCTTGATTATGTTTTAAGATATGTCCCGTTGTAACATCAATAGAAATAAAAGGTTGCGCTAAAGCAACAGCGCTGGACAAACTCAAAACAAAAGAAAAAAATAAATTATAGAAGAGACGTTTCATTAATTTAAATCAAATTCTTTCTTATTTGTTATTTAGAATTGTTTTAATATAGTACACAAAGCTTTTGAGTCCAGAATAGAGAGAACAGATGGTTAATGGCTGTATCAGTTGTGTCAGGGATAAAAACCAACACTCATTTTATTTTCCCCTTGAATTTGGTTTAATGGTTTGAGTATCTCAAGAAATACTTTTTAAATAATGAAGATTGTGCAAGATTTCCAGGTTCTTGGGAGGATTGATGTTTTCAAGAAGAAACAAGCCTGTTAATCATACATTTTGCTAGCTTTTGTTAGGACAGTTTTTGGCTTTTGCGATGGTCTATAAGAGGTATTTTCCTTTCTTCAATAATTCTTGCCTACATACGAACTTCACTTGTGACAGACAAGGAATTGATTTTAATTAGATTCAGTATGAGAAGGAGGAGAATGAGATGATTTTACTATATTGGGAGTTATTATTTAATGTGAAAAATTATTTATCACTATAAATCAATATGTTATACATAAAAACAATACGCTTATATTGTCTATTTTCTTTAAAAAATTGTTTATTTTTCTTTTAATTCCGCTCTGTAGCAAGCATTTTTAGCAATTGTTTGTGCATAAGTATAAAGTCCTTATTATGCGGTTCATTTATGTATTTACTTTAATAGGAGAATACGTTCCTTGTGCAAGGTAAAATGCTTAAAATAAAACACTGTTGTGTTTCTGATTCATGCGTCTGTTTTAAAGAAATATTTATCAGTCCTTATGTTTCTTTTAAGACGTCGCTCGTAAGAAATATAACATGAAGCTTACAGAAAAGCTCATCTTTATGTTTATGGAGAAATATGTTGGCATTCATTATTTTCTATCAATGTTGTGTTTATTATTTAAACGATTTTAAAGAGAGGAAGAATTTTTTCTCAAAAAATTCATATATTGATCATTTTTTATAATGTACATGTGTTTTATAATTTTGAATGAGAAAATTCGAAATATTTCCCTTATATTTTGTTTCATACGCTTCATTTAATGTACAAAGTGATGTCTTTTACCAATCAAGATTGTGTTTCATTATGCTTCAGTTTTTGAAGTTTCTGAACAGCGGATGGAGGCATAGGAGGAGGGGTAGGATCTCTCTCTGCTAAGAGAAGCAGTTCATCACAAGCTTTTTCAGTTTTTTGGATAAGTTGATCTAGAAAATCGCGTTTGCTTAAACCAGCTTCTATGGGAGGAAGAATGCGAACGCGGATTGTTCCAGGATAACGGCGAAAATTACCGCGTGGCCAATATAAACCGGCATTGTGCGCAATAGGAACAACTTGAAGTTCCAGTTCATTGTAGAGCGCGACAATTCCTGATTTATAATCTGGTTCCTGACCGGGTTGTCGGCGTGTTCCTTCGGGAAAAATCAAGATTTGGCGCCCTTGTTTTACTTTCTCTTTTGCTTTTTGTATAACCATTTTCAGGGCTTTGATGGGTGTTGTACGGTTAATGGGGATAATTTGTGTTTTTGCCATATACCAGCCAAACAATGGAATCCACATCAATTCACGTTTTAAAATGAGAGTGGGATCATCAAAATAGGGAACAAGACTGAAAGTTTCCCAAGCCGATTGATGCTTTGGAGCAATGATATAGGGTCCTTTGGGAAGATTTTCTAAACCTTCAATCTCATAACTTGTGCCTGCGATGTATTTTTGCAAAAAGAGTGTAACGCGTGCCCATGTTTTAGGGACAATCCATGCCTTTTTGCGGGGCATTAAAAAATAAACGGGAGCGTAAAGAATCATTTGTATGAAAGTTGTTGTATAAAAAGCGAACGTAAAAAGAATAGAACGAAGGATAAGCACTACATTTTCCATTTTATATCTATAAGAAAAATTCATATATAATATAATTCACATGAGAAAACATCTTCTTTATGTTTTTTCAAGCATCTATTTTTTCGGTAACTCATTTTCCGATATTTAAAAACAGAAGGAAAGAGGTTAATGGAATTACAAAAAGATAAACTTTTTATTCCACGGATTTTATCTATTGCGGGAACAGATCCTTCTGGTGGCGCTGGAATGCAAGCGGATTTGAAGGTTTTTTCAGCTATGAAAACTTATGGTATGAGTGTGGTTACAGCTGTTGTTGCACAAAATACTCAGGGTGTGCGTTCTTTTCAGGCATTAGATGCTTCTTTTGTTGCAGATCAAATTGATTCTGTTTTTGAGGATATCCATGTTGATGCCGTTAAAATTGGTATGGTTGCAAATGCTCAGATTGCGCAGGTTATTGCAGAACGTCTTGCTTATCATAAAGCGCGTTTCATTGTTTTTGATCCGGTTATGGTTGCAAAAAGTGGTGATGTTCTTTTAAAATCTGATGCAATTGAAATTATGCGTGATGTTCTTGTGCCGATGTCAACTTTGATCACGCCCAATTTGCCTGAAGCTGCACTGTTATTGGGATGTGAAGTGCAATGGTCTTTAGAGGCTATGTATCAATATGGTCCGCAACTTTTGGCGCTAGGGTGTTATGCCGTTCTGTTAAAAGGGGGACATTTGAACACGCTTACCAGAAACAGTACAGAAAATTACGATTATTCTAGTCCAGATCTTTACTGTGATTGTGAGAATATCGTGACTCTTGAAGCTTCACGTATCATAACGACCAATGATCATGGTACAGGTTGTACTATTGCAGCTGCAATTGCAGCACTTTTACCGACAACACCCTTGATTTGCGCAGTAAAAAGAGCAAAGGCTTATCTTAATAATACTTTAGCAGCTTCAATTGTTTTGCAAGTAGGAAAAGGACGAGGTCCACTTCACCATTTTTGTGAACTATGGGATAAAGGAGAATCCTATTGAATATTGCGATTATTTTGGGCTCTATACGTCAACCCTCGTTAACAAGAGCTTTAGCTAACTGCTTGGCTGATTGCCTATTGATGCGTGGGGTATCTCTTCATTGGGTTGATTTACGTGAACAGCCCTTGCCGATTGCTGATCCAGATTATCATGATCATATAGAGGCTAATCCAAGTGCTGCCGTCCGACAATTTGTTAAAACAATTGCAACAGCTGATGGTGTTATACTTGCTAGTCCCCTTTATCAAGGGTCTTATTCAGGTGTTTTAAAAAATGCTCTTGATCATTTGGCTTATGATGCCTTTTTAAGTAAACCCGTTGGGCTTATTTCTCATGGGAGCACGGCAAAAAGATGCGCACAACCGTGTGAGCATTTATTGCCGGTGGTGCGCACGCTTTATGGGTATGCGCTACAATGTCAAGTCGCTTCGGCTAAAGAGGATTTTACATCAGATGATGAAGGTCGTGCATGGAAAGTCATAAGCAAAGAGGTACGGACACGTTGTGAGCGGCTTGCTGATGAAATGTGTGCATTTTTAAACCAAAAAGCTGGGAGAGATGATAAAAAATGATGAGAAATATCGTTATTTAGTGGTAGGTGGCACGGGGATGCTTGCTCCTTTGTGTCAGTCGCTAAAGCCACAAGAAGTGATTATTGCGGCGCGCGCTTTCTTTCTCATCGGGATCAGCTTGAGGTATTGCAAAAAAACTATATGTGTGTGCCGTTGGATTATTATTGTACGGCTTCGCAGACATAATTTTTAAAAACTGTGACGCAATGGCGTGGGCTAAAATTTGCATATTATGGATTTATTCACCTGCCCATGCATTTTCTTGCGCGTTGATTGAGCAGTTGGCTCTTTATACCTAATCCACCATGTATTCTTCATGTGTTTGGTTCAAATGCGAATAATCAAATGATTGTTGATTGCGCACGTAAAAACAAGGTTGATTTCATACCCATTTATTAGGATGAAAAACAACGCCAAATGGTTGGCGATGGCTTACTCATCATGAGATAAGCCTATAGGTATTGGATGCAATGAAAGGTTATGAATGAACTAGAATTGTAATTATTTGAGATGATGAATGGAGTTCGTTTTTTGTATATTCTTTTGGAGATGTCAATACTTGTTATGAAGAGAGCAATATCAAAGCTGGTTATTGATTACTTTATAGATAGTGCCCGTAATAAATTGTTTTACATGTTATTGGCTAGCATGGTTGGTCTTGAAGTTGCTTATAGCTGATATGCATTTTGTAAATGATACACTTTAATTTATTGTCGGACGTTATGATCGCGTGAAACAAGATGATGGAACAGTTTCACGTATTTATCGGAAAGATTTTATCAAGTTTTAGAGATTGTATCAGAGCTGATATAATGGCGATGGCGGTTCCTGTATTGCAGTCTGCCAGCAGCTTATAATTAAACACGCTACTTGCCAGAAATTTAGAACAAGAACGCTTGTTTTGCTTTTACGATTTTTCTCTTAAGATTTCGCGTTTGCTTATTTGTGGCAACAAATAGAAATGCTGTACATGAAAAGGAGGGAATCGCAAATTTTTTCTTTGGATTAAAGCCGTACGTTCAATTTTAAAGGACCTTTAAATGATCTTTGAAAGGTCTTGAAGCTCCTTTGGGTATTGTATAAAGCAAAAATTTTTTCTATTAATTAACTAACAGACTAATCATCTAACAAACTATGATGCAACTGTCGTTTTAAATCTTTGCTTTCGAGTTCTTCATAATTATCAGTAATAGACAGTAGATTATCGATCATATAAAAAATTTATACTTATTCAACTTAGATTTGTGATAGATATCTTTATTTAAGACAAAGTAAGAAAATTTGAGTGAGTCATTTAAAACAATTATATTTGTAATGATTTTCGCTTTTCACTATCAGTATTAAAGGGGATTGGCCAAGCGTCCTTGGTTTTATCGATTGCTTGATCATATTTGAGCTCTGCTAAAAATAATAAATTCGCTTATCGATGAAAAGAATTCATTGCTTAATGATCATATGTTTATTGGAATAAACTTTAAATTCACCAAAGTTTGTAAAACCCAATTTTTTATAAATGTCAATTCCCTCGTGAGAGGCTTGCATACCAATAACATGACATCTCTTTCTTTTTAAATGCTCAATAGCAATTTTTGTCATGAATATCCCCACGCCTCTTTTTTGAAAATCTGGATTGGTGACAATATCATACACTCCACCAACTCCATCTGCTTTAATACAAAAACATATTGCTACAGGATTGTTATTTATATAACCAACGAACATCTCTACATCAGGATTTTTTTATAACAGCTTCCTATTGTTTCATAAAATATAACCGCTTCTTCATCAAAAGGCTCGAATACTGATGCCATAACATTTCCGTAATCTCTAAAATCTTGAAGTGATTCAACTTCCTTGATTTTGAAGTTATCCGGCATAGAAGTAACATGTGAGTCTATATTTTGTACAAAAGCTGCCGTTCCTACCTCTGTTTCAACATGCTCTAAGCCAATAGATAAGAGAGCTTCATCAACTTTATAATGAGACGAATGAGGTTCAACCCACCAAGCTAAAGGCAGTTTTTTTGCATTAAAGGAATCGATTATGGATTTTGCTTGATTTGCAGATATCGTTTCTTGTAAATTTTTAGCAGAGACAATATTGAATGTATCTGAAGCAAATGTTGAATTAATAGAAGATACGCCATTTGGAAAATCAACAACCTTCATTTTAGGGCATAATTTCGGTAAAAACGTGCTTTTGAATAAAAATTATTCTCTAATGATAAGTCAATTTTTGATTTGTTTAACATTTGTTTTTTGTATCATTCTCATCATTTCTAATTGATCTTTTAATACGGAGGCTGTAGAAAATCTGTTTAGGCTAAGAATTGATATCTTATGATCTAAGACTTCAATCCAATAGATGCTTCATAAGAAATTACGAATCTCAAAACAAACTTTGAAAAAATAAATTGATACAAACCGAGTGGAAATATATACAAAATCTGCTGGCAAGCTACATACAGCTACAACAACCGATGACAAGCTATAACTCCACACAAGAACGAATAAATACAAAATCCAATGGAGCGGGCGATGGGATTCGAACCCACGACCCCAACCTTGGCAAGGTTGTGCTCTACCCCTGAGCTACACCCGCTTACCGATTCGATATATGTCTTGTCTGTATGGCGTAGGCTTCTACGAATTGCAACAAAAAAATATCATTTTAGTTTGATTTATTTTGTCCATGTTTCGATAAAATGAAATAAAGATTGATTTTAGAAAATTCTTCAGTCATAAATTATTCCTTTTTTAATTTTTACATGGAGAGGGGTGGAATATAATGTTGAAGAGAATAAATATATTAGGGGTTATTATTGCAACTGTTTTTATGATGAACAGTGTTGTAAAAGCGGATGACCAAGTTAAACACATTAAAGTTGCACTCACACAAATTATGATCCATCCTGCTGCGGATGCTGTTCGTAAAGGTGTGGAAGATGTTCTTGCAGAAAATGGTTATAAGCAAGGTGAAAATTTTCAACTTACTTTTTTATCAGCACAGGGCAATATTTCAACAGCAACGCAAATTGCACGTAAATTTGTTGGTGATAAACCCGATGTTATTGTAGCTATTACTACGCCTTCAGCACAAACAATGCTTGCAGCAACAAAACAAATTCCTATCGTCTTTGCGGCGATTTCTGATCCTATCGGAGCTAAAATAGTTTCTTCGCTTACCAAACCTGGCGGTAATGTAACAGGGAGTTCGGATCGTATAGATGTTGCAGAAAGTGTTAAACTTTTGCAAGAAGTAAAACCAGACTTGAAAAAAATTGGTTATCTTTATAATGCTTCTGAAGCAAATTCTGTTTCAACACTTAAAGTGTTAAAAGATGTAGCAAAAAAAGCTGGAATTGAAATTATTCCCTCATCGGCACCAAAGCCTTCAGATGTTCAGGCAGCAACACGCGCTTTAATCAGTAAGGTCGATATTATTTTTGTTCCTGCTGATAATACGATTTTATCTGTTTTAGAAGGTGCAATAAAGGTCTCAGAGGAAGCCAATATGCCTGTATTTACTGTTGATGCTAATACTATCGGGCGTGGGCCTTTTATGACGCAAGGTGTGAATTTCTATGATGTAGGGGTTGATGCTGGGAAATTGGTCGTGCGTATTCTAAAGGGTGAAAAACCTGGTGATATTGATGTTGTGCAGGCAGCTAATAATGACATTCGAATTGATTTGAAAGCAGCTCAAAAAGCAGGAATTGTTATCCCGCAGGCAGTTATTGACCGTGCAACAAAAGTGATTCAATAACTTTTATTGATAGAGTGTTGATACAATAAAAATACGTTAAGTTTTCATGGGGATTGTCTTTACATGAATATATTTGCGTTTTCTGGTGCTGTGGAATTAGGCCTTATTTATGCGTTTGTTGCTATAGGGGTTTATCTTTCATTTCGGGTTTTAGATTTTCCTGATTTAACAGTTGATGGATCGTTTCTTCTTGGTTCCTGTGTCTGTGGTGTTTTGATTCTCTTGGGTTTCAATGCATGGACAGCTATGGCATGCGCTTTTTGTGCAGGTATGGTGGCTGGTTTATTAACAGCTCTATTGAATTTGCGTTTTGGTATTTTGAATCTTTTAGCTTCTATTTTAACAATGTCAGCACTTTATACGGTTAATCTTCGTATTATGGGAATTATGGGAGGGTCTAATGTTAATTTAGCTCTTGCTGATACCGCGTTAACGCCCTTTTATAATATGTTTGGTTTATCTGATATTTTTGTGCGTCCTCTTTTCGTTAGTATTGTATTGCTGGTTATGGCGTTTTTGATTTGGCGCTTTTTGGAAAGTGAAATTGGTCTTGCTATGCGTGCAATGGGCGCTAATCCACGCATGGCGACGGCGCAAGGTGTTCATACATCAGCATTGATATACTTTGGAATGGGGCTGTCCAATGCGTGTGTGGCACTTGGTGGTTCTCTTTATATTCAAACTGCGATTGCAACAGATATTACCGGTGGAATTGGAACAATTGTTTTTGGGTTGGCAGCTGTGATTATCGGTGAAACTCTTTTTCGTACGCGCAATATTTTTTGGATTATAATCAGCTGTATTATGGGGTCTGTGCTTTATCGTGTGGCGGTGCAATTTGCATTTGAAGCAAATGGCATTGGTATTGATACGTCGACAGATCTTCAGTTGATTACTTCGCTGTTGGTTGTTTTAACCCTTATTGTGCCACGCTATTGGAGGAGGCATAAACGTGATTGAGTTGTTTCATGTTGGGGTTACATTTAAACCGCAAACGCCTTTGGAAAAACAGGCTTTAATTGATATTAACCTCAAAATTGAGCAGGGTAGTTTTGTTACGGTTATTGGTTCAAATGGTGCTGGTAAATCAACCTTGCTCAGTGTTTTAGCGGGTGCAACGCTTCCCTCAACAGGGAAAGTGGTTATTAATGGACAAAATGTTTCTAGGCAATCAGTCAGTGAACGCGCTGGAAAGATTGCTTGTGTTTTTCAAGATTCGTTAGAGGGAAGTTGTGGTTCTTTAACAATTGAAGAAAATTTGGCTCTTGCTGCTCTTCGAGGAAGTCGTCGTGGTTTGCGTGCGGCTTTAAATCATGAGAAACGGCAATTTTTTCGAGAGAAAATTGCTCAATTAGGCATTGGTCTTGAAGCATATATTCATAATCCTATGGATAGTTTATCAGGTGGGCAACGCCAAGCAGTTTGTCTTGTGATGGCAACATTGGCGCATGCGGATGTTTTATTGCTTGATGAACATACCTCAGCACTTGATCCTGGAATGGCTGATTTTGTGATGCGGTTGACTGAAAAAATCGTTGAAGAGAAAAAATTAACGACTATCATGGTGACCCATTCTATGCGTCAGGCTCTTGATTATGGAGATCGCACTTTGATGTTGCATGGTGGAAAAGTGATTTTGGATGTCTGTCATGAAGAGCGTAAGGGCTTGGATGTCAATGATTTAATTGGTATGTTTCAGAAAGTTCGCGGGGAAGTTCTTGATGAAGATGAACTGTTAATGGATTAATAATGTGGCTCAGAAAAAAGCACATGAAGTTGATCAGTTTCTAACGCGTTTTTCACGTGCTTTTCCTATTGTTCTCATTTATGGGACAGATCGTGGTCTTATTTGTGAGCGTGCACAATGTTTTGCTAAGCTTACACGGGTAGCTATAGAAGATCCATTTTCAACAATTCGTTTGGATGCTGCTGAAATTGATAAAGATCCTGCACGTTTGGAAAATGAAGCGCGTACGTTATCGCTTTTTGGGGGAGATCGTTTGATATGGATTTCTAATGCTGCTAACCAAAAAGGTTTTCTTGCTGCCTTAAAGCTTTTAATTGAAAAGCCGCCAGAAGCCTGTTTTATTCTCATTGAAGCAGGGGATTTAAAAAAAGGAACAGGGTTGCGCAATGCTGTTGAAACAGCATCAAAAGCAATGGCTTTACCTTGTTTTGCCGATGATATGCGTTCTCTTGACGGTTTGATTGATGAGGTTTTAGGGCAGTTTAAGAAGACTCTTTCTTTGGATGCACGTAGATGGTTGCATGAAAATTTAGGGGCGGATCGTCTTGTATCACGCGGTGAATTAGAAAAGCTTTGTCTTTACGCTGCAAATGTTCATATTACTCTTGAAGATGTGAAAGCTGTTGTAAGCGATGTCAGTGCTCTTTCTCAAGATGAAGTCGTTGATGCTCTTTTATTGGGCGATATATCAGGCTTTGAAGCGCATTTTAACCGACATGCAGCAGTGCATGGGGCACTTTTTTTAATTTTGAGTACAGCTCAAAGACATTTTCAGCAATTACAGCTATTGCGTTATCAGGTAGAGGTTGAAGGAAAATTGCCTTTTACGGTAGTTTCTCAAGCACGTCCCCCTATTTTTTTTCAACGGAAAAAAACCGTTGAACAAGCTTTAAAATATTGGAAGTTAGAACAGATTTCTTACGCAATGGAAAGAATTCAGAGTGCTGTTTTGGACAGCCGTAAAAATCCGCTTTTGGGTGAAGCTATCATTCGTCAAGTTTTGTTAGGACTTACAATTATTGCACGACGCCAGATGGCAGCTTAGTATTTTAAAAATATTATGATTTTTTATTTTGAATACAATACAGAGGCATTTTCAGCAATTAAAACTGTTGTATTATCAAGTAGAGGTTGAAGAAGCTGTATTTTTGAGAATGCGTTATTTTACGGTGTGTTCAATACTCGCAAAACTTGTGTTGATGTTATAGAATTTACCAATTGTACCAATCAATATAATGTATTGTGGTAATTTAGAAGGGTATCTGCTTACGCTTTTGATACGTTTTTTTGAGAGTAAATTAGTGAGATTAAAGTAACCTGATGAGATTTGTGTAAGGTTGTTATTGTCTTGATAAAGAATTTATGAGAATGCATTTTATTTTGTTTCAGTGGTGCGCTCTGGTCAGCAATGAAGTGAGTGTTTAGAGCTTAATGTTACATTTTTCGTCACTCATTTTTTTGTGTTTTTGTAAGTAAAATGATCTGTTGTCAGTTTGGCGCAGGTGGTGATTGGTAAACTGCGTTATTCTTTATTCCCTAGTTGTAGTTTTTTAATGTTTTGCGCATAACTCTTGAATAAACAGACAGGAAAATTATGATTTTTACGACTGTCTTTGTTGCCATTTGTAAAGAATCCTTAAAGGTGAAAGATGCTCCATATTCAATTTGAAAAAATAGCGCTCATTGGGATCGGTCTGATTGGATCTTCTTTGGCAAGGGCGATTAAAAAGAAAAATCTTTCAATTCAAATTTCTATTGCAACCCGTCGTCAAGAAACATTGGAAAGAGCGCGCGAATTAGAACTTGGAGATTTTTATACAACGGATAATGCAGAGGCTGTTGAAGGTGCAGATCTCGTTATTATTTCTGTTCCTGTTGGGGCAAGTGCAGAGGTGGCAAAAAACATTCATGATCATTTAAGGCAGGGGGCAATAGTGAGTGATGTTGGTTCTACAAAAGAGTTGGTTATTACAGAAATGGCGCCTTTATTGCCCAAAACGGTTCATTTTATTCCGGGGCATCCTATTGCTGGAACGGAATATTCGGGTCCGGATGCTGGTTTTGCTGATTTGTTTATCAATCGCTGGTGTATTTTAACGCCTTTTGCGGATAGTGATGCGGCAGCTGTAGCACGATTGACAGCATTTTGGGAAGCTTGTGGTGCGCGTGTCGAAAAGATGGAGCCTAAGCATCATGATCTTGTTTTGGCAATTGTTTCGCATTTGCCGCATTTGATTGCCTATAATACTGTTGGGACAGCGAGTGATTTAGAAAAAGTAACAAATTCGGAAGTAATTGCTTATTCCGCTTCTGGTTTTCGTGATTTTACACGTTTGGCATCTTCTGATCCCGTTATGTGGCGAGATATTTGTTTGCATAATAAAGATGCTATTTTAGAGATGTTGAGTCGTTTTAATGAGGGGCTTGCTTTTTTAGAACAGGCAATTCGTTTAGGGGATGGTGAAACACTGTTTAATTTTTTTATGCGTACACGTGCTGTGCGCCGTAATATCATCGCAGCAGGGCAGGAAATTGATGCCCCTGACTTTGGGCGTCATAACATTTCTAAAGAGGGAATGTAAAATAAGAAATTTTTGAATTTTCGTTGTTTTGCTTATTCTTATCATATCTCTTGATTAGGATATTTGTTCTTTTAAATTGTGTGTTGTGTATGAAGATACGGCGTTATTCTCAATAGTTTGTACGATAAGTAAGTGCGCTTACCTTTGTTTTCTCATTTGTGCTCTAAAATGATTTTTGCATCCTCATGAAGGGCAGTTGTGGTTTTGGTTAGCTAATCACATAAATTAAAACAAAACTCATAGAGATATGCTTTAAGTTTGATTTATTTCATATCAATGGATATGTAATTCTCATTCAAAGGATTACGATTGGAAAAAGAAAGGAAGAATTTATTTTGGGAAAATAATGGGGAAACTGAATAATTTTTTATATTTGAAAGTAAAGACATATAAAAAGTACCACTTTTCCTATTATCATACTGAGAATTATATTTCCATCAATTTGATTTTCATGAATATGACACAAGAGATTTGTGGGAGATTTATGCGGACGTCTGTAAGTAAATAAAAAGCTCGGTATATTACGGTTGTTATTGTGCAAATGTTTTTAAAAAGCAGAGGTAATGCTCCAATCTATAGCTGGTATATTTTTCGTTTTATGATGTTGTTTCCTGTCTATTAACATTCAAACCTTATGCAGCAACATGGTTGAGATAAATATTAAGATAATTCAGTGTGTTCGTTTTTTTAGCTTTTATATGTCAGGTTGAGGAGAATCTTGCTTGTATCTGTTTGGTTTGTCTTTTGAAGCGGGAAAATAACTTCATTTGAGAACAATATAAAAGATATAAAGGTAGAAAATCATTTCCATTCCATCTATCTCCTTTTAATTAAGCTTTACAATGTGTAAAGTGCAAAAAAATTCATGGAAATATTTTTACCTCACATTTTGTTTTTTGCGTTCTTTGGTTAGGTTGCTCACGTAAAACAAAAGGCTTCAAACAGAATATAATTGATTAGTAAAATTTTTTGACTTGTTCTTTTAAGCTTTGGGACAGAGTGAGACTTGACCGCATGGATTATTGCCCTTTATACTAACAGGCGTTTGTTTAAAGTTTTGATGGTTTTTATAAAGCTTAGGATAACTAAAAAAAGGGTGTTACCAGAAAGTATTGAGGTTTGTTAAGAAATATCTTTTGGTATAGTTATCGTATTTTTGGTGATGCAATAAGTCATTATTGGCGTGATAATGGAAGTGCTTTTGCGAGCCATGTTGCGCTATCGGGGCTTTTAGCATTTTTCCCTTTTTTTATTTTCGGAACATCTTTTGCTCGTTTTCTAGGGGCTTTTACCTATACACCGCAAAAAATTAAAGCACTGGTGCAGTTATTGCCTGATGTCATTGCAGAGCCTTTATCCCAAGAAATTGTCAATGTTTTAACCATTCATCGAGGCGGTGTGTTGACGCTTTCTGTCATTGGAGCGGCTTATTTTGCTTCTAATGGAATAGAGGCGTTGCGTACGGCTTTAAATAAAGCTTACCGTGTTACTGATCGACGGAGTTTGTTGTTTTGTCGTTTTCAAAGTCTATTTTTTGTAATTCTTGGAGCTGTTGGTCTTGTTGTGATTAGCTTTTTATTGATTCTGGCGCCTTTGTTGATCAAAATTATGCAAAATCATTCTTTTTTTATGACTGAATATATTGCTGCTATTCGTGTATGGCGTTATACAGTTGCAATCGTTATTTTGTTTATCAGTCTTTTGATTGTTCATAAATGGCTTCCAGCAGGGCGGCGGAAATTTATAGATATTTTACCAGGAATAGTGGTGACAATGTTTATATGGTTTATGGCTTCTATCGCTTTTGCGCAATATTTAACGATGTTTGATTATATTTCTACCTATGCAGGGTTGGCATCTATTATGGTTGCTATTATTTTTCTCTACATATTGAGTGCAATTTTTATTTTAGGAGGAGAAATAAACGCGGCGATAATGTTTTATCGCAAGCATTTGCAACATTCAGATGAATGAAAGAGCTTATTATTGCTTGAAAGCCAAGGTATGAGTATCCCAATAAAGCCTGCTATCACTTTGTTGATTGATGCAGATGCTTGTCCCGTAAAAGATGAAGTTTATCGTGTGATGAATCGTTATCAGCTTAAGACATTTGTTGTGGCAAATCGTTCTTTGTTCCTTCCAGATGAAGCACTCATTGAAAGAGTGGTCGTTGCTGGTGAATTCAATGGTGCTGATGATTGGATCGTAGAACATGTGCATGAGGCAAGTATCGTTATTACCAGTGATATTCCTTTAGCAGCACGGGTTGTGCAAGCTGGGGGTTTTTGTCTTTCGCCAACGGGGCGTATTTTTGATGTAAATTCAATTGGTCGGGCTTTGGCGATGCGCAATTTGATGGAAGATTTGCGTGGACAGGGCAGTATAATAGGTGGTCCCCGTCCTTTTTCTCGTAAAGACCGTTCTGCTTTTTTGTCAGCACTGGATCTTGTTATACAACGTTTAAAAAGACGCGGTTATTAAAGTTATAGGGCTTCTTTAATGACTGCTTTTATAAGTGCTTTGGCATCGTCATTGGCCCATGGAGCTGCACCATTGAAAGAAGCAATGAGATATCCCTCTTTATCAATGAGCAATGTAATGGGGAGTCCTAAAGCGAGCCCCTGTTTTCTAACATTGTTGAAAATATCCATTGTTTCATCGCGATAGTAAAGCAAATTATCTGAATGAATATTCTGTAAAAATTGCTGAATTTTTTCAGGAGAAGCAGTTTTATCGATATTAATCGCTATGACATCAAAGTTTTCTCCACCTAATTCACGTTTTAATTGCGCAAGTTCGGGCATTTCTGTGCGGCAAGGTGCACACCAAATAGCCCATAGATTGACCAGCATTGGTTTTCCAGTAAATTCGCTGAGTGTGTGCTCTTTTCCTAGAATATCCTTGAAAGAGAGTTTATTCATATCTGAGGGCGTATCAGCAAATCGTATGTGGCTAAAAAAGCCTTTTGCTGCTTTTCGTATCGCCATCATTTTTTCTGCTCGTGCTTTATTAGTATTTATTTCTTGTGCTTGTGCTGCTGAAATGAAATTGAAAAGAAAAAACTCTCTTTTGGTATCGTAGTTTATGGTTGCGTATAAACTCAATGCAATGATAAAGAATGCAAGGGAAAGTTGCCTTTTTTTATTGTTTTTTTTGCTGATGAAAATTTGAAAAATCATAATTTTGTCCTTTGGAGGGGTGTTTTCAGAATATGACAGATGAGAAGTTAAAGAACCAAATGTGGGGTGGTCGGTTTGCGGCAGGTCCTGCTGCAATTATGGAAGAAATTAATGCCTCTATTGATTTTGATCAAAAACTTTATCGACAAGATATTGAAGGTTCTCTTTCTCATGCGGCTATGTTAACGCAAACGAAAATCATTTCACAATCAGATTATGAAAAAATTGTTCATGGTTTGAAACTTATTTGCCAAGAAATTGAAGACGGTAAATTTGTTTTTTCACGAAAGCTTGAAGATATTCATATGAATATTGAAGCGCGGTTGAGCGAATTGATAGGTCCTGTAGCTGGGCGTTTGCATACGGCGCGTTCACGCAATGATCAAGTTGCTGTTGATTTTCGCTTGTGGGTACGTGAAGCAACGCAAAAGATAGCACAAGCTCTAAAAGGATTGATAGAGCAATTGCTCATTCGCGCAGAACAACATGTTGATACCTTTATGCCAGGCTTTACGCATTTACAATTGGCTCAACCCATAACATTGGGTCATTATATGATGGCTTATGTTGAAATGTTTGGTCGAGATTTATCGCGGATGCGTGATGCTCTTGAGCGAATGAATGAATCGCCTTTAGGGGCGGCTGCTTTAGCGGGGACAGGCTTTCCAATTGACCGTTTTATGACAGCAAAAGCGCTAGGCTTTCGCGAACCTACACGCAATTCAATTGATAGTGTTTCAGATCGTGACTTTGCATTGGAATTTTTAAGCGCTGGCGCTCTTTGTGCAACACATCTTTCGCGATTGGCGGAAGAAATTGTCCTTTGGTCAAGTGCACAGTTTTGTTTTATTCATTTATCAGATGCTTTTTCAACAGGGTCTTCCATTATGCCACAAAAGAGAAATCCTGATGCGGCAGAGTTAGTACGAGCAAAAGCAGGTCGATTGAATGGTGCGCTTATGGGATTGTTAACGGTGATGAAAGGATTACCGCTTGCTTATTCAAAGGATATGCAAGAAGATAAGGAATATGTGTTTGATGGGGCTTTGAGTTTGGAATTATCACTAGCAGCAATGACAGGGATGATTGCTGATTTGAAAGTGAATAAAAAAGCCATGAAACAAGCAGCAGATTTAGGATATGCAACAGCTACGGATTTTGCTGATTGGCTTGTACGTGAATTAGGGATTCCTTTTCGTGAAGCACATCATATAACGGGGCGTGCTGTAGCATTGGCAGAAAGAAAACAGTGTCGCCTTCAGGATTTATCATTAGATGAACTTCAAGCAATTTGTCCTGATATCAATGCGGCACTTTTTGATGTTTTGACCGTTGAAAAATCTGTTGAAAGTCGTAAAAGCTTTGGGGGAACAGCGCCTTCAGAGGTTCTTCGGCAAATTGCGTATTGGAAAAAGCGTCTCGTGAGCGCTTGAGTGATTGTATTTTAAAGGTAACAAAGAGATCGAGATGAGGAAAGAGGACAGATGAAAATTATATTAAAGGGGTTGATAATTGTCCTTTTGGGGGGCTTGGGTATCGTTGGGTGTGGGCGTAAAGGGTCATTAGAGTTACCTCCTTCAACAGGAGTGAATTCTTCACAAGGAACTTTTGTTTCTCAAGGTAAAACAGATAAACCTTTTATTCTTGATCGGTTAATACAATAGGAATTTTTATGCGTTTTTTTTCTTATCATCAGGGTGTGCTTCACGCTGAAGGTCTTTCTCTTTTGGAACTTGCGCGGGAAGTTGAAACACCTTTTTATTGTTATTCAGCTAGCGCAATCGTTGCACATTTTAAAGATTATCAGAATGCATTTCATGATATGCCGAGTTTAATTGCTTATGCGGTTAAAGCGAATTCCAATCAAGCAGTTTTACAACTTTTAGCTAACAATGGAGCGGGAGCTGATGTGGTCTCAGAAGGGGAATTACGGCGTGTACTTGCTGTTGGTATTCCTGCGCAGAATATTGTTTATTCTGGTGTTGGTAAAACAGTGAGAGAAATAGATTTTGCCCTTGCACAAGATATTTATTGTTTTAACGTTGAATCAGAGCCAGAACTTGAACAATTATCGGCGCGGGCTGCTGCGCTTTCAAAAACGGCTCGTATTTCTTTACGCATTAATCCTGATGTGGATGCTAAGACTCACAAGAAAATTACAACAGGTAAGTCTGAGAATAAATTTGGTATTCCACTGTCTTTGGCGGGTGATGCATATAAAAAAGCAGCTCAATTGCCTGGTCTTCATGTGTGTGGTGTTGATCTCCATATTGGCAGTCAAATTTGTGATTTAAAACCGTTTGAAGATGCATTTGTTATTGTTGCAGATTTTGTGCGTCAGTTATGGAATAATGGTTATGCGATAACCCATATCGATATTGGGGGCGGGCTTGGTATTCCTTATGGTTATGAGAAGCATCCAGTACCTTCTCCTTTTGAGTATGCAGCACTGGTAAAGAAACATATTGCGCCTTTAGGGATCAATATTATCCTAGAACCTGGGCGTAGTATTGTTGGTGAAGCCGGTGTGTTGGTAACATCGGTTGTGTATTTAAAAAAGGGGGAAGGACGAAATTTTGTTATTGTTGATGCGGCGATGAATGATTTCATGCGTCCAACGCTTTATGATGCGTGGCAAAATGTAATGCCAGTGAAAAAAACACCAGTAGATGCCCCTCTGATTAATGCTGATATTGTTGGTCCTATTTGTGAAACTGGTGATTATTTAGGCTTGGAACGTTCTTTACCAGTGTTGAAAGCGGGTGATGTTTTGATGTTAACAGGAGCAGGGGCTTATGGCGCAGTGATGGCAAGCACTTATAATAGTCGACTTTTGGTGCCGGAAGTTCTGGTTCAGGGTACACGTTATGCAGTCGTTCGTCCACGCCTTGATTATGCGCAATTGATAGGCTGTGATCATATTCCAGATTGGATTGAGCCCAAATTAGATTGAGCATTATTAAATATTTTGGGTCTTATTTTTACTAAACTTTGATGAAACAATTTATTTTCTAGAAATTGTTTTGTATGGAGTTTATGATCTTAATGCTCCACGATAAAAGGGGATAAATGCTTGTTTATGAAAAATAAAAACATCAAAGGTTTTGCAATGAAGCTTTTGTGTGTGCGCATTTTGATGTGGGGGATCCTTTCATTTGAACGGATGTGGGTACGGTTGTTGCCATTTTTCCTCGTTCTTAGTCTCTTTTGTTCGTTTAGCTGGTTGGGACTTTTTGGCATTTTGGGCTATTGGTCACATTTGCTCTTACTTGGGGTTATACTTATTTGTGCTGGGGCGAGTTTATTTTTTCTTATTCGTTTTCGGTTTCCCACAATGCGGGAAGTAAATTGCCGCCTTGAATGCGTCAATGATCTTAGACACCAGCCTTTGAATATTCAGACAGATCGTTTATGTTCTGAAAATGATGAAGATTTTAGTGCTGTTATTTGGCGTGAACATCAACGCCGAATGGCAAAGCAATTATACCATTTAAAAACTGGATTTATCTCTCTTAATAGTGCGGATTATGATCCTTTGGCTTTGAGGGCTTTGTGTGCTCTTCTTTTTGTGTGCGCTTTTAGTTTTTCTTTTGGTTCACAAGGGGGGCGTTTGGCTGATGCCTTTGATTTTCGTCCTGTCGTTGATGAAAAACTCATGCGGATTGATGCTTGGGTAACACCACCTGCTTATACCGGTGTGGCACCGATTTATTTGACAAAAGATGAGAAAATACAACGAGAAATCCCTGAAGGGAGTAATGTTGTTGTGCGTGTTGTCAATGGGGCTGGCATTACAGTAAAAGCAAAGTCTGTAGAAGATGGGAGGGAAGTTTCGTTTTCAGAGAAAACGGAACAAACAGCTTTGAATGATCCAATTGTTCATTTTGAAACACATTTAAAGCATCCAATAAATTTATTTGTATCATCACGTCGTAAAAAACAGCAATGGCATTTGCAGATAATTAAGGACACGCTTCCAACAATTCATTGGTTGGAAAAACCAGGGAGGATTTTAACGGGATCATTGGAGTTACGATATGTGGTGGATGATGATTATGGTGTGACAAAGGCTTTTGTTGAAATAGGGCCTTTTCTTCCTCAGAATAAAAGTGCTTCTTCTCTTTATAATGCTCCGGAAATAGAGCTTCTTCTTCCGCGTGGTGGAAAGGGGAAAATGCGAATGGTGCACGATGTATCAGCGCATCCATGGGCGGGTTCGCAAGTCAAAATTACTTTGGTGGCAGAAGATGGTGCGGGGCAGAAAGGGCGTAGCAAAACTTTTGTTATGATATTACCACAGCGTGTTTTTTCGAATCCTGTTGCACGCGCAGTGGTTGAATTGCGTCGTTTATTAGCGCTTGATGCTTCTGCGAGAGAGCGTGTATTGGATATGCTTTCTGCTTTGCTTGTGCGTCCAGAAAAGGGGCTGCAAAATGCATCGCATTTTATTGTTCTACAAAGTGCGTGGACAAGACTTTCTTTGGCACAAACAGACGAGGATTTGCGCGATGTGGTGGATTATTTATGGCAAATTGCTTTGGGTATTGAAGGCAATCAACTTGAATCCGTGCAAAAAAAGTTAAAACAAGCACAAGCTGCTTTACGTGATGCATTGCGTTACGGTGCTCCAGCGGCAGAAATTGAACGGCTTATGGCAGATTTACGTCAAGCTATGGATGAGTATATTCGTGCTTTGGCTGAAAAAACACCAGATAGTCAAGTTTCTAAAAATTCTAAAAGCTCAAAAAGTCCTAATCTTTCTGAAGCTACATTACAAGAAAAACTAAATTTAATTGAGGAAATGGCTAAAACGGGTTCTTCTTTAGCAGCTGAACAATTCTTGGCGGAAGTTGAACAGACGCTTGATCATTTGCATGTGCAAAAAGGCAATCAAAATGAGGGAGAAAAAAGCCAATCTGCACAAATGAAAGAAAAGATGGACCAGCTTGGAGATTTAATGCGTCGTCAGCAAGAAATTCTCAATGAAACACATCAGTTAGAGATGGAACAAAAACGCGGAGAAAATGTACCGGAAACACAAAAAAAATCTTTAAAAAAACGTCAAGCTGAATTGCAATCTGAATTATCAACATTAGAAAAAGAATTATCAGAACAAGGATTTGAAACAGGGGGCGCATTGAAAAGGGCAGAAGAAAAAATGAATTCTGCGGAAAATGCGCTTGATAATGGAAATCATCAGGTATCTATACAAAATCAGTCTGATGCTTTGGAATCTTTGAGGCAAGGTGCACAAAATGTTTTGAAAAAAATGCGCGAAACACTTAAAGAAATGGGAGATGAGCAAAATGCTGATTCTGGTCCTAAAGATCCGTTAGGACGTCCACTTTCTTCAAAAACAGATGAAGAACAAGAAGGCGAGGCACTGCCACAAGAAAGTGATCAAATGCGTACGCGGCAGATTTTGGATGAAATTCGCAAACGTCTTGGTAAAGAGCATCTTTCAGAAGAAGAAAAAAACTATCTTGAAAAATTGCTTCATTTTCATTAGTCAGTATTGGCTTTTTTCTTCATTGATGTCATGAAACAGTGTGTGAAAAACCTCTATAGAGTTCATCTCCAAAGAAAATAATTAAAGCACTTGTAATGCAATAATCATTCTGTTGTACTGCTTTTTTTAATCATTTAAGTTTAAAATATGAAATATTGAAATGTTCGCTATTGCGGAGAAAAAGCAGAAATCCATATAAATTGGGTATATGAGGATCTGTAATGTTTGAAATTTGTTTCTACATGGTATGTTGAGTTGGATATCGTTACACTGAAAGATTTTTATGCTTCTGCACTTGGGCTGCGTGTGCAAAAGACGTTGTGTGACCAATTGAATTTATGGTGGCCTGATCTTACCGATAAACGAATTATGGGGTTGGGTTATGCACTTCCTTATCTTTCTGTATTGCGTGAACGTGCCCAACAATGTTTTGCTTTTATGCCAGCTGCTCAGGGTGCTTCGCCTTGGCCTTGTGCTGAGCAAGTTGCTACAGCGCTTGTTTTTGAAGAAGATTTGCCCCTTCCTGATGCGTCAGTTGACTGTATTTTATTGGTCCATGCATTAGAATATACAGAAAATTCATTTGAAACGTTGAATGAAATATGGCGTGTTTTAGCACCTAATGGCCACTTGATCGTTATTGTACCTAATCGCTCTGGTTTTTGGGCGCGCAATATTACTACGCCCTTTGGTTATGGCGAACCCTATAGTCGGCAACAGATTATTCGTTTGTTCGAAAAAACAAATTTTGTTTCTGGGCCAATACAAGAAATTGTACATTATATGCCCTCTATGGGTTATGTTTCGCGGTTATTTTCATTTTTTTATGAGCCATTTGCACGCCATCTTTTGCCTTATTTTGGTGGACTCTTAATGTGTCAAGCACAAAAACGTGTTTATCAGGGTTTGCTCGTACAGCGTCGTCAGTCGCGACGTATTTTTATTCCTGCGTTATCACCACAGACAAGAAATATTTTAATTTATAAAGATAATTAATCATTTTCCATTGGTATAGGAACCGCAAATATAGGAGGATTCTCTTATGTCAAATTTTTGCATTCACAATCAAAAAATATTCGTTTGCACATTATACATGGAATTGGCAGGTAAATAAAAAATCTCAAGTATTTATCGAACCGTCTTTTTTTGATGAATAGTGACAATATTTTATTTTAAGCTAGAAAATAAAGTATCTTCCTAAGTGTAAAAATGATAGCATTAAAAGTGACTTGCATAATATGCTTCATGAACAAATGCCGTGAAATGAAATGTTTTTTAAGGAAAGAATATTCTTTCAATGATTTTCTATCGTTTTATGATGGTAAATCAAAAAGTCTTGTAAAAATAGTTGTTTTATCTCTATGGTCTAGAGGTTTTAAAACGCTTTGGGTAAAAGTGAGGCTTTTTGTTTATAACTTAAATTATTTTTGAAAATACGTCCATGTTTTTTAATGGGATTTGATTAGGATAATCACTTAAGCGTTATATAATTAATTATCCTGTCTCCTAAAGGAAGTAAAATCATAAGGGATGGAGTAAAACTATAAAAATAAAAGACATCTCTCAGTTTAGGTTAAGCTTAGTGAAGGTGAGATAAAGCAGTAAGTGGAGTGGTATTTTTTTAAGAAATAATCATCAATATCAATATGGTAAAGATAATGGTTAGAATAAAGAATGTTGCTAAAAGATATCACGATTGTTTGTATAGAGCAAAAGCATGTAAAGCAGAAATTTTCAAGTGTAGTGTGAGGTTTGAAGGCATTTCTGTTGCTGGTTTTCGTGGTGGAATATTTCGGTTCTTTGTTTATAATGAGAGAGCAGTATTTTGTCATAAGCACGCTGATAAGGGTTCTATATGATATCCTCTAAATTGTATGTGAATGTTTTTTCATCTCGTTTGTATTTTCATTGAAAGATATTAAAATTGTTTTTGAAACAGTAAATATCAAATTAGAGGTTTAAACGATAACCACTTTGATCTGTCATGAGAATTTGTACATTGGAGGGATCTTTTTCGATTTTTTGTCGCAAACGATAGATATGGGTTTCTAAAGTATGGGTGACAATATTTTCATTATATCCCCAAACTTGTTCTAACAATGTTTCACGGCTGACAATTTTATCATTGGCATAATAGAGGCACTTAAGAATCGCAGCTTCTTTTTCTGTAAGACGGATTTTATTGTTGTTCTGATCAAGAAGGAGTTTTTGCCCTAGCTTAAAAGTATAGGAACCAATATGAAAGGTCGCATCTTCATTTTGTTCATATTGACGCAATTGTGCTCGAATTCGCGCTAATAACACCGCAAAGCGAAAAGGTTTTGTCACATAATCATTGGCACCTGTTTCAAGATCTAAAATGGTGTCGCAGTTTGTATCATAATTCATTATTATAATAATGGGGGCCCGAAATCCTTGAGTGCGTAATTGTTTAATGGCTTTGCACCCATCAAGATCAGGAAGTTCAATACCTAAAATAGCGAGATCAATATTTTTTTCTTGGGTTATTTTTATTCCTTCTTCAGTTGTTTTTGCTTGGAAAATTTCAAACTCTTGATGCATTTGCAATTGTTCTACCAAAATGGGGCGTAGATCATCATCTTCAACGATTAAAAGAGTATAGTGGTTCATGTTTTTCCTTATAAGCATGTTGATGCACTGATTGGAAGCGTTTTTTATGCTCTAGGATGTTATTTATACCATTGGGAATCACCATTTTTACGCTTATGGAGCGATATTTTTAGCACATATACACTATTTAGGAGAATTTCATGGTATTGTTTTTCTGCGTTCAGTTTTGTTTTTGTATCGCATTTGTGCGCAAATAGATCGGTGTGATGCTCGTTGTGTTGCTTATTATAATCATTGAGTAAGCTTTACCTTTGTAGCAAGGCTGAAAAGATGCATTATGAAGAGGGTTTTTATGTAATTTTGGGGGGATGTCTGTATTGAGAAGAGTGTGGAATGAAAAATGACAAGGGAGAGAGTCATATTTGTGCATTTAGCATGAGACACATTAACAGAGGCATGCGTTGTGCTTGCCTTGTGTGATATGAAGTGTCATTTCATATGAGTCAATGAATAAAAATTATTGTTTTTAGGATAAAAGCATTTCCTTCTTAAGATTGCCCATTAAACAGACTTCTTTCCATTCATCTTCTGTCACGGGTTGTACTGATAAGCGGCTGGTTTTGACCAACGCCATATTTGCTAGTTTGGGATTGGCTTTAATTTGTTTTAATGAAACAGGTGTTGGCATGTCACAAAGTGCACGGATATCCACACATTCCCAGCGTGGATCATGGCTTGTAGAATCAGGGTGTGCTTCAGCACATATTTCTACAATGCCCACAATTTCTAAACCTTTATTTGAGTGATAAAAAAAACCTTTATCACCATATTTCATGGCGCGCATATTATTACGGGCTTGATAATTGCGTACACCATCCCATTGTTCGCCATCAGCTCCTTTTTTCTTTTGCATCTCCCATGACCATTTATGGGGTTCAGATTTGAAAAGCCAATAAGCCATAAGTTCTCCTTTCTCATAGACTGTTATGTATTTATCATACGAATTTTTATAAGTATTTTCGTAATACCCTTAACGATAATTTTAAAAATGGGGTAAAGAATTTCTTGTTTCAAAATAACTTGTATATATAAAAATGCGTTCCATTAATATTTCATGTTGTATAAAGGTACTTTGCTTATCTTGTAGCAGAAAAATATATCAGTGTATCGAAGTAATAGACTTAAAATTGCTCAGCCATGTGGAAGCTTAGTCATCTTTTCAGCTGCTGTTTGAAATGTAGTTACTATAGGAGCATTGCGTTGGAGAGAATTTAGCAAGAAAATTGGTTTTAAAAAGCTTTAAGATTACAATGGCAATGAAACAAATAGATGGACAAAGGTGATGATGTCAAAGGATGGCTTGGTATTATGCTATCGTACGATAAAGTGCGTTTTATTATGCCGTAAAATACCGTCGTTTAAGGTGTGTGATATAAGGCCGTTTTCTTGAGACTGAAGTGTTTTTAGAATGTGTGGTGAATATTTAGGTTTTTGTGTCGAGCTTTGGGTTAAGTGAATTGTGTGATTTGGAAGCCAAGGGAAATTCGCTTGACAAGAAATTCGGACTGTTTACAGACTAGATTGAATGAAAATTTTCGTTCTTTGAGAGATGTCAATTTTCTTATGCTTTTGTTCCACGGCGACCCATCCCGATCAAGGGTGTGGCTTTTTCATCTAATGGCCAGCGTGAGCGAGGGGCAATGTCAAGAGGGCTTGTTTCTCCCCGTGCAAGCTTTTGTGCACCGGCAAAAGCAATCATTGCAGCATTATCGGTACACAAGGAAAGAGGAGGGGCTATAAATTCAAAACCATGTTGATGGGCAAGTTCTTGTAATGTAGAGCGAATGGCTTGGTTTGCGGCAACGCCGCCCGCAACAACCAAAGCAGGAGAACGTTTTTCTTGATTATGAGAGAGAGGATATTGGTGGGTAAAGTGTTGTAGAGCGAGGTGAACGCGATCACGTACTGTATCGGTTACGGCGGCTTGAAAACTTGCGGCAATGTCAGCAATATCATTTTCTGTAAGAGGAGCTATGGCTGTTGCGGCTTGTCGAACAGCAGTTTTGAGTCCTGAAAAAGAAAAATCTAATCGTTTTTCACCTTTTAAAGGACGTGGAAGAGGGATGCGATTTTTATCACCAAATAAAGCTGCTTTTTCAAGTGCTGGTCCACCAGGATAAGGAAGACCTAAAAGTTTTGCTGTTTTATCAAAGGCTTCTCCTAATGCATCATCAATAGTGGTTCCTAAACGTTGGTAGTTGCCTACTCCATGAACAAGGATTGTTTGTGTATGACCTCCTGAAACCAAAAGTAATAAATAAGGAAAGCTGACGTTGTGCGTTAACACAGCTGTTAAAGCATGTCCCTCTAAGTGATTTACCGCAATAAATGGTTTGCCAGTGGCAAGAGAGAGTGCTTTTGCGCTCATAACGCCTACCAACAATCCTCCTATCAAACCAGGTCCACTGGTGGCTGCAATGCCATCAATATCTTTTAATTTTGTGTTTGCTTCTGTTAGTGCTTGCAGAATTAAATGATCAAGAACTTTAACATGGGCACGAGCAGCAATTTCAGGAACAACACCGCCGTAAGGTGCATGGTGATCAATTTGACTCCAAACAACATTGGAAAGAATTCGGCTGTTTGATTCATTGTTATATTCAATGACAGCTGCTGCCGTTTCATCACAACTTGTTTCTATTCCCAGCAGACGCATTTTAAACAAAACCTTATATTGAAGCTTCTTTCCTGCGTGCGTACCATGAACAGAAAAAGATGCAAAGTATTTCTCTTAGAATTGATTTTTCTATGAAAAATATGTGTTTTGGCATTTTCTTTGAATTTTATGATATCATGGATTAAAAAATAAAGCTGTATTTTCGAGTATAAAATGCAAATGTTTTTTTAAAAACTTGTCTATTAAAGGCAATAATTGTAAATATTATTGAGAAAAGCTGCGTTTTTAAAACTTTTTTCATTTTATTATTTTATCATTAAAAAAAGTGTGCACGAAAAGTGACAGAGATGGTCGATTCTTCAAAACCAAAAGTTAAACCACATTATGCTGGTACGCGCCGTAAGAAACCAGTTATTGAACATGAAGCTGTTCCCCATGATTCAGAGGAAAAAAACCACAATTCTGTAGAATCTCATGCGCGAGAAAAACAGAATATGCAAGGTCAGGATAAAAGTATCTCTGGTACAACTTGGCTTTTCTTGTCCCTTTCTGGAATTTTGGGGGGATTCATTGCTTTGGGAATTTTTATGGGGCTTCAATGGGCTGGTTTCTTTCCTTCTCCTTTTGTGGGAAATTCTGCTGGGGGGGGGAAAGCTTTGCAGATTGCTGAAGCTGCAAAAAGTCAAGGTGAAGATACAAAGGAACAATTGAGGCGGGTCTTTCAAGAAATCGATGCGTTAAAAACAGAGTTTTCTTCTTTTTCATCACAACAGTTTAAAACAACGAAAAATGATGAACTATCGAAAGAAGAAAGCAAAAAAGCTTTTGCGATTTTAGAGGAAAAAGTAAAAGCTCTTGAAGAAATTGTACAAACCTTTATTAGAAAATCGAAAGATATAGAGACGGCTTTGTCTGTTGGGGTGAGCAATGCAAATGATCTTGCTGCGTTAAAACAACAGTTAGAAGCACTACAGGAAGAAATTGCTGTTAAAAATAGTGAAAAAAAAGAAATAAATACCGCGCTCTTTACTGCAATTAGTTCATTAAAAAATGCTGTAGAACGTGGTGGATCTTATAATAATGAATTAAAGCTGTTACAACAATTATCGCCTTCGATTAATGGACTTGATGTGTTGCAAAAAACAGCTACAGTGGGTCTTCCAAGCTCAGCACAACTTTCAGTTGATTTTGCTCATGTTGCCGATGCAATTGTTGGTACGCAAAATCTTGTTGCATCAGATGCTGGTTTTTTTGACAGAATTTTAGCGTGGATAAAAGGGCTCATTGTTTCGCGACCGATTGGAAATGTTGAAGGGCCAACGCTGGGGGCTATTGCGGCACGCATGGAAGTTGCCATTCAAGCTGGTGATTACGAAAAGGCTTTGAGCGAATGGCAATCATTGCCCCAAAGTGCAAAAGATGTTTCAAGGGATTTTATTAAGCAGCTTGAAAGACATATTGCTATTCAACAGTTGTTGCAGCAATTGTTATTGTCTGTGCAACAAGGATCTTTTAAAGCAACAAAGATGTAAATAGGCCCAAGATGATACGTGTTTTTATTTATATTTTTGTTGTTTGTATCCTCGGTTTAGCTTTCACGTGGGTAGCTAATCACAATGGTATTTTTGTTCTCACCTTTTTGCATTTCAGATTTTCTGCTTCATTTCTTACAGTGTTAAGTGTGCTTATTTTATTTTTTGTAACGCTGGTGCTTTTATGGTGGTTATTGTCTTTCTTTTTTTCCATACCGAGTGCTCTTTCCAATTATTTTTATAAACGCCATCAAAAGCGTGGTTACGAAGCTCTTTCAAAGGGGATTCTTGCAACTTTTGCTGGTGATAGTATGGTTGCGCAAAAAATGGAAGCACGGGTTGCTAAATATCTTGCAGGAAAACAAGAGCCATTGGTAAAACTTTTACAAGCGCAAACCTTATCTTTACAAAATAATTCTGTTCGCGCTATCGGTCTTTATGAAGAGATGAGAAAGGAAGATTCGACAAAACTGGTTGGACTTTATGGTTTGTTTCGTGAAGCGATGAAGAGTAAAGCTTATGAGGCAGCGCAACAATATGCCGAAGAGGCACTGACTTTATCGCCAGCACTTTTATGGGCGCATCAGGCGGTGCTTGATCGATTAAGTGCTGAGGGTAAATGGGATAAGGCACTTACTGTTTTTGAAAGAGCAAATAAAGCTCTCCCGCGTTCTGTTCGCGCGACTCCAGAGCGGCAGCATATACAGGTTTTACTACTAAGTGGGCAGGCACTTTCTTTGTTTGATACACATCCTGTACAAGCACGTGAAGCCATTTTGAAAGCCCATAAATTGGCGCCTGATTTTGTTCCAATAACAGTGATTGCTGCTGATATTCTTTATAAGTTAAATGAAACGCGTAAAGCGGATAAAATGATTATAGCGGCTTGGCAAAAGAATCCTCATCCTGACTTGGGAGCACTTTATCTGGAAAGAGAAGAAGGAGCTATTGGGCGATTGAAAAGGGCTAAGACACTTGCTGCTTATAATAAAGATGCATTTGAGTCGGCTTTCCTTATTGCTAAAGCAGCTTTGGATGCTGGTGAAACAGTATTAGCAAGAGAGCAGGCACAAAAAGCATTGCAGTATCATCCACGGGAAAGTGTTTATTTATTATTGGCAGATATTGAAGAGGCACAGGGAAACAATCAGGCTGCTGTACGTCAATGGCTTTCTTTAGCACTTCGTGCTGAACGTGATCCAGTATGGATGTGTGATGGGGCCATTTTTTCTTCTTGGTCAGCGGTTTCTCCAATCAGTGGACGTTTGGGCTGTTTTGAATGGAAGGCGCCTCCTTGTATGCCTTCTCTCACATTAGAGGCGGACAATATTGTGCCGAAAAAGCAAGACAAAGAGTATGTTATGGAAAAAAGTGATGATGTTGAAGATAAGAAGCTTGAAAAATTAACACCTATAGATGATTCTTTTTTGCATAATGCGCAGGTGGAGAAACAAGATATAAAAGAACAAGATGTAAATACATTCGGCCAAACTCACTTAAATGTTGATGATCCAGGGGTTAAAACAGAAGAAGAAACGTCTTTATCGAAGAAGAAATTTCGTTTATTTTAAATTGTGTTAATAGGGTAGTCTGAGCGTTTTGTCGGAAGAAATAATTAATGTAGGAGAAAAAATTATCGTTAATCTTGTTCAATCAAATTATTCTCTTATGCTTAAAAAATGAAGTTTTGCTTGATTGCAAAGGTAATTGGTTAAAAAATGTTTTTAAATCAGAGATGTCTTGGAAAAAAACCAAAAAATAACAAACCAAGGATTGCTGTTGTTATTCATCGGCGCTCTACCTACACTGGTCGTTTGGGAAAATTTTTACAACAAAATGGTTTTGTTCTTGATATTTATCGTCCTATTTTTGGACAAAAACTCCCTGATACATTAGAACATTATGCCGGTGTTGTTATTTTAGGGGGACCGATGAGTGTGAATGACAGCGAAGCCTATATTGGTGACGAAATTGACTGGATTTCGTTGTCGCTAAAGGAAAATAAGCCTTTTTTGGGTATTTGTCTTGGAGCACAAATGTTAGCGCGAAATCTAGGGGCGCGCGTTGGTACAAGAAGTGATGGGACTGTTGAAGTCGGCTGGTATCCACTAGAAGCGACCCTACAAGGGAAGGAATTGATGAATTGGCCAGAGATGGTCTACCATTTCCATGATGAAGGTATTTATGATTTACCGAAAGAGGCAATGCTTTTGGCAACAGGGTATACATATCCTACACAAGCTTTTCGTTATGGAAGCAATGCATGGGGCTTGCAATTTCATGCTGAATTTACACGTGCTATGATGCGGCGTTTGGTCGTGCGTTCGGCACATAAATTGACTGAAAAAGGTGCTCAACCTGCTTGTGCACATTTGAAAGGTCGTTTAATCTATGATCGAGCTTTGAGCCAATGGTTTGAAAGCGCATTACACCAGATTTTTTGTACACCGCCTGTACTTGTGTGATTGTTGATAACGCATTGATTATATAGGTAATTCACTGTTTTGCATATTGAATGAGAACCCCGAATATAGTAAGGTTTTTTCATTCCAAACCTGTGTATGTTGACTCAATAAAAACCTCTTGCTTACATGTCACAAGTAGGGCTGGCGCGTGGGAAAAACTATATAGGAAAAGACTAAAAATGCCTCTTATGAGCTGTCTTAAGTGCCAAGGGCTGCGCAACATTTGGGGGTTAGCCAAATTATAATGATAGTGCTGGTTTGCTCCTCCATAAGCGTAAAGATGGGGGGCTCAATGGCTTTATCGTTAAGAGACACTATTCATTATCATTTTTGTTGTGCTGTAAAACAGTATGGTTTAAGGCAGAGGTAGAAAATCTATGTAAAACTTTACACATGAGGTGTTTTTTGTTAAAGGGTGTAAAGGGTTTTTTTTAAGAAAATCTTGTTTATTGAGCTTATGAGATACTATACTTTAGAACGATGTATAGGGACTTCTTGAAGTGATCAGAAGATAAAGCGCGCTAGATAAGGAGCTCGATTATTTACAGATTAGTGTGGGTGAGGAATCTTTATCCTTTTTAAGGTGAGAAAAAAGTTAAGAGATATAGAAAGTTTGAATATTGTCTAAATCCTTTCAAATACCATCATCACAAAAAAGTTTTTCTTTGAGTTATTTAATTTGGGGGTGCTTTTTTCTTGCTCTGATATTTATTTATAGCGCACTCTGGTTTTTTTTTCACGTAAAATAGAAGACTATGTTTCTGATATATTCGCAAAAATATCTTCCCATAATATAGTGGCGGTATGCGAGAATATGCGCAAGGATGGTTATCCTTTACATGTCGGTGTTGTTTGTGACAAGTTTCAATTTTCTTGGCCTTTACATGGGGTTTCTGTATCGACGGGGCGTTTAACAGCTGGTGCACCAATTTATGCACCTCATTTGGTCGAGTTTAATGTTCATTCTCCTGCATTAATTGTTTTTTCTGGAAAAACTTCCATAGTATCCAGTTGGCGCAATTTGCTGATTGAAACAGAACCTTATTGGAAAATGGGTAAGACATTGAAGTTTATAGCTGAAGGGCTTGAGGTTTCACCTTTTTCCTCTTCCCCTGAAGATCAAAAGCTTCAAGAAGCATTAGGAGCACAAACGACAGATAACAAAACGACACAAAAAAATGTTGAAAATCAAGTATCTTTGCAAAATACACATAACGTGATTATTCAGCCATTAGAGCCAAAAGAAGCTTCCCAAAAAATAACGGCAGAATTTTTTCGACTTGATCTTAAACATGAAAAGAATGATTTATCGGGACATATAACTTTTGATGGTTTTGATGCTTCTCCCTTTTTAAAATCTTCTTTTGTTGATATTCCTAAAATTGATGGCAATTTGAAATGGATTTTAAATGATGCCTCTCTTCTGTTTGAAAATGAAGGAAAAAATTGGCAACAGCGATTGTATGGAAAAAGTGGACTTTTAAAGCAAGGTGAATTAGCTTTTCATACAGGTGGTGCAGTGCGTATTAGTGGACCTTTTTCTGTTGATGATGAAGGATATTTGACAGCAAAATTTGAACTTGTCCTTGTTCAGTCCATGAAGCTTCTTAACACTCTGCAGCATTTATTTCCCACGCAAACCAATAATCTTCAAGCGTTATTTTTTATTTTGGGCACCCTGCCTAAAAATGCGGACGGCGCTCCTGTTCTTTCCTTACTCATTGACAACGGGTGGGTAAAATTGGGATTTTTAAAACTTGGTCGTCTTGCTCCGCTTTAGGTGTTGTACCAAAGCCTTTTTTCATTTTTACTACCAAATTTCGATTTTTTCTGATTTTCATACTTTTTTGCAATTTTAGAGTGTCAAAATCTATTTTAACAAAATGCGTATTTAATGGTAAAAAAAAATAGCTATAAAAATAAAAAATTATCACCTACTCCTAACTCGTCCAACCTCTTTTCACTTTGTACAAAATCTTATATCAAACTACATATAGCAACAGTGTTTGTATGGAAAAAGTGTCATTTTAAAGCATGCTGAATTGCCTTTTTATACAGGTGGTATGGTGCTTGTTAGGAACCTTTGTCTTTATATATGGAATGAGCAGCATATTGCATATATCTGTTTGGGAGTAACCTCTTAAAACAAGTAAACAGACTAGCTGGAGAAAAATATGAAGTTGTAAAGAGAAAAATCAACATTCATCTTTACTGTCATTTTTTATTCGATTTTACGCATTTATTAAAATAATATTTCTCAGTGCTTGCTATTTCACGATGTCGCCTATGAATGGTATAACGATAAAGCCATTAAGCACCACCATCTTTTCGGTTATGGACTAACAAGCTAGGGGGAATAACCATCATATTATATTTGCTAACTCCCAATCTTACTGTAGTTTTTAGCACTTGAGGCGGTTTATGAGGGGCATTTTTAGTCCTTTCTTTACTGTTTTTATCTATTCGGCTTTCGTATTTGCAATATGCAAGGGGAAATGGGGTTAATTGATTGAATATAAACAGATTTTAAATGAGACAAATTTAGAATATCGAATTATCAGTCATCATAAAAATGATAAAATTATAACTGTAAATCAATATATTATATTTTTATGATGAAGGATATTTGACAGTAAAATTTGAGTTTATTTTTAGTGCTCTGTCTAAAAATGCGGGATAGCGCCTCCGTTCTTTCCTTGCTGCTTCGTCATGGATGGATAGAACGGGGCAAAAGCTTAGCTGTTTTGTACTGCTTTTAAGTCTGAAAGTTTATGTTTTTAGGGTGAGAAATCAATCCTGCTGTTTTTTTGACATTGTTGCAAACAATTCTATTGTGATAAATAGCGAGATTTTTATTTTTGGTGTTATGTTTAAAATGCAAACTCCCGTTCTCTATTTTGGTTGGTTTGTTATGGTGGTGGGATAGAACGGGAGATTGAGTGGGTCGTTTTGTATTTGCTTTAGGTTTGAAAGCCAATATTTTGAAGTTGAGAAATCAATCCTGCTGCAAAAGTAAAACGAGAAATATTGAGATCATTTTCAATAAGGGCGCTAATGCGGTTTGTAATGTTGTGAATATGATCTTCTTCTGTTTTTTTCCAAGTGTCAAAAGGATCTTTTTTCTTTCCATAATTTTTGAGGATTTTCATAACGATTTGCCGAAAACTTTCAGAAACATTTTCTTTGGCTTGGCTTAAAGCCATACTATCATAATAATCTACTACAGGGATTATACGACTTGCTTCGTTAATGCGGTTTATACGAATGATTTGCGCAAGTGAAAAGTAGATCTCTGCAGTTTTAATAAGATCACTGTTGCTTTTTTTTGCAATTAAAGAAATATCACAGATTGTTGAAGCAGCTTCCAAGAGGGCTAATTGTTTCGCTAATGCTTTTGGTGCTCCCTCTTCGCTGTAGTGTAATGCTTTTTCTTCAATCTTTTGCTTAATATCGTTGTCGTGAGAATGCATAAGCTCTTTTTCAATAACGCTACGGGCTTGTTTTATTGTTTTTACAATTTCTTCTAATGGACGTGAGAGATCTATGTTGTGCAAACCCCAATTGGTTGTTTCAAAGAGCATTGGGGTCATTGTTGCGTAGAATTTATTTTGGACAAGACCGGGTATTTTATTATCAAGCTTATCAATTTGCTCAGACAATTGAGGAATTTCGAAACCATCGCGGATGGCAATGAAAACGCGAATAATATTTTCAGCTTTTTGTTCTGTTGCATCGTGTAATCGATTAACAAAAGTGGGGCCTCCACGATTTACAATATCGTTAGCAATCAGTGTTGCGATAATATTACGACGCAATTGATGGTTAATGACTTCCTTCTTAAAATTTTCTTGAATTTGGGTTGGAAAATAGTTCAACAAAGCTGTATTGAAATAGTGATCATCAACAATAGGGCTCTTAGCAATTTCTTCTTTTAAGGTCAATTTAGCATAGGCAAAAATAACGGCGAGTTCTGGACGGAGAAGACCTTTGCCTTGGGTTGTTCTTTGTCGTAAAATTTGCTCATCAGGGAGTATTTCAACTCTGCGATCTAGAAGCTTTTTTTGTTCCAAATCGTGCATAAAGCGTATTTGATAAGGCAAATCAGTAGTGCTCTGGTTTTCCGCCAAAGAAAGCGCAAGAGGTTGTAGATAATTATTGCGCAAGACGAGTTGCTCGACTTGAGGCGTCATTTTTTTCAAGAGCTTATTGCGATCTTCGCGGGTTAGTGTTTTGGCACGTAGTGCTGATGCAAGAACAATTTTGAGATTGACCTCAATATCAGAACAATTCACACCAGCAGAATTGTCAATGGCATCCGTATTGCATCGACCACCATTTAAGACATATTCAATCCGTCCACGTTGTGTAACACCAAGATTAGCTCCTTCACCAATAATTTTTGCACGCACTTGTTCTCCGGTAATGCGTATTGCATCATTTGCACGATCACCTACTTGGGCATCGTTTTCGGTTGTTGCGCGGATATAAGTACCAATGCCACCGAACCATAAAAGATCAACAGGGGCTTTGAGAAGAGCAGAGATAATTTCAAAGGGTGTTCCTGTTTGTTTTTCGAAACCAATGGCTTGTGCTGCTTCAGGTGAGAGAGTAATGGTTTTTTCTTTTCGTGAGAAGATACCACCGCCCTTTGATAATTTGCTTTGGTCGTAATCCTGCCAGCTTGAGCGAGGCAGTTTGAAGAGACGCGTACGCTCTGCATAGCTTTCGTCTATGTTCGGATCTGGATCAATAAAGATATCGCGGTGATCAAAAGCGGCAATCAATTTTGTTTGTTTGGAAAGCAGCATTCCATTGCCAAAGACATCACCAGACATATCGCCAACACCGACACAGGTGAAGGGCGTTGTTTGAATATCGTGATTAAATGACTCTCTAAAATGTCTTTTGACGGCTTCCCATGCACCTTTAGCTGTAATACCAATGTCTTTGTGGTCGTAACCTGCTGAGCCTCCAGAGGCAAAAGCATCATCGAGCCAAAAGTGGTTTGCTTGGCTGATGGCGTTGGCTGTATCAGAAAAAGTTGCTGTTCCTTTGTCTGCCGCAACAACAAAATAGGGGTCAGGGTCATCATGACAGATGACATTGTGGGGAGAACTTATTTTGCCGTTAATCAGATTGTCTGTAATGGAGAGCAAAGCTGTGATAAAGTCTGTATAAGCTTGTCGTGCTGCTTCTATGATGACAGCACGGTCATTTGTTTGGGGAAGCCGATGGGGATAGAATCCACCTTTTGCACCTGCAGGAACGATAACCGCATTTTTAACTTGTTGGGCTTTCACTAAGCTAAGCACTTCAGTGCGATAATCTAATGCACGGTCAGACCAACGAATTCCGCCACGAGCGATAGCTCCAAAACGCAAATGGACCCCTTCAACTTCTGGTCCATAAACAAAAATTTCTCGGTAAGGGCGCGGTTCAGGCAAACCTTCAATCTGGCGCGGATTTAATTTGGTGGCTAAAATACGCCGTGGATTTCCATCAGGAAGAGGCGTAAAGGCATTCGTTCGTAAACTTGCTTCGATAAGGTTACAATAACGGCGTAAAATCAGATCATCATCTAAACCAGAGACTTTCCGTAATTTTTCTTCAATGCGCTTTTGAATGACTTGTTGGTTTTTTTCCCGTTCTTTTTCTGTATGGCTTTGATGAAACTTTAAATGAAATAAAGCATAAAGATCTTGGGTAATGTCAGGATAAGCATTTAAAGTTTGGGCAACGCGATCTTGCGAATAAGGAATTCCAGTTTGTTGGAGATAGCGCCCATAATGGCGCAAAATAATAATTTCATGCCAATCAAGCTCAGCTGTTTGTGTGAGAGCATTAAAGCCGTCATTATCAGCATTTTGTGCCCAAATGGCTTCAAAGGTTTCGGCGTGTTTTTGCCCGTCTTTTTCAAAATCGATACAGCGCTGGAAAGTACTTTCTAGCTGCATATCATGAAGATACACAGAGCGCCCATTGCCATCTGGTAATTCAAGGGTTTGTTCAGCAATAACGCGAAACCCCATATTTTCAAGGAGTGGTACACGTTTGGAAAGGGCAAGAGCTTCATGGCGGTGAAAAAGCCGAAGAGAAATGTACTGTTTTTCTTTGTTTTGTGCGTGATAAAAGATCACGAAAAGGGGCTTTTCATCATGAAGACTTAGAATATGTCCGGCATCGTTAATAGCGTCTTCAGCTGAAAATAAATCACGATAGCTGTTGGGGAATTCACTGGCTAGACGTGTTTGTTGCTCTGTTATTTTCTGGGTAAGAGCGATGGCTTGAACCCTGTCTTCCCAACTTCGTGCTATCGAACGTACATGTTTTTCAAGTGTAGAGCGCTCGTAAAGGGGAACAGTTTCGTTTCCTTTGCGATGGATGATATAATAGACACGTATAAGGGTGCTTTCCAAAAAGAGCGGATAAGATTCAAAAAAGTTGCCTTTATAAAGCTCAACAAAATGTTCGCCAACTTTTTCACGCAGGCTGCTGCTATATTGGTCACGCGGTACGTAGACAAGGATAGAAACAAAGCGCCCAAAAGAATCAGTGTGGGCAAGAACCCGTAAACGTGGGCGCTCATCTAATTGTAGAATAAGCTTAGTGTTTTCTGTCAATGTATCAACATCAGAGCGAAACATTTCATCTCTTGGATAGGTTTCTAAAGCACTGATGAGTGCTTTTCCTGAATAATCGGCGTGATTGTGTCCAAGACGTTGAATAATAGTTCGGGCTTTTTCTTTTAAGAAAGGAATTTGCAAAATAGAACGTGTATAAGCTGAGGAGGTAAAAAGCCCTACAATGCGTAATTCTCCACAGAGTTGTTTTTCTTTATCAAAAATTTTAAGACCAATATAATCGAGCCAAACAGAACGGTGAATTTTGGAACGGCTGTTCGCTTTTGTCACGATAAACAGATTATCGCTTTCCATGAAGGATAAAACTTCTTGAGGAGGTTCTTTCATACTTTTATCGTCAACAATATGAATAGAAGCATCCGTGAGTATACCAAGTTCAATATTACTCGCTGTAAAGGATTTTAGGGGTTTTTTGTCTTTGATGAAGTTGTAAGTGCGCATACCAAGGAAAATGAAATTATCGTCCATTAGCCAGTGAAGAAATTCAATAGCTTTTTCGCCTTCTTGTTTGTAGTGCGGGGGAAGACTTATTTGGTAGGCATGAATCTGCTTTTCAACTTCTTCAAGCATAGGTTTCCAGTCTTGTACAGCAGCATTAACCTGTTCAAGAACTAAGGTGAGTTCATTTTCAAGTTTTTGTATTTGCTGTTTGTTTAATGACTCGATGTGAATTTGCATCAGACTGATGCGTTTTCCAGAAGCACAATCAATAATGGGGTGTGCAATCAAATAGATATGATTTTTGTGTTGATTGAAAACATTTAAAATAGAATCGAGAAGGAAGGGTTTGTTATCATTGACAAGCGTGATAACGGTTATAGGTCTGTTACTACGGGTTAAATTTTGTTCAAAGAAGATGGTATTTTTTCCCGTCTGATGGAGATTAAAAGCTTTTACCGCTATGGCTGTGGCTTTTTGAAGTTCTTCATTTTCATAATAAGCAATATCTTCTTCATCGGTTTGAGCAAAAAGGATTTGTTCTATTTTATCTTGGGTGTTTTTCGTTTCTGTTGTTTTTTGTTGTGACACATTCACTCTCCCTTTTTGTTCTTAAGGGGTCTTTTCTTCTCTTTTTAAAAGCAGACCGTTATATTTTTTACATACTGTAACACCTTCTTTCTGAAGAAAATAGTTCTTTATTTGGAAAGAATGAGTTTGTTTTTGCTATTTTTTAGTAATAGTTTGTACGTTAAAGAAATATTTTGCGTCAAGGAAAGGGCATTTTTAGTATTTTTGTATGTTAATAATTTGTTTTTTTAAATATACAAAATGAAAGTAAAAAAAGAAGTAAAAGTAAAAAGAGAATGGCGCATTTACCAGAAAGACTTTTAAGTGGTTACCAAAACTTTATAAACAATCATTTTTTATATAAAATAGCAGATTATCAGCAATTGGCGATTGAGGGGCAGAAACCTGAAGTTTTGGTCATTGCTTGTTGTGATTCGCGTGCAGTACCAGAAATGATCTTTGATGCTAAGCCAGGGGAAATTTTCACCCTGCGCAACGTGGCGAATGTGGTTCCTCCTTTTTCTCCTGATGACCAATATCACGCAACATCAGCAGCTCTTGAATATGCTGTGCAATTGCTTGAGGTGAGACATATTGTCGTTTTTGGTCATGCCCATTGTGGAGGCATTCGTACTGCTCTTAATGAGACATATAAATCTTTATTATCAAATGATTTTATCGGTCAATGGATCAGTCTTTTAGCACCAGCAGCAGAAATCGTTTTGAATAACAAGTCGCTGTCTTGGTCAGAAAAACAGACGGCATTAGAGCAGCTTTCTATTCGCCATTCGTTGAGAAATTTAGAGACGTTTCCGTGGATAAAGTTTCGCAAAGATCAAGGTTTTTTGACATTGCATGGGGTTTGGTTTGATATCTCTAGCGGAAAATTATGGAGTATGGAACAGGAAACAGGGTGTTTTATGCGTGTTGAAGTTGAAAGTTTTGAAGTATAGTATTTGTTGTTTTTATTTCTTCGTATAAAAAGATATTTTATGATAAAACTTGACAAAGCTGGGGTTTTATTGTTTGAAGGAGCAAGCTTTCAGTGACAAAATTAACTTGGAGCCACCGACTGAGACCCCAGTTTAAGGGTATAAAGAGATCTCAGAGGTCAACATCCGACGGCGCGATGCGTTCTCGGATGCTATTTTGGTTTGTTTGTTATGCAACAATGAGGTAAATGATGTTTGAATCCTTGCAAGAGCGACTTGGTTCTATCCTGTCTCATTTGACGGGACGTGGCGCTTTATCGGATCAGGATGTTGTAGAGGCGCTGCGTGAAATTCGTCGCGCTTTATTGGAAGCTGATGTTGCTCTTGATGTTGTGCGCTCTTTTACCGATAGGGTTCGTCAAAAAGCTGTTGGGGCCGAAATCGTTAAATCGATTAAACCAGGCCAAATGGTGGTTAAAATTGTTCATGATGAATTGGTTCATATTCTTGGAAATGAAAGCTTTCTGAGTGATTTAAATGCACCAGCTCCAGTTATTATCATGATGATTGGTTTGCAAGGTTCCGGAAAAACAACCACAACAGCAAAGCTTGCAAAACGTTTCACTGATAAGCATAATAAAAAAGTTCTTATGGCGTCATTAGATACACGTCGTCCCGCTGCACAGGAGCAATTGCGCCAATTAGGGGAACAGGCGAAACTTGCAAGCTTGCCTATTATTGCCGGACAACTGCCCGTTGATATTGCATCACGTGCCGTGCAGGCTGCTAAATTGGGTGGTTATGACGTACTTCTTCTTGACACAGCAGGACGTAATCATATTGATGAAGCTTTAATGCTCGAATTGGCTGAAATTAAAGCATGTTCCCTTCCTCATGAGATTATGTTGGTGGCTGATAGTTTGACGGGGCAAGATGCCGTTCATCTTGCTCGTTCTTTTGATGAGCGTGTAGGGATTACAGGGATTATTTTAACACGGATGGATAGTGATGGGCGTGGTGGCGCTGCTCTTTCTATGCGAGCTGTTACAGGTAAACCAATTAAAGCAATTGGAACTGGTGAAAAAATAGATGCTTTAGAAGAATTTCATCCCAGTCGTATTGCTGATCGTATTCTCGGAATGGGGGATATTGTTTCTTTGGTTGAAAAAGCTGCTGAAACAATGGATCATGAGAAAGCTGCTGCTTTTGCAAAAAAAATGCAAGCCGGAAAATTTGATCTGAATGATCTTGCAGAACAGTTGCAGAAAATGAAAAAACTGGGTGGAATGGGCGGTATTATGGGCATGTTGCCAGGAATGGGGAAGGTCAAAGAGCAGATTGCGGCTGCGGGGTTTGATGATCGTTTGTTTGATCGTCAATTGGCCATTATTTCATCTATGACACCGAAAGAGCGGGCGAATCCAGAGCTTTTAAAACATAGCCGCAAACAACGAATTGCTAAGGGGTCTGGTACGACAGCAGCTGATATTAATAAACTTTTGAAGATGTATCGCCAAATGGCTGATATGATGAAAGCCATGGGCGGTAAAGGAAAAAGTGGTTTGATGGGAAAAATGTTGGGAGGTCTTGGTTCCAAAATGGGTTTTGGTGGTATGGGAAACTTGGGGGGGGATTCTCCAGCTATGCCGGATTTGTCGGGATTGGATCCAAAGCAATTCTCAACGCTTCAAAAGCAAATTGAAAATGGTAATGGAGGGAATCTCTTGCCCGGACTTACCAAGCGTGGACCTACATTTCCTGGTCTTTCCAATGGCATTGCCGATAGGGGAAAATTTCCTCAGCATCCTAAGAAAAAATAAGATGTAAAGAGGGAAAGGAATATGATGCAGGAAACAGTATTAAATGAATTGGCACATTTACGAGCATCCATTGATAATTTTGATGCAACCTTGATTCATATCTTAGCAGAGCGGTTTCGTTGTACGAAAGCTGTTGGGCGCTTAAAAGCCCGTTATGATTTGCCTAAAGTAGATCCTCTGCGTGAGCAATATCAGGTAGCGCGTTTGCGGCAATTGGCTATAGATAGTCATCTTGATCCTGATTTTGCTGAAAGATTTTTAAAATTTATTATTAAAGAAGTTGTGCGTCATCATGAAGTTATTGCTGAAGAGCAAAAAACAAAAAAGTCAATTTAAACGAAAGCCAGAGCTGACAATAGGAGATAAAATATGGCATTGAAAATTCGTTTGTCCCGTGGAGGTTCAAAAAAACGTCCTTACTATCATATCGTCGTTGCAGATGTTCGTAGTCCGCGCGATGGGCGGTTTCTTGAACGTGTTGGTGCATGGGATCCAATGTTGCCTAAAGATGGACCGAGGGTGAAACTTAATGAAGAACGTATCCAATATTGGCTTGGGCAAGGGGCTCAACCAACAGATCGCGTTTTACGGTTTTTAGATGCAGCTGGCTTGAAAAAGCGTCCAACTCGTAATAATCCACATAAAGGTGAACCGGGTAAAAAAGCACAAGAACGTATAGCAGCAGCAAAGCAAGCGGCAGAAGAAGCAGCGGCAGCGGCTGAAGCAGAATCTGCTACAGCATAAGAAGCATGGTTGTTTAATCAACGTGTTTTTAAAAGCTTTAGAAAAATAAATATTATCCGTTTTTGTCTATCAAAAACGGATCTTCTTTAAAAAGCTGCTTGTTTAAATCGCTTGGTTTTTTTAAATCAATGGTTTTAAAAATCAATGGCGCGGCCTTTAATTTCCCAATCTCCATAGCGGGAAGGGTCCTTGCCGCCGCGTCCACCATTTTCTAAAGGTTGTTCTTTTTTTGCTGCGTGTTTTCGTCTTTCTTCAGCTTCTTGGAGAGCGCGTTGTGCTGCGGGAGAAAGAGATTGCTGTTTAACGTCAGTTGCATTTTTTTTGCTTGTTTTCTCATCTTTTTTATTCATTTTACACCTATTCCATTGAAGAAGCAGAAAGAAAACACCATCATATAGTATTGATTGACTTTTATCATGGAGTTTTTTGAGTAATGAATATAATGCGTACAGCTATGCTTTTGGCTTTTTTAACTGCTCTCTTTATGGGAGTTGGTTATCTTGTTGGAGGGGGTGGTGGCATGGTCATTGCTCTTTTGATGGCAAGTGGTTTAAACTTTTTTTCTTATTGGAATTCAGATAAAATCGTTTTACGCATGTACGGGGCACGTGAAGTTGATCAGCATTCAGCACCAGTTTATTATAAGATTGTAAGCGATTTAGCACAAAGAGCTTCTCTTCCTCAACCAAAGGTTTATGTTATTGAAAATGCACAACCAAATGCTTTTGCAACGGGACGTAATCCGCAAAATGCAGCTGTTGCTGCAAGTACGGGGTTGTTAGAGCGGTTGAGTTCAGAGGAAATTGCCGGCGTTATGGCGCATGAGCTCGCACATATTGAGCATCGTGATACGTTAACAATGACTCTAACCGCAACGATTGCAGGGGCAATTTCAATGCTTGGTAATTTTGCTTTTTTTATGGGAGGACAGCGCAACTCTTCAGAAGATTCTCATGGGGCAGGGGCAATTGGAGGATTTATTGCTTTGCTCGTGGCACCTTTTGCTGCGATGCTGGTGCAAATGGCGATTAGCCGTACACGTGAATATGCTGCGGATCGGAGAGGGGCTGAAATATGTGGTAATCCTTTATGGTTGGCTTCGGCATTGCGTAAAATTGCTGATGGGGCGCATGGGGTATACAATGAAGAAGCGGAGCATAATCCAGCAACCGCGCATCTGTTTATTATTAATCCTTTGAGCGGTGAGGGAGCGGATAGTCTCTTTTCGACACATCCAGCAACTGCAAATCGTATTGCTGCTCTTTATCGGCAAGCAGAAGAGATGAAAGGGGCTCTTACCAAAAGTGTGGGATGGAATAAAGAAGACGCTATACATGAAAAAAGCAGCGGGATGAATTATGGAGATTTTCATAGTGGTCAGGCTCATGTATTAGGTGAACAAGAAAACAGTTCTTTTCAGCGTGTTACAAAACGTCCTTCTTGGCTTCGTTATGAAAATTCAAAAAGATCTCGTTCATAGAGTTATTGAGGGAGATTTTGAGAAAACTGTGATATAAAGGTGGTGTTTTGAAACACAAAAAAGCGGGGCATGTGTCTGAAAAAAATGTTCCAGGATTAGCTGTTCGACAGGTGTGTGTGCGTCTTTTAGGGGCGGTAATTGATAAGTACACGCCTCTTTCTGGTTTGACAGATAATGAACACGGACATCCACACTATTTAAAACTTTCACAACGAGATCGTTTGTTGTGTCGGGCTATTTTGACAGCTTCATTGCGTCATCGAGGGCAGATTATAGTGGCTCTCTCACGCTTTTTAGCGCGTCCTTTGCCTTCACAAGCACTTTCACTTCAGCATCTTTTGCATATCAGTGTCGCACAAATTCTTTATCTTGATATTCCCGATCATGCGGCTATTGATTTAGCTGTGCGTGTGGCGAAACTTGATCCTCGTATGCGCCGTTTTTCAGGGGTGGTGAATGCTCTTTTGCGCAATGTTGCACGTGAGGCAGAGCCTTTACGCCAACAAGTTCCTACCATTGAAGGTGTTCCAGTGTGGTTTGGACAGCTTTTAGTGTCAGCTTACGGAACAGAAAAGGCACATCAGATTATCGCAATTCAAAGTGTGGAACCTCCTCTCGATTTGACAGTGAAATCTGATAGTGGTGGATGGGCTGAAAGGCTTGGTGGTGTGGTATTGCCCAATGGTTCTGTTCGATTGAAGCGTCTGGAGTGTTCTGTTTCTGATTTACTAGGCTATCGTGAAGGGTCTTGGTGGGTTCAAGATTTTTCAGCAGCTTTGCCTGCTTGTTTACTTGGGAGTATTGAGGGTAAACGCGTTGCTGATCTTTGTGCGAGCCCTGGAGGAAAAACAGCACAATTGGCTTTGCAAGGGGCTGAGGTGACTGCAATTGAGCTTTCTGCTAACCGCATAAAGCGTTTAAAAGAAAATATGGAACGGCTTCATTTTTCAGTTCACATTTGGCAGGGCGATGTGAGAAATTTCTATCCCACACAGCTTTTTGATGCGGTTCTTCTTGATGCTCCTTGTTCTTCTACAGGAACAATCCGTCGTCATCCAGATATTTTATGGACGAAATCGAGAGATGATATCGTCAAGTTAGCAGCGTTGCAATATGATTTGCTTGTCGCAGCAATTTCTTTGGTAAAGGAGGGGGGACGGATTGTTTTTTCCAATTGTTCATTGGCAAGAGGAGAAGGTGAAGATCTTATTGAGAAAATTTTATCGATACGCAATGACATTGTTTTAGACCCTATTTATCCAGAGGAAATGGGAGCACTGGAACATTTGCTTTGTGGGGGGATGTTACGGACAACGCCTGCGGATTTTTGTCATAAAAATTTTGATGCTGAGAAAACCGTATTTTTAGGAATGGATGGTTTTTTTGCTGCGCGCTTACGAAAAATTGCTTAATTAACGCTTCATTTACAAAAATGGTTGAAATTGTATTTGATTCAGCATAAATGGAGATGAAATTTTGGCGGTTGCGGTAAAAGCTCCTCAGGTAAAAGTGACAGCCTGTATCGATACGATACAGAATGTTATGCGGCGTTTATGGGTTGGACCATTGTTTCGTTGGCGGTTTTCAGGGTTTCGTCCTCATAAAATTTTAGCGCATCCCATAGATTTGCATGTAGCTGATCCGATGATGGCGCATGAATTTTATCATGGTCGTTTTGCTTTTGCTGGTCACATTGTTCATTCTGGTGCTGTTTCGCCGTTTTCATTGGTTCCACCAACGCTAGAATGGGAAGCGGCTCTACATGATTTTCATTGGTTGCGCCATATGGAGGCAGCAGGAAGTGATTTAGCTTCTGCACATGCACGCTCTCTTTTAGAAGATTGGTTTGACCATGCTGGCAAGAAGGTAAAAGGACTTGCTTGGAGTGGTCCTGTTGTGGCGCGGCGCTTGATTTCATGGATTTGTCATTCGAAAATGTTGTTAGAAGGGGCAAGTGAACGGTTTGAAAAACGCTTTTTGCGTGCACTTGGTTTGCAATTTCGTTATTTGCGCGTAACAATTTGTAGTATGGAGCACAATGATCAACGTTTACAAGCAGCAGTAGCTTTGACATTCGCATCTCTTGCTTTGCCTGTTTCTGCGGCAGTGAAAAAAAAGGTACAAACCACACTTATAGAGGAGCTTTCCCGTCAAATCCTAGTTGATGGTGGGCATATTTCCCGTAGTCCTGTTATTTTGCTGAATTTGTTATCGGATTTATTGTCGTTACGGCATCTTTTTATGCGTAGCAATGAAACAGCACCCCGTATTTTGATTGATTCTGTTGAGCGTATGTTGCCAGCTTTACGATTCTTTATCCATGAGGATCAAACGTTGGCTCATTTTAATGGGGTTGGTCCCCTTGTGTCGGAACGGTTATCATCGCTTTTGGAGCTTGATGAAACAGGAGGGCATCCTTTTAGTTATGCCCGTTATTCAGGATTTCAGCGCTTAAAAGCCAATCAAACAACAGTGCTTGCAGATACAGGAAAGTTTCCACCCCGCTCTGTAGCACAGCAGGCTTGTTCGGGGTGTTTGTCTTTTGAAATGTCCTCTCAAGGGCACCGTTTTATTATCAATACCGGTGTTAATCCTGATGGGCGGGAAGATTATCGACATTTAGGGCGTGTTACTGCAGCACATTCAACAGCTACGCTTAATGATTGTTCAGTGGGTGCTTTTTATCATAAAAAGAAAAATGGCGCGCCATTTTTGTTTGATGGACCAACAGATGTTCAAGTGCGCCGTATAGAGGATTCAGAAAAAACGGGTTTTATTGCGAGTCATAATGGTTATGTGCGACCCTTTAATCTTATTCATGAGCGTGGTCTTATTTTGGCGACAAATGGAGATACGATCGAAGGTTTTGATCGCTTTTTTATGCCCAATAAAGGGAGAAAGAGACACAAGAGTGTGCAAAATGAACAAGATCATGTTGCTGTTCGCTTTCATCTTCATCCACAAGTTGAAGTTAACTATGATGGCAAACGTGTGTGTTTAGCCGTAAAGAACGAGAAGAGCGAACAAGTATGGTATTTTATATCGCCTGACGCAGATATTTGTCTTGAAGATTCAATTGATTTTGCAGAATTAACAGGTCCACAACGGACACAACAGATTGTTTTATATTTTCGTCCTGCATTTCAGGAAAAAGTTCGTTGGCGTTTTATCCGTAAAGCGTTTGATAAAAATTAGAACATTGTTTCAACCCATAGTATATTGTGTTTTATCTTGCGTGTTGCAAAACATTATCGTTTATTGTGGTCATATTCTCAAAATTTGAAGATTATATCAATTTTATACATGAAGCATTTTGTTGGAGTATGGGTTGAATGTTTTTAGGCAAGGTTTGCTCATAGAATCTCATGAGGTGATACTAAAAGGGATTGGCTTCAGAAAAAAGGTTTTTGAAAGATCATTGTTGACAGATGGGTACCAGTTAAGGATTTTGATCCTTTAAAGATATGGAGAGAAAATTAAGCCGTTGCTTATCTTCGATAAGTTCTTAAGTTGTGATGTTGGGATCAATATTTTTCTCTGAGAGAATTACATTACATAGGGCTACACTCCTCACGAAAAACAGAGCGCTATTGTATTGTATATTCACGGACTTATTTTAAAGAAAAATCCCTTAATGCTTCCAAGCCTATTTTGCGACGATGCCCGTGATGGGTATAACGGTAAATCTATTAAGCACCTCCCATCTTTATGCTTATGAAGGAGCAGTTCGGCACTATCACACTATTGATCAGTGCCCAATGTTTGTAACAGCTTTTGGCACTAGAGAGGGTTCATAAGCGGTATTTTTAGCTTTTTCTTAATAGTTTTTATCCATACGGCTCTCCCCGCTTGTAACGTGCAGGCGAATGGTTTTGGTTGATTCAACATACATAGATTTGAAACGAGGGGGATTTTACGGTATTCAGGGTTCTAATTTAATATGAATAACGCTAAATTATTATTACAAATCAAAAGTTGTACATCATAGAAGCACTGAAAATTCGAGAAACAATACATAACAATGGCCGAGAAAAATAACTCTTCTGCTCTTTGTTATTATACTAAAAATAAAGTCATAATAACAAACCACAAAATGCGCGCTTTTTTATAGCAAAGCATTCTCTCAAATATCTCAAACAATTTTCATAAAGATTTACGCGAATAACGTCGTGCAATCGAATCAATATCACCTCGACAAATGCCAAGATCGCTGAGTTCATATGTTGAAAGACGACTTAACGCATTAACGGTTCGACGATAACGGCGCCAATTACTATAAAAACGTAGAATATTCATATCCTCTACTCAAACTTTTCATTACACCCTCTAGTTTAAGAATAGAGTATATTACTAAAAAGAGTTGTGTTATAATATCATAACAGGTATGCAATTACATAAAAAATAATATCCCTTTAACATTTTCCTCATGTGAAAGGGCAACCATTAAAATGTTAATAAAAACATCTTATCCCTAAACAATGGCTAAATTATGTGCATTTTCTGCGGTGATAAACTTTTTCACGTGTAGATTCTTTGGATTGAATAACTGCTTCCATTTCAACAGTTATCAATAGTTATACGATAATTATGAAAAATTCCTTGAAACATTTGTCTCATACGAAGAGGGAATCAGCAAAATTATTAATGTCGGAAGTGTCGTGTTCCTGTAAAAACCATCGCTAATCCCTGTGCATCAGCTGCGGCGATAACTTCTTCATCACGCATGGAGCCTCCTGGTTGAATAATTGCTGTTGCCCCTGCTTCAGCTGCTGCTAATAAACCATCTGCAAAAGGAAAAAATGCATCTGATGCAACAACAGACCCTTTTGTGAGAGTTTCTGTTAAGCCTGCTCTTTGCGCACTTTCTACTGCTTTACTTGCAGCAATTTTTGCTGAATCGATGCGGCTCATTTGTCCAGCTCCAATTCCAACTGTTGCACTATTTTTCGCGTAAACAATAGCATTTGATTTAACGTGTTTTGCTACACGAAAAGCAAATTGAAGATCACGCATTTCATCTTGAGTTGGTGCCCGCTTTGTCACTACTTGCAATTTAAGATCATCAACCACCACATTATCACGCGATTGCACTAAAATGCCTCCTGCAAGTGTTTTCGCAAGAAGTCCTCCACAACGTGGATCAGGGACACCACCTGTAATAAGCAAACGAAGATTTTTTTTCTGCGCAATGATTTCACGTGCTGCCATTGTTGCGTCAGGCGCAATAATCACTTCCGTGAAAATTTTAACAATCTCTTCTGCACATTCTTCATCAAGGGTTTGATTTAAAGCAACAATTCCACCAAATGCCGATACATTATCACACATAAGAGCTTTCAAATAAGCTTCTTTCAAATTTTCTCCTTCCGCAACACCACAAGGATTGGCATGTTTAATAAGAGCGACAGCAGCGGTTTTTTGCGGATCAAATTCTGCCACAAGCTCAAAGGCTGCATCTGTATCATTCAGATTGTTATAAGAAAGTGCTTTGCCTTGTAAAAGTTTTGCTGTTGCAATACCAAAACGTTTTTCATTATTGCGATAAAATGCTGCCTGTTGATGTGGATTTTCTCCATAGCGCATAACATTCTCAAGATGGCCAGAAAAACTCTGCCACGATGGCATTTCAATTTCTAAATCCCGTGCAAACCACGATGCTATTGCCGTATCATAAGCAGCGGTGTGTGCATAAGCGCGCATTGCTAGCTGATGACGCATAGATAAGCTTAAACATCCATTATGCTGCTTTAATTCAGCTAGAATCGAATCATAATCTTTTATCGCTGTTACAACACCGGTATAAGCATAATTTTTTGCCGCGGCGCGAATCATCGCCGGTCCACCGATATCAATATTTTCAAGAATCGTTTGTCCATCAGCTCCCGATAGGATCGTCTCTTCAAAAGGGTAAAGATTCACCACCAAAAGATCAATTCCATAAATGCTGTTCTTTTCCATAGCTTCCCTATGGCTAGGATCTTCTCTTACTCCTAACAAAGCACCATGAATCAAAGGATGGAGTGTTTTTACACGTCCATCCATTATCTCAGGAAATCCAGTAACTTCAGCAACATCTTTTACGGGTAAACCAGCCGCTATGAGGGTTTTGGCTGTTCCTCCTGTTGAAATCAATTCAACATTGTAGGTAGCATGAAGAGCTTGTGCAAAAGCAACCACGCCCGTTTTATCAGACACAGAAAGAAGAACACGACGAACCTGATGAAGATCAGGTATGGGAAAATTTTTTCCAACAACACCCATAATAGAAGCCTTAAAAATGAAAGAGTTAAAATTCTAGTAAAACAAGCTTATACATTTATAGCATAAGCCTTTAGCAAAATACACTGAAAGGATAAACTGTCTTTTTAGAATATAGAATACTCACCTTTTTCTATTATCCTGTAAAAACCTCTCATTTGAGGTGTGATGATAGGTATAAAAGTCTCATTGAGACATTAAATGTTTTTTTGTTGCTTATAACTCAACATCTCATTTTTATAGCAGTTGTGAAACAAAAAATGCTTCCGTATGTTCTCTGCTATATTAGCCTTTATACTAGATGAAGGCGAAAGTATTGCGTGTATCGATTGGAGTAATCTCTGAAATGGGAAATAATCTAATGAAGCAAGAATATAAAATTATAAAGACAAAAATGAGTGCCTATCTTTCCTATCATTTTTAAATTTAACTTTATGTTTTTCAAAAGCGTTTATGACAATTTTTTTAAGAGTGGAGATAATGCATTTCTTCAAATTTTTGTGCATTACATTTTTAATGAATTAACCCTTATTTTATGATGATTTTTTGAAGAGTGTCGTGTAAATCTTTTGTGAATGGTATAAAGCTTATTGTATGCCTACGATCTTTAATTTAACAAAGGCGCAAGTTGGTAGCTTTTGTTCTCTTTATCAGTTTTCAAGATTCTAAAAATTTTTGTTACTTGAGATGGAAAAGGTATTTTTTTAGTTTTTTTGCCGTAGCAGAAAAAGAAAACCTCCTAACACACCAGCAGCTAAAATAAACCACGTGATTGCATAAACGAGATGATTATTTCGAAAATGAATAATCGTAAGACCAACGACAGGAAGGTTTGCTTGTGGGGTTGTTTTTCTGGCATCAATGAAATAAGGAGCAACAGTGGACAAACCAAGTTTTTGTGCCATAGCGGGGAGATCGCGCGTATACCATAAATTTTTGTCAGGATTATTTTTACGCGGGAAAAATCCATTTTTTTCACTCATGCGTAATAAACCTATAATCGTTGTTTGTTCTGTGTCCGTGGTAGAATTTTGCTGAGATGAAGCATTTTTATGTAATTGCTCTGAGTGTTGAAAATTGTTACGCTCATCCATAGGGATAAAACCACGGTTGATAAAGGTTAGTGTATTGTCTGTAGTTTGTAACGGAGTCAAAACCCAATAGCCCGTAGTATTTTGAGCGGCAGCAGTGACTAAAATATTTTTATCTGTTAAAAATTTTCCTGTGATAACAACAGGTTGATATTCATATTTTTCAAAAGTAACACCTGACCATTGATTTTTGGGAGGGGCTTTTATGGGGGGCAAGTGAACGCGCTGATTAGCACTGGTGATAAGATTTGTTTTCCAGTTTAACCGTTGCACTTGCCATATACCTAATGCACTGAAGAGAAGAAAAAAACAAATACATAAAGTTCCAAATAAAAAAGAAGAAAAACGGCAAGAATTTCCCTGAAGCTTTGTCATGGGGGGCTCTTTTTTTCTCATGATTTATGCTTCCTTTCGGGACAATAGGCTTTTATTCTAACATGGTATATATTTAAAAAAAACATTTTGTACGCTTTTTGGCGGAATTTGCACGTCTTATTGAGGAAAAAGATGAAAAATGAGCCAACAAGAGATGAAAAAGGTTTTATAAAAGACTTGACCTTTTGTTGTCGACCCCCTATTAGAAAGAAACTTCCCAATGATGCCCGTTCAAGGTTGCATTGCGCGTGTTTTGCGTTCATTGTGTCCTTTGGGTATGGGGATTTGAAAGTTTCTTAGAGTTTAAGGGTGAAGTTTATGTCTCGTGCATGTGAATTGACAGGGAAGACGGTTTTGTATGGTAATAATGTTAGCCATGCAAATAATAAGACTCGGCGTCGTTTTTTACCAAATCTTTGCAATGTGACATTGATTTCAGAGGTGTTACAGCAAAGTTATCGCTTGCGTATTTCAGCAAATGCATTGCGTTCTGTTGAGCACCGCGGTGGTCTTGATGGTTTTTTGATTAAAGCAGACGATAAAGAGTTGTCACAACGTGCGCGTTTGTTAAAACGCCAAATCGTTAAGAAAAAAGCTGAGCAAGAAGGTGAGCAGAAGGCTGAGCAGGCAGCGTAATTTTCAGCGTTATTGTTTTTGGCTTTTTTCTTTTTGATCGCGCTGTTTTATTGGTTCCATATCCTAGGTTAAAAAAAATGTCTTCAAGCGGTCCTTTATTAGAACAGCAAAAGAAAAGGTATGTTGTTTTTTCTATTTTTGCAATGTGCTTTGCTGTCACAGCTTCTAATATTTTAGTTCAATATCCTGTCTATTGGTTTGATTTGAATGAGCTGTTGACTTATGGGGCTTTTACTTATCCATTTGCTTTTCTAATCAATGATTTGACCAATCGCTTTTATGGGCCATCTGCGGCGCGGCGTGTGGTTTATGCTGGTTTTTTTGCGGGTGTCTTTGTTTCTTGGATATTGGCGACACCACGACTTGCTCTTGCTTCTAGTTTTGCATTTTTATTTGGGCAACTCCTTGATATTGTTGTTTTTACTCCTTTGCGACGTAAAACATGGTGGAAAGCACCTTTAGCAGCAGCGTTGGTTGGTTCGGCTTTGGATACAGTGTTGTTTTTTTCTCTTGCTTTTTCTAGCTTTTTTGCCGTTCTTGATAAGATAACAGGCTATGCTGATAGTTCATTGGTGGAGAGTACTGTTTTGGGAGGGATAGGCATGCCAGTTTGGCTCTCACTTGCTTTTGGCGATTTTTCGGTAAAAATTGTTATGAGTCTGTTGATGTTGATTCCTTATGGAACAATTCTTAACATCGTAAAGCTCCCTCTTTATCAAAGTCATTCAAAGGATAATTCTTCTTTTGTTTGTAATAAATAATGATTTTTATCTTTTTGTTTTACTGAAGGTGAAAGTCTAGGCATTATATTTTCTGTGAGAGCAGCATTTTAGAGCTATGTCTAGTGGAGATATTTTTCTATATACGTATATTTAAATATAATGAAATAACACAAGATCGAGGCAAAAACGGGTGATTATTCAGTCTTTTAATTTGAAGGGTACTCTGGGATATGGTTGTAAATGAAAAGTTCTAAGCAAAACTTTATCAGTCGCAATATAACCAGAAAGTAAAAACAAACTCATTATAATTTTTGAAGATGGTTGGAGCATTTCTTTTAGAATTCATAATGCATCCAGTAAAGTAGAAGCTTTCTTAAAGTTCGATATTCAATTTGTGGGATTATCTTCTCAGGTTGTTAGCCATCAAATTCCGATGGTTTAATGATAGAAATAATTTTTTAAAATGTAATCGTTGCTGATTCAAGGCAAGTTTATTTCTTATGAATATAAGTCCTTTTATCACTAAAAAGTATTTCTAATTGTTTTGTTATGGCATCGGCAAGTTCTTCAGCATTCATAATTGTTACAGCACGTTGATAATAACGTGTGACGTCATGACCAATTCCAATGGCAATAAGTTCGATAGGAGAATGTGTTTGGATTTCTTGAATCACTGCGCGTAAATGTTTTTCTAGATAATTGCTGGAATTGACCGATAGTGTCGAATCGTCAACAGGGGCACCATCAGAAATGACCATAAGAATGCGACGTTGTTCACGCCGTGATAAAAGGCGTTGATGAGCCCAAATCAGAGCTTCTCCGTCGATATTTTCTTTTAATAATCCTTCTTGCATCATCAAGCCTAAATTGCGTCGTGCGCGACGCCATGGGGTATCAGCACTTTTATAGATGATATGGCATAAATCATTGAGGCGTCCAGGATGATGAGTTTTATGTTGTGCGAGCCATTTTTCGCGTGACTTTCCCCCTTTCCAAGTTTTGGTAGTAAAACCTAAAATTTCAACTTTGACACCACAACGCTCAAGCGTTTGTGCCAAAATGTCCGTGCAACTTGCAGCAACGCTAATGGGGCGTCCGCGCATTGAGCCAGAATTATCAATGAGAAGTGAAACAACTGTGTCCCGAAATTGGGTGTTGCTTTCCATTTTAAAAGAAAGGGGTTGTGTTGGATCAATAATAAGGCGTGGAAGCCGTGCGGTATCGAGATATCCTTCCTCAAGGTCAAAGTTCCAGTTGCGATTTTGTTGTGCCATAAGACGGCGCTGAAGACGGTTTGCTAAACGTCCAACAATGTTTTGGAGATGATTGATTTGCTTATCAAGATAACGGCGTAAGTGATCTAACTCGTTTTCAGAACAAAAATCTGTTGCTTCCAAAATTTCATCAAATTGACGGGTGAAGATTTTATAATTGCCAAGTCTTTCCATTTGTTCCGAATCAGAAAAAAGGTGTTTGGGTCTGCTCGGCTTTTCTTGCCAAGGTCCATTTTTTTGTTCGCCGTCAGCTTGATCATTGTTGTTTGAGTGTGTCGCTTGTGTTTTTCCGTCGTCTTGCACATCACTTTCTTGTTCAGTGCTGGTTTTTTCTTCACTTTGAGCGCGTTTTTTGTTTTTACTTTCTTCTTTTGCTTGGTCTTGAGGTTCACATTCGTTTTTTAATTTTTTATTATTTTCACTATTAGAAGCTTCATCTTGTTGCACTGTCATTTTGAGTGTAACAAGCATTTGGCAAACGATCTGCGCAAAAGCCTTTTGGTTGTAAATATGATGTGGGAGTTCATTGAGTTGTGATGCTGCTTTTTGTTCGAGTTCTTGACGCCACAATTCTAAAACAGGACCCGCTTCTCTTGGAGCAGTGCGCTTTGTTATTTTTTCGCGCAATAAAAGTGCAATCGCTTCTTGGATGGGGGCTTCACTTTGGTCGCTAATTTTATGATAATGAGCTCTTTGGTATTTATCGGCGAGCATGATATCAAGGTTTTTTGCAAGTCCTTCCATGGCTAAAGTACCAATTGCTTCAACACGTGTTTGTTCGAGGGCATCAAAGACAGCACGTGCTTCTGATTCTAGTGGAGAAAATTGCATGTGAATGCGGTTGTCATGCCATGCTTTGCGCAGAGCCATGGAATCACCTAATCCGCGGGTAATGGTGATGGCTTTATTCGTTGCGTATTGAGGTAATTCTGGTAAACGCGCGCAACTTTCGCTTAAAGATGGTCGGTTATGACTAAAGGAAACTTCAAGGTTGTTTGTGCCTGCAATCGCACGCATACAGGTGGAAAGTGCTTTTTTAAAAGCTTCAGTATTAAGAGTGTTGTTGGAAGAATCTTTTGCCGGATTTTTGTTGTCGCCAATATCGGTAGCCATGAGTGACAGATTCCTTAAGGCGAAACACCATGAATGAGTGATTCGGGAAGCTCTTGTCCAAAGGCGCGTTGATAAAATTCTGCAACAGTGGCACGTTCGAGCTCATCACATTTATTGAGAAAGGTTAATCGGAAGGCAAAGCCGACATCTTGAAAAATTGTTGTATTTTCTGCCCAAGTAATGACGGTACGTGGACTCATGACAGTTGAAAGATCTCCATTGATAAAAGATTGGCGTACCATATCAGCAACATGAACCATTTGTGAAATTATCTTTTTTCCTTCAGTCGTTTGAAAGGATTTGACCTTTGAACAAATGATATTAACCTCTTTATCATGGGGTAAATAATTGAGTATTGTAACAATAGACCAGCGGTCCATTTGAGCTTGATTAATTTGTTGGGTACCATGATAGAGACCCGTTGTATCGCCAAGACCAATGGTGTTTGCCGTTGCAAAAAGACGAAACGCTGGATGGGGAGAGATGACACGGCTTTGATCAAGTAAGCTTAGTTTTCCAGAGGTTTCAAGAACGCGTTGGATAACAAACATAACATCGGGACGCCCCGCATCATATTCGTCGAAAACAAGAGCAATATTATTTTGATAAGCCCATGGCAAAATGCCTTCTTTAAATTCAGTGATTTGCAAACCATCTTTTAAAACGATAGCATCTTTTCCTACAAGATCGATACGACTTACATGACTATCGAGATTAATGCGAAGACAAGGCCAGTTAAGACGTGCAGCAACTTGTTCAATATGCGTTGATTTCCCTGTACCGTGATAGCCAGAAACCATTACACGGCGGTTAAAGGTAAAACCTGCGAGAATCGCTAAAGTTGTTTGCTGATCAAAAAGATAATCAGGATCGATATCAGGAACATGGGGACTTTTTGTGCTAAAAGCAGGGACTTTCAGATCTGTTTCAATATGAAATAGATCGCGAGCACAAAGTGTAATATCGGGCAAATTTTCAACGGTAATATTTGTCATTGTGTTTCTGGAAGGGAAAGGACGCTATTTATTCATGAGAAAACGATACAAGAGTTAGAGCATTTATGCAATGCTCTATAACGAGAGCTTTAGAGTTGAAGAAAGATCTCGCTTACTGTTCTATAACGTTTTACAAAAAATAATATCTTGTGTAAATCATCATAGTCTAAATGAAAATGGGTTCATATAAGCGCGTGTTTTTAGCACAAACCAGATTTTTTTAGCAAATTATAAGCATGCAAAACATCGCGAAAGCGCTCTTCTGAAGCACGGTTACCACCATTGGAATCGGGATGGTGTTTTTTTACCAACTCTTTATATTTCATTTTGATATCTTCTGCTGAAGCGTTTGCTTGTAACCCCAGTGTATCAAAAGCTTTCGCCTCTAAGGGTTTTAATTTCCGTGAGAAATTATTTTTTGAATGCCGCTCAGTAAAAAGCGTAAAAGGATCGCGCATACGATTTTGATAGGCCGCTGTTCCAGAGCGAATCTTTGCATAATTAGCGGCTGTTTTTTTCGATGTACCATTGCTCAGATCTGTAGGCCATGTTGGTCGATGTCCTGTAAGAGCATCCTTTTGGAATTTTGCAACATCTTTATTGCTAAGACCAGAGAAGTAATTAAAATTTTTGTTATAAGCGCGTACGTGTTCAATACAAAAATATAGATATTGCCCTTCGTGATTTCGTCCTGCTGGTGCTTTATGAGTTCCTGTTTTTTCACAACCTTCCCACTGACACTGTTGCGCTTCTGGCTCAGCTTTTTGTTTTTTATTTGAGCTTATGCGAATTGAATCGAATAATTTAGATGTTATTGTCATATTCTTGGTTTATGCAAAATTGATTAATTTTACAAGAATTGACTTTTGAAAAATTTGTTTTCACACTTATTTCTATTATGAAAAAGGTGTATTCTTGCACTTTTTGTTAAGGAATGAAAAATGTCTATAGAAACAATCATCAAGAGAAAGCTTCAGGATGCTTTTCATCCGCAGAAACTGGAAGTGATTAACGAAAGTCATCTTCATGAGGGGCATTCTCATAATGAACATGCTTTTGATGGTAAAGGAGAAACACATTTTCGAGTAAAAATTTTATCTTCCTCTTTTTCCAATATGACACGTGTAGAAATACATCGAGCGATTTATAAAGTTTTACAAGAAGAGTTAGCTACTTGTGTTCACGCTTTGGCACTTGAGGTTGAAACTCTTTAATTTTTTTGATGAGAAGCCTTTAAGAACGAGGATGTGCCTTTTGATAAATTTCTAACAAATGATCTGTATCGACATGGGTATAGGTTTGTGTGGTGGAAAGGCTAGTGTGTCCAAGAAGTTCTTGAATTGTGCGCAAATCTCCCCCCCGTGATAAAAGATGAGTGGCAAAAGAATGGCGTAGTGTATGAGGCGTGGCAGTTTCTGGTAAACCAAGGCTTGCACGTAAATTACGGACAGCTTTCTGAATAATGGCAGGCTGTAGGGGACCACCCCGCGCACCACGAAACATGGGTTGGTTGTCTATTAAAGGATATGGGCAACATTGAAGATAATTTTGTACGGCTTCGTAAACAATTTTTATGAGAGGAACAAGACGTGTTTTGCCCCCTTTTCCAGTTATAAATAAACTTGTTTTTTCAGGATCAGAAAATTGTTCTGGTGTGAGGCTTAAGGCTTCTGATATTCGCATTCCACAGCCATAAAGAAGCATGAGGACAGCAGCATTACGAGCGCTAATCCAAGGTTCATTTTCTAGCTGGTTTTCTTGTTTGACTATGTGAAGTGCTGATTTTATCGCTAAAGGTTTTGGGAGCAATTTGGGGTGTTTGGGGCTTCGGATAAGTTGAGCCGCGGGAACATTGACGATTCCTTCACGTGATAAGTATTTGAAAAAAGAACGGATGCCTGCCACCCCTCGGCTTAAAGAGCGCGCACTTACATTGTTTGTACGCCGATAAGCAAGATAAGCACGCAAGTCACTGATGCGTAAATGAGAAAGATCTGTAAGGGTTGGTGTATGGCTTAAGTGTTGACAGAGAAAAGACAAAAATTGCCGCGTATCACGTTCATAGGCTTGCACTGTTTGTGCCGACATACGACGTGTTTGAGTAAGACACTCTAACCAATTTTTCCTTGCGTTTAAAATTGCATGGTCTGCTGGAATGAGAGGAATATTTTTATCTTTTCTCTTGTCGTTTTTGATAGGCATTATCTAGTTGAGAGTTTCTTTCTTTTTAGATTTTTCATCGTTAGAATGACCATTCTTGTTTTGGGGTCGCTCTTCACGATTGATAAATTGCTTTTCACCTTTGAGAGAGAGTATTTTTAAAAGATTGTGCGTTGACATCAAATGCGCAAAAATTAATCCTAAAAAGCCATTTTTATGAAGTTTGGCAAGTTGGCTTGCTGATAGTTTATTCAATTTTTCTTCATCAACAACCCAAAAATGTTCTAATTGCGCTGAAAGACCTTTATCGTTTTTCACATTGATTGATTTTTGGCTTAGAAGATCCATTTCTACAAGGGCATCAATAAACTCAGAGGTTTTCTCCATAGCGATTTTAAAACTTTCAAGAAAACGAATACGTTCTTCCATAAAAGGAGAAATAGAGCCATCAGAATTAAAAAGTTCTGTTCCTGCAACTTCATTAAACATACCTGATTGTTGATCAAAGCAAACAGAAAGTTCTTTTTCATTGCTAATTTGTGCCAGAACAAAAGGATAGCGACGGACAAAAGCGGGAACATAAGTATTGACTTTCCAACTTTTATCAGAGGCGATGTAGTCATTTTCGTCATTAGAAAGACCGACAAGAGCCGCGGATGTGTAGTGCCGTTTTTTTTGTTCATCTTCGGCGCACATAAATAAAATAGGATAGTCTAGTGCGGCTTGAAAATATTCAGTACTTGCTAAAGGAACCCAGTGCGTATCTTTGGCAAAAGACATATCACTTGGAGGGGCAAATTTTAGATTTTTATGGGAAACTTTGTTGATTGGCGTGATGTCTTTGTAAAATAGCATAATATTTGCCATAAGACTTTCTCCTTTATTAATTTGTTTTTGTTACCAAGAAAGGTCTTTTAGAAGATTGTTTCATATGGCAACAAGATTGAATAGAAAACTATAAGATTGAAGGGTTCATTTTTGAGAGATAATATTTTTGCATGAAGTATAATAAAGAAAAGCTTAAAAATAAAGTCTATCTTGCCATTATTGGTATGCCTCATGGTATAAAGGGTGGTGTTCTTGTTAAAATTCTAAGTGCTGAGCCACAGCGTTTCAAGTCTTACAGCACTCTTTATGATGATATGGGGCGTTCTTATGAAATTGTAACTCTTCGCATACAAAAAAATAAGGCGATTGTACGTTTTAAAGGGATAGAAAATCGTAATGCGGCTGAGTCTTTAAAAGGTATTCGCCTTTATGTGACGCGTGATCAATTAATTGACGATTTGATGGAGGATGAGTTTTATCAGGTCGATTTAATAGGCTTGTGTGTTCAAGATTGTGGTGGAAAAACCTTAGGTGAAGTGTGTGGTTTTTTTAATTTCGGGGCTGGTGATTTGCTTGAAATACGTTTGAATACGGGCAAAAGAGCGCTCATTCCCTTTAGTAAGGCGGCGGTACCAGAAATTTGTATGAATTCTGGTTTTCTTGTTGTTGATCCCATGGCAGCTGGTTTAATTGACGGGGGAGACAATGATAAAAAGGAAATAGCTTGAATCTAAAAAAATAAAAAGTGGAAAATGTTAAGAATGCAAGTGATTCAAAATGGGATACTGGTGTTTTGATATTCTAAATATTGCTTGGATTTTTAGAGGGGGAGAGTAAAGATCTTTATTTTAAAGCGCGAGTATTGAAGAGAGGGATAGTATTGAATATGGCATAAGATAGCAGATAGAGGAGATTTAGATTAACGCTATAGCGTTATAATGTCTGCTTTGTGCTATTTTTACTATAAGAGTCTGTTTAAGAATAAGAAAATGAGGATGAAAAAATAAAAATGAAGTTTCAGGCGCGCGTTTTAACTCTTTATCCTGAAATGTTTCCTGGTTTTTTAGGGTATTCTTTAGCTGGGCAAGCTTTAGAGCGCGGAATTTGGTCACTGGAGACAGTGCAGATTAGGGATTTTGCGTTGGATAAACACCATAGCGTTGATGATACACCAGCTGGTGGGGGGGCTGGTATGGTGATGCGGGCGGATGTATTGGCGGCTGCACTTGATAGTTATCCAGAGGATTCGCCAAGATTGTTGATGAGTCCACGTGGGCGCCCTTTTGACCAAGCTTATGCGCATAGCTTGGCTCGTGATACGGGTGTAACGTTGGTTTGTGGACGTTTTGAAGGGGTTGATGAGCGAGTCATAGAAGCACGAGAATTAGAAGAAGTCTCTATTGGTGATTATATTCTTTCAGGGGGTGAAACAGCTGCATTGGTTATCTTAGATGCTATCATACGTCTTCTGCCTGGAGTGATGGGGAATGAAGCTTCTGCAAAGTGTGAAAGTTTTGAAAATGGCTTGCTGGAACATCCGCAATATACACGCCCTTCTCTTTTCGAAGGGCGGAGTATCCCGCCTGTGTTGCTCTCAGGTCATCACAAAGCGATCGCAGATTGGCGTCAAAGCCAAGCCGAATTGTTAACACGTCAACGTCGCCCTGATCTTTATGCGCGTTATGATAAAAATCATCAGAAAACTTGATTCATATGATAAGGTGGTGTATTGCATGGCTCTCTTTTTAGAGAGTTTTTTATAAAAGGTTTTCTGGTAGTTCCAAAATTAAAATGAAGGAATGGTGTATTCGCTCCTGTGTAAGACATAGCCTAAAGAGCTTCTTATTCTTAATAAAGGCTTTTTTGGTAAGAGTTGAGCGCTCTGACTGTTCGATAAAGAACATGAAGGATAAAAGAAATGAATATTATCGCACAACTTGAAGCTGAACAATGTGCAAAAATTGAAGAAAAGCGCCAATTTCCAGCCTTTAAGCCAGGAGATACAGTCCGGGTCATGGTGCGTGTGACGGAGGGTACGCGGACGCGTGTTCAGGCTTATGAAGGTGTTTGTATTGCACGTTCAGGCGGTGGGTTGAATGAGACCTTTACTGTACGCAAGATTTCTTATGGTGAAGGGGTGGAACGGGTGTTTCCTGTTTATTCTCCTTTGATTGAAGGTGTTGAGCTGGTGCGCCGTGGTAAAGTGCGCCGTGCAAAACTTTATTATCTTCGTGGTTTGAGAGGTAAAGCTGCGCGTATCGCTGAAAAGAGAGATTATCGGAAAAAAGCTGAAAAGGTTGTTGAGAAAGTAGAAGCAGCATCTGTCAGCACAGATGTTGAAAAGCAAGTTGCTGAGTAAAGATTATATCGGCTAAACTTTATGCAAAAGCGGCTTTTATGCCGCTTATTTATGTTTTTCCTGATTCGTTTTGTCATTTAAAAGGTTTGGAAGGGACATGAAAATGTTTAATCTATCAAATTTTGTCTCTTTTTATTCTTAATAATAGGTCAAATTTAAGATATCATTGCACATATTGTGGATACTCAAGAGTATCATTATAGTTTGAAAATGAAAATAATGCCTGTTTATATTTGAGAAAAGATGTTAGGCCTTTGACGTGAAGATAAAATTGTATTAGATTAAAACGAGTTTTGCGGATTATATCCGTGGAGTAATCGGTTTTTTTATGCGTGACCTTTAATCCGTTATTTGAGACAACCGACCTGTAATATTGGTATCTTGAGATGCCAAACAAGTAAAAACGAGATAATATATTTAGTCGTTTTATGCGGATTTTCTCGTTCATTGCGGTTGCAGTAAAACTAGGTCAGGATATTTTATGACAGAGATAACTAGGATAAAAGAACGCCCTCGTTCCCCTCATATAAGTATTTATCGTTGGACAATTACTATGGCTATGTCTATTGCGCATCGCATTACAGGTATGGCTCTTTATGTTGGAATGGTCTTTCTTGCTGTTTGGTTAATTGCTATTGCGTGTGGGGAGGAGGCATTCAGAACAGTTTATGAGATTTATGGTTCTTGGTTTGGATTGTGTATCTTGTTTCTTTATACTTTGGCAGGGGTTCATCACATGATTGGTGGTATGCGCCACATTGTTTGGGATGTGATGCCTTGCCTTTTGGCGAAAGAAAAGGCAACAGTCACTGCTTGGGCGACAGTGTTTGTTTCTCTTATTGTTACTTTTGCAATTTGGATTATTGGATATAGCGTTGTTTAGCTGGGGGCAGAAAGAGATATGAAAAAAGACTTTCGAACGGAACTTGGAAAAGTGCGGGGACATGGGAGTGCTCATGAAGGAACAGAGCATTTTTGGCTACAGCGTTTGACAGGATTTATCAATCTGCCGCTTTTGATATTTTTTATTGTTCTTATTCTTTCACTTGTGGGTAAAGACTATAATATTGTGCGTGCGCGGCTTGCACATCCTGTTGTGGCTATTTTGATGGGATTGATGACTTTTTCAGTCCTTTATCATATGAAACTTGGTATGCAGGTGGTGATTGAAGATTATGTTCCGCGTGAAGGTTTCCGGATATTCTTTTTGACATTAAATATTTTGTTTTGTTTTCTTATAGGTGGTGTCATTATTTTTTCTCTTTTGAAAATTGCATTAGGGGGTTAAACAAATATGGCGGATACAGGATCATCTCTGGGCGCTAAAGCAGGTAACGCCCCTTATCGCACTGTAGATCATAAATTTGATGTTGTTGTTGTTGGGGCAGGTGGTGCAGGATTACGTGCAACACTTGGTATGGCAGAGCAAGGATTAAAAACAGCTTGTATCACGAAGGTTTTTCCAACGCGCTCACACACGGTTGCAGCGCAAGGTGGTATTGCCGCATCACTTTCAAATATGGGACCTGACAATTGGCAGTGGCATTTATATGATACCGTGAAAGGTTCTGATTGGTTGGGTGATACCGATGCAATGGAGTATTTGGTGCGTAATGCACCTGCTGCTGTTTACGAATTAGAACATTATGGCGTTCCTTTTTCGCGGACGCAAGAAGGCAAAATTTATCAGCGTCCTTTTGGTGGACATACGACACAATTTGGTGAAGGTCCACCTGTTCAGCGTACTTGCGCAGCAGCTGATCGTACAGGACATGCTATTTTGCATACGCTTTATGGACAAAGCTTAAAGCATAACGCGCAATTTTTTATTGAATATTTTGCACTCGATCTCATCATGACGGATGGGGTTTGTACGGGGGTTGTGGCATGGAATCTCGATGATGGTACAATACATCGTTTTTCTGCTAAAATGGTTGTTCTTGCAACCGGTGGTTATGGACGCGCTTATTTTTCCGCGACATCGGCGCATACTTGTACGGGTGATGGTGGTGGAATGATCGCACGTGCTGGATTGCCACTTCAGGATATGGAGTTTGTGCAATTCCATCCTACAGGGATTTACGGTTCTGGCTGCTTAATTACAGAAGGAGCCCGTGGTGAAGGAGGCTATTTAATCAATTCTGAAGGTGAACGCTTTATGGAGCGCTATGCACCTTCCTTTAAGGATTTGGCTTCACGTGACTTGGTTTCGCGTTGTATCACACTTGAAATTCGTGAAGGGCGTGGTGTTGGACCTAAGAAGGACCATATTCATTTGGTTCTCAACCATATTGATCCTGCAATCTTGCACGAACGTTTACCAGGGATTTCGGAATCAGCACGGATCTTTGCCGGTGTGGATTTAACAAAAGAGCCTATCCCCATCTTGCCAACGGTTCATTATAATATGGGTGGGATTCCTACCAATTACTACGGGGAAGTTCTCAATCCAACGGCTGATTCGCCTGATCGTATTCAACCAGGGTTGATGGCGGTAGGAGAAGCGGGATGTGCTTCTGTTCATGGGGCTAATCGCTTGGGGTCAAACTCGTTGATTGATCTTGTGGTATTTGGTCGTGCTGCTGCCATTCGTGCGGGTGAAGTTATTGATCGGAATGCAGAAATTCCACCCCTTAATGAAGAAGCTGTTGACGAAATTATAGCGCGTTTTGATCGTTTACGTTTTGCACAAGGAGCGATACCAACAGCTCTATTGCGTGAAAAAATGCAACGCACGATGCAAGAAGATGCGGCTGTATTTCGTACAGAAGATTCTTTGAAACAAGGATGTCAACGGATGAATAAAATCTGGGGAGAATTGTCTGATCTCAAAGTCACAGATCGTTCTCTGATATGGAATTCTGATTTGGTTGAAACGTTAGAGCTTGAAAATCTCATGGTCAATGCAATCATGACTGTTCATTCTGCAGAAGCCCGTTTGGAAAGCCGTGGCGCTCATGCGCGTGAAGATTATCCAGAGCGTGATGATAAAAACTGGCGTAAACATACGCTTTCACATTTGTCAAAAGAGGGTAAGGTGACGTTATCATATCGACCTGTTCATGTGGACCCATTAACATCTGAAGCTGATGGTGGGATCGATTTAAAGCGCATTGCACCTAAAAAACGGGTTTATTAAGGGGAGAATGAAATATGGTACAAATTAAGCTTCCCAAAAATTCTCAAGTAAAACCGGGAAAGGTTTGGCCTAAACCTGAAGGTGCTACAAAACTGACGGAATTTCACGTGTATCGTTGGTCGCCTGATGATGAGGAAAATCCTCATCTAGATACTTATTATGTAGATCGTTCCGCTTGTGGTCCGATGATTCTTGATGGGCTTTTGTTTATTAAAAACCATATTGATCCCACTTTGACACTTCGTCGCTCTTGCCGTGAAGGCATCTGCGGTTCATGTGCGATGAATATTGATGGCGCCAATACATTGGCTTGTACCAAAGGTATGGATGATGTAAAACACCCCATTAAAGTTTATCCTTTGCCTTCTATGCCGGTTGTTAAAGATTTGGTTCCTGACTTGAAGCGCTTTTATGCGCAACACCGAGTTATTGAGCCTTGGTTACAAACAGTTTCTCCTGAACCTGCAAAAGAATGGTTACAAAGTTACACTGATCGCCAAAAAATCGATGGCCTTTATGAGTGTATTTTGTGTGCATGTTGTCAGACTTCATGTCCAAGTTATTGGTGGAACGGTGATCGTTATTTGGGTCCTGCTGTTTTGCTTCAAGCTTATCGCTGGATTGCGGATTCACGTGATGAGATGTGTGGTGAACGTCTTGATAATTTAGAAGATCCTTTCCGCCTTTATCGTTGCCATACGATTATGAATTGTGCGCAAACTTGTCCAAAGGGATTAAATCCGGCCAAGGCAATTGCTGAAATTAAAAAACTCATGGTTGAACGCCGCCTTTGAAAATTGACTGATTGAGGAAAATAAAGTGCAAGGGAGAGAATTGTGCGTGCTTTTAGAAATTAAAACTCTAAAAGCACAATGGTTGCTTTATGAGGGATCAGTAGCTATAATAGTCTAAAAAATGAAGTAACCCTTATAGAAGAAATCCTTGCAATGGCTGAGATTAAGAAAATTGATGGCTGAGTGTTGTCTTCGAAAATTGACCAATTGATGAACAGTAAAGTGAAAAACAGAAAATTGCGTGTTTTTTTGTGCCTCTTGAGGTTTAATCTTTAAAAGTCTATTGGCTTCCATGAGGTGGTCAACATCGTTGTTATTGCCTTTAAAAATACAGTAGTCTTTCAGATAAATAAAGACTTCAAGAAAAATAACATTCTCTATAAAAATAATAAAACCAATATGCCATGTGTTTTTATTTTCATTAAATTCATATCAAAATTCGCATTTTAATGCATAATTCAATTAAGCATTTTTTATAAAAATGGTTACCCTGCTCTAAATAGAGCACAAAAAATAAATTCTGATGCAAATATTAATAACGCATGTAAGTATTCAAATAAAATACAAAGTAGTGACCATTATGACAGTTCTTAATTTTACAATACATTTATTATAATATTACAATATCGGAAATATTGTTGATATTCAGGGATTGGGAGTTTTTGATAATATCATTATATATATCTAAAGATCATATTTTATTTTAAGGATTGGTTTGTTAATCGCATAAAAAAACAAAATTTATAATTCTTGAAGGAGAGTGTAAAATCTTTATGGATTATAGCGATAGATTATACAATTAAGAATACAAAAATTTAAAATTGTTATAACGTCATCAGTTTAAATTCATTAAAGAGCCATAAAAGGCTTTAAATATCGAATTTATAGGTTTTTCTAAAAATTTAGAAATCGGTAGTAGGGATTTTAATGTATTGTGAATATGGAATGAGCGCTGTTTATAGGTTGGTTTGAGTTGAATGAATTCAATTATCAAAGAAAAAGTGTTTTATTTTGATGAACTTCGTAGATGCTGATTTTATATGTTCTTATCTATGAAAATAGAGATTTTTAGGTTTAATTCCTCTTTTTTATATTACTGAATTTCATTTTTGTTTGCATGTATTGCTGAAGCAATTTGTTTAGGCAGTAAAAGTGCTTTTTTATTTTTCAGTATAGAGATATTTCTTAACATGAAAGAGAGGTCTACAAATATTAATGGTGTAATCAGTTATTGTTTGGGGAGGTGTTCTATTGTGCTGTAAAATACCCTTATTTGAGGAGAGGTGATTAAAGTGGTTAAAAGGTGGAGCCTGTTTAGGCAAAGAGGCAGATTGTTTACAGATTGGTGCGGGGTAAGAAGCTTCGTCCTTTGAGGTGGTGAGAGGTAGAAATTCTGTTAGCCAATTAAGTAAATTAGAGCGAAATACATGCGGGTAGGTATTAAGCCCAGCCTGTTGCATATATTGAGCCATACAATTTGCAGCAAGCGTATCAGGATGGGTTGCAGAAAAAAAGAAATCATTGTGAGACAGTGGATGCGCTTGAGAGGCGCTTGTTTCAAAATTTCTAATATCTCTATTGACTAAAGAGACACGAAATTCTGTTGTAGAATCACACCTTTCTTTCATATTTTCAAGCCAAGAATTGTCCATATATCATTATCAACTTGATCTTTATGAATATGACGCAAAGGATGTGTAAGAACGCTTGTAAGAATAAGCAAGCGCTAAGCTAGTTGTGTCATGGTTGTTGTTTTGCAGAGTGTTTGATAAAAAGCAGGCACATTTTTTCAATTCATCGCTGGTAAATTTTGCGCTTTATGGTATTGTTTCTCTAAGAGCGCGCGTGTTTTTTCTGTTGCTTGTAAATCAACATTCGATCCCAATGCAGCAGCGTATTTGAGACAAAGATTAAGGCAAAAGAGAGCTTTATCAGTAGTTCCATCTTTTATATTGGCAGATGGGGAGGGGGTATTGCGTATCTTTGTTGGCGTAATCTTTGAAATTGGTATACAGCCTCATTGGGGGAGAATATAAAGTCGTAAAAGTGCAAATCAATTTCCAACTTTTCCATCATCTTTCAATTAGCTTTACGACTTTCAAAAGTATCTAAAGCAATATCTTTTAAATAATAAAGATTGCTTATCGCCTTACACTTTTGTTTATTGCGTTCTTTAATGAGGTCACGACCTTTATGCAAAACAGAACGCCCCAAATCAAATACACTTGGGTTGCAGTTTCACGGGCTTTTTTGAAGAAATATTTCTCAATGTTTTCAAGCCCATTTCACGACGTCGTTCGTGAATGGTATAACGATAAAGCCATTGAGTACTCCCATCTTTACGCTTATGAAGGAGAAAGCTGGCACTATCATTGACTGTGCTAGATTCCCAATGTTGCGCAGCCCTTGGCACTTTAAACGGTTCATAAGGGGCATTTTTAGTCCTTTTTTCTATAGTTTTTATTCATACACCCGCTCTGCTTGTGATGTGTGCAAGAAAGTGATTTTGATTGATTCAACATAGAAAGATTTGAAATGAGAGAACCTTACGATGTTAGAGTTTCTCATTTGATATGCAAAACAATGAACTATCATTATAAATCAATATTATGTGGTTTAAAAAGTGGGATTATAGATTTGTGCTTGTAGGAATTTTCGTTCTTTGAGGTGCAGAAAAGAGAGTAGAAATATTCAGAGTAGCGCTTATTTGTATATTTTATGGGCATCGTTCTTTAGGGTGGGGATATGCACCACGTTTATGGTTAGCAAGGCTTTCTTAAGAGAAATTTGATTGTTTACAAATTGGTAGAGGTTAATTAAAAATTTTGCTTCGTCCGTGGAAGAAGTTGATATGCTACTATACTTTATCGAATGGAATGTGATTTATGAATGCTAAATCGAAATGATAGTATATTTGTATTAGGTTTTTTGTGTCTGAAGATTGTTTGATTAAAAAACATATTTATTGATTATTTGAAAATAGAACTTAGAATTTTTAAATGATAAGCCCTTATCTTTAAGACGATAATTATTCGTGATAAAAGTATCTGTGTCACTTAGCTTTCTTTGATAGGCGAATTAAGATTCATTTTTTCTTTCACATCAAACACATATTTTCAAAAGATAAATGGAAAAAATTATCAAAAGTAAGAGAATTGAGAAAGAACTTTATGTGTGATTTTGTTTTCTCGTGGCATTGTTGTCTCTTAATTTTTTCTTCTTTTGTTCATTAAAAATGTAGAGAATGTATTGAAAAAGCAAAGAGAAGAGGGGGATGAAATAAAAAGCCGTAACCAATTGTTACGGCTTTTTTTGTCTGTGTGATATTATCGAGAGCAGAATCTCCTTTAAGCGATTTTTGATTTAGCAAAAATCGGGTCGTAAAAAACTTCAGAGAGTTTTCTATCTTTAAAGAACAATACTACGTCAACTGTTGTGTAGAGAACGATTTTTATCATTTCTAAATCGAGTTGGCGGCCTACTTCTGATCTTTTAATCAAGGTAGCGCATCGTTCAAATGTCTGCAAAGCGCTGTTGGCATGCGTTGTTGTAATCGATCCGGGATGACCTGTGTTGAGCGAATTGAGATATTCCCATGCTTCATTGCCTCGTAATTCAGCGAGAAAAATTCTGTCAGGCGATTGACGCATACACGCATCTAGACATTCTTCAGCTGAAACACGGCCTACATTGTTGCCATAAATCATATGTACATGATTGGGATGATTGGGTAGAAAAAGTTCATGGACATCTTCAATTGTGATGATACGCTCTTCTGCAGGGACCTTTTCAATGAGTGAGCGGGCAAATGTTGTTTTACCAGATCCTGTCTTGCCTGCGATGATAATGTTGCGTTTGTGTTGTACGCATTCTTCCAGAAATTCAAGAATTTTTCCATCACGTTTACGTTGCAAGAGCTGAACTTCAAATGGTTCCAACCGTGTGAAGTCCTGTTTCGATAACAAGTTATTTGCTTCTTTTTCCGTAGGCTTATTAAAACTTACGTCAGAGAAATTATCAAACGCACCTGCTTCTTTGAGTTCTTCTAACGTTTTAACTATAAGAGAATGTTTACGAATTACAAAGGAAAGAGCACCATCAATGACAGCTGGTGTTTGTATAATTGTACCACGTTGTCCACCAGGCAATAGCACATAATTAATACTTTTAGGAGCCATACCATTATAAACAATAATAGCTGTAATAAGCGTTTGCAAAAAAGCGGTTGTTAACTCTGGTACGCTATGTACCTGCCAACCCTGAAAGCTTTTCGTCCATACTTCACAGGGGCGGCAGATCGATAATTCAATGATCTCCGGATCTTCTAAGAAACGATCAAGCGGTTGCAAAAGTTGAGAAACTGCTTGATCTTTCTGTATTGGTTTAACGTGTGACGAGACTGTAGACATCGCTGAAATCCAGATCACGAGCAACAAAAATATTTACTCGCTCGCCTTGGTTTTTATAAAGTGTTGGTGCAATATTGATGGAATTTTGAATAACATCGGTTACTATCGATTCAGCATTCTGAACACCTTGAGACTGAACACCTTGAGGTTGTGCATTTTCTTTATTCTCTTTGCTATTTTTATTAATTTTACCTTTTACCCATTCTCCTAAATCGCCGATGATGCTTACCATAATCGCACCGCCAAATCGCTCCCAAAAGTGCCTATCTATCCAGCCGCCAATACCTGCTTCACCAAGAGGACCTGTGCCGGGTGAGTCAAGATTGACAACAACACCAGAAGGCGTTTCAATGCGTAACCATTGCACAAATACACGTGTTTGTCCTTGTTGTATGCCGCTTTGGTAAAAACCAACAACTTTAGAACCACGGTCGAGCAAAACAACACGACCACTTGTGGAATAAATATCACGTGTTAAATGACATGTTGTCATGCCCGGTTGTGATGTGATGATCTTTGTTTCTAACGTGCAATCTATTTGTGTTCCTTGCGTAATCAAGAGGTCACGATTACGAAGTTGCATCGCTTGTGATTGACCTAAACGTACTGGTTGGAGATGGTCGAATAATGCGCCATTTCCATCATCATTCGATGTTCTTTTTGTCTCTGTAGATCCTTCGCTACCACCACTGTTAAGACCAGAACTGAGCATACGTTTGCGTGCTAATTCTTCAGAATCTCTGAGAAGATGTGGGGGAATGGTTGTTTGGAGAAGCTTACTCAAGGCTGGTGAAATATCCAAAGCTGAGCTTTCTGTTTGTGTTGGTTTCTCTGGTTCTTCTATAAGCTTTGGCTCTTCTATAATTCGGGGGGTATAGCTTGGTATAATTTGCTGTACTGTTTGTTGCGGCTTCTCCTCCTCCTCTTCTACGGTATCACGCATTTTAAAAGCTTTCCACGTCAAAGCAATCGGTACCGCTACTATGACAATAAGTCCTACCACTAATAATGCACGGGTACCTGGAATTGTCGGACGACGTTCAGAGCCTAGTTCCGACCCTCCATATGTATTTTCAACATGTCTCTGCTCTGCATTGTCCAGTTTTATATCTTTTTCATCTCCTTTCTTATTGTCAAACATTATTTTCCTCCTTTATTAATACGATGAACCACTGAAGATATTGTTCCAGTTGTATTTGGTATACCATTGGGGTCATAGGCTTCATTGAAAACAGCTAGAGCGCGTTTACCAAGTCGTATAAGCCACTTAGGATTGATTTTATGAACGGCGATAATATCATTAGAACTACCGACAACAGTGCGTGGTATTAAACTTTCATTCCCTTCAGCGTCTACGACATAAATCGATGGCATATCCATGTTAGCGGGAAATTTAAAGTAAGTAATACGCCCATTGTCCCAAGCATTTATCGGAGCAATATCTTGGTGACCACTCATAGTATAACTGAGATTATAGCCTCTTACGTTTTGGTGGAAACCACGTTCAATCGCAAGGCGCTGGCTGTTTTCTTCTGATTTATTATTATTTGAATCGGGATAATGGAAAGCCAATTCATAGGTCGATCCCGCACGATCATTTCGAAATTGTAGTCGGAATTTGTAGCTGCGTTTGTCAGTTACAACAATGAGATTGGTATTGGCAAGTTCTGCTTTCGGCTTAATAAAAATATGTTTCCCTTTATGAGCAAAGGCATAGGCTTCTGAATCACCAAAAGCATGAGTGATATACTGTTCACCTTCTTCAAGAATGATATGTGTTGCTACACCAAGAACCGTTTCAATTTGAACCACATCGGCTTCATTATATGTTATATAGCGAATGCGATGATCATATTGTGAATTTGATGGGCTTTTGAGTGCCTGCACAGGTACTGTATAAAGAGAAGAAAACAAATATAATAGAACAATGAATGCAAGTTTTTTCATAATAATCAATTCCTTAATCATTCAACAGGATTTCCGGATCAGAACGGTAACTTGTCACTTGAAAACCAAGGGGGTTAAGCAATCGATCAGATGATTTCATGGGTGCACCGACATAGGTGTAGCCAATTGTTGCGATCTGGTGTTGTTTTGGTCCAGTTGCACCGTTGCTGTCATGTTGTTGCGTCGTAAAACGTACAGTTGCTTGACCGTGACCATTGGGTTGGATTGATCGTACTTTAACTGTGATACGTGCTTTGTTAGACAGCACTTTGTCCCGCCCATTTTCTCCTTCATAAATTTTATAATATTCTTGTTGAACAGCTGCTGCGCTTAAAAGTGCTGTTGTATCATAGTTCAATTGAATGGTATCGTAGTCGTAAATTTCACGGTTCAGTACATATTGGTTGAGCCAATATCTGTCTACAACTTCACCATAGCTGGTTTCATGCTCGCGCATGATCGAGATAACATCAACAGCACCCGTTGTATTATCAACGCGTAATACTAAAGGAGTTGGAGCTGGTTGGGAAAATCCAACGACTCCACATATCATACCGAATAAGCCAAAAAGACCAACAGCACCCGCTACACGCCATGCCGTCCTACGCGATCTTATAAATTCATTTATGAGATCACGTTCTAAACCCCGACTTTCTTCGTAATAACTGTTAAGTTGTTCGGCTTTCACTGGTTTTATTTGTTTTGTTTTCATATGTTTGCTCGCTTGATTTCGGCAGGGATTGTTTTATTAACTGGTATGCGGTTCCTATCACTTGGTTGCTTTAGTTTTGGTGCTAACGCACAAGCAGACAAAAGATTCATAATTAAAAT